>NZ_SRHQ01000003.1:0-356184 GCF_004683995.1 Methylorubrum sp. Q1 | reverse complement strand
CGCGTGGGATGGCTCGCCTCGCATGGATGCCGCGGTTAAGGTCTTGTTGACCATCCCGGCCGATCCTGTTCGGCCCGGAAGCCCGCGATGCGGGAACCGGCGCCCGCAACCGCCATGGCGAGACCCGCGCATCCGCATGACAACCGGCATGACATCGGGCTGCACGGCACGAGGCGCCGCGCGGCGCAAGGCATCGGCACGTCCGGGCCGGTTCGCGCTCCTCGGCGCGGCCGTGTACGGGATGGCCCTGTGTGGGTCTCCGTACGGTCCGATTTCCGCTGTCCGTGCGGAGGAGCCGCTCTACCTGCGGATCCGCGCGAACCCGGAAGCCCGGCTCGCCGGGACTTCGGCCTCCGGGGTGCCGGCCTCCGGGCCGACGACCGGGCCGGCCGCTGCAGGGACCTTGCGCGAATCCGTCTGGGAGCGCAGCGACCGGCGCGCCCGGATCGCGATCGCCTCGGTTTGCACCGGATGCCTTCCCGCGCGTTCCGACCTGATCGCGGTCAGGCCGTCTTCCGTGGCGGACGCTGCGGTCGCCGACATGCCTTCGCCGCTTTCGTCACGCTCTCCATCGCCCTTTGCACCGACAGCAGGTGACCCATGACCCAGGCCCATCCGACCACCGGCGCGACCGTCGATCCGGAATGCCCGGTCTCCCTCGAACGGCTCGGCGAGGTCTACCGCGCCGACGACTACGATCTGCCCTACATCCTCGAGGAGATTCCGGCGCTGACCCGCGCCAAGCTCGCCGCCTACCTCTACGGCAAGAGCCACATGCACCAGCTCGGCCTGAAGGTGGCCCGCGCCTGCGAGCGCGACGACCTGGTCCAGGCCGTGGGCGAGATCGGCTCGGTGATCTACGGCCAGTCCCGGTTGAAGCCCGCCCAGGCGGCGCCGGAGGTCGAGGTGCCGGCCGGGCGCGGCAAGGGGGGGCAAGTGGCTCCACCGAAGAAGGTCAAGATCAGCCTGGGCGGTTCGGCTGCCAAGGGCCGCAGCTTCGATTGAACCGCGATGCCGTTCCCGGCCGCCCAGCCACCGGAGGCGGCCGGGAACGACTCTCGAACGTGTGTCTTGGCGCCGTTCCCGAGCCCGGCCATGCGCCGCTGCGGGCCGTCGTGACCTGATCCAATTCATCTGAGCGCGTTCTTGCGACGAAGCGGTCACCGCTTCGTCGCAAGAACGCGCGTCAAAACAAAGACCTAGAGCATCATCCCGAAAGGTGGCCTCCGGCTTTCGGAATAAAGGTGATGCGAAACCAAGAGCCTCAAGCATCGTCCTGGATCCGGTATCCAGGACGATGCTTGAGAGACGCCGGCCTGATGCCATCAGGTCGGATACGGCTCTGGATCGAAGCGGTGTGACGGCGAGAGGGCAGGTTCGATGTACGCGACGTGGTGGAAGCTCGGCCTCGACACGACCCTGCTCGCCTTCGAGGCGCAGTCGGTGATCGCCCTGCGGATGGCCAAGCTCGCGGCCGGGGGCAGCGGTGCGCAGGTGGAGGCGCAGCGCATGGTGAGCGAGAAGCTGTTCGCGGCCAGCGAGGCGGCGATGCAGCTCGCGACGGGCGCCTCGCACGGCGCGGTGGTGGCCGGCTATCGCCGCAAGGTGCGCGCGAACCACCGCCGTCTCTCCCGCAGCGCGGAACGCGGTTAACCGCTCCTTAACCATGCGCTTCCATCGTTCGAACTCACGTCGGACGATTTCGGGAGAGCGTTATGATGTTGTGCGAGAACAGCGTGCGCGAGCGCGCCTACTACATCTGGGAAGGTGAAGGCCGGGTTTTCGGCCGGGCCGAGGCCCACTGGCTTCAGGCCGAGTCCGAGCTGCGGCAGGCCCCGGTTGCGGCGCTGATCGAAGCCGAGGCGCCCGCCAAGGTTGCCAAGCCCCGCACCGCCCGCGCCAAGCCGGCGGTGCAGGCCCCCGCCGAGGCTCTGGCGAGCGTCGCCAAGGCGGCCAAGTCTGCTGCCAAAGCCAAAACACCTGCCAAGGCACTGGCCAAGAAGGCGCCTGCCACGACGTCCGCGAAGGCTGCCGAGAAGCCCGCCGCCAAGGCGGTGAAGGCGGCACCCAGGGCCAAGCCGGCTGCCAGCCGCGCCGGAGCCGAGGCGCTCGTCCTCCACTGAGCCGCCCCGCAACACGGACGCGGTTCGAGAGCCCGCCGCCCTCCGGGGCCGGCGGGCTTCGCTTTTTAGGGCCCCTCCGTGGAAAGTCGGGGCAAGCGAGCCTGAGACCCCGGAACGCGGGCCGGGCTCGGCCGTTTCCTTTCGCGCTTCGTCGGCGGGGCGCGGCTACGATCGAGGATGACAAGCGATGCGCGCGTTGATCGGCCGAGGTGCTGCCGCTCTCTGCCTCGGCACGATGCTGGCGGCCAGCGCCGCGGCAGCGGGACCCGTGCGGCCAGGCGACTCGTTCTACACCGGCCCCGCCGTGCCGGCGGTGAGCGGCCGGGCCCCGTGGAACGCGCCCTGGGAATACGATTCCGGCAGCGGCAACGACCGTCGCCCCGAACTGCCCTACTACCAGCAGGGCCGCGGCCAGCAGACCGGCGGGCCCGCCCGCAATCTCCTCCCCGATGACGGCCTTCAGCTGTTTCCGCGCTGACGGGGCCTGATTCGATGTCCGCTCGCATCAAAGCCGTCGTCTTCGACATCGACGGCACCCTGCTCGACAGCGTCGATCTGCACGCCCGCGCCTGGGTCGAGGCCTTTGCGCATTTCGGGATCGAGACGGAGGAGGCGGACGTCCGCCGCCAGATCGGGAAGGGCGGCGACCAGCTCCTGCCCGTCTTCGTCGACGCGGATCGGCTCGCCCGCGAGGGCGAAGCAATCGAGGCTTACCGCTCCGATCTGTTCAAGCGGTCCTATCTCGCGCAGGCCAAGCCGTTTCCCGCGGTGAAGGAACTGCTCAGCCATGTGCGCGATGCAGGCCAGACCGTCGCGCTCGCGTCCTCCGGCAAGGCGGACGAGGTGGAAAACTACCAGAAAATCCTCGGCATCACCGATCTCGTCGACGTGGTCACGACCTCCGACGATGCCGATCGATCCAAGCCGCATCCCGACATCTTCGAAGCCGTGCTGAGGAAGCTTCCCGGTCTCCCCAAAGACGCGGTGATGGTGGTCGGGGATACCCCCTACGACGCACAAGCCGCTGCCGGCGCTGGACTTTCGACGATCGGCGTCTTGTGCGGCGGCTTCCCGGAGGCCGCGCTGTCGGCGGCCGGATGCATCGCGATCTACCGCGATCCGCAGGATCTGCTCGACGGCTACACGCGCTCGCCGCTCGCCTGACGAAGAGCCGGCTTCAAAAAGCTGTGAGGTGCGGCGCGGGATTTCGAAGGAACCGCTAACTGCAAGCCGGCAAACCTATGGCCTTGCGATTTGGAACCGTTTAAGAGCCCGCCCCGCGGGGGGCGAGCCCGTTTCCGGATGCGACTCATGCAGACCACGGCCGAGACGTTCATGGCGACCTCGAAATCGATCCAGCAGCAGGTTGCCGAGGCCATCGAGGACCGGGCTCTCCCGATCAGCCGGCTCCTGCGCCTGATGTGGGCCCTCGACGCCGACCGCAGCGCCGCCAACCAGAACCTGCGGGCTCAACTCCGCGCCCGGAT
This sequence comes from Methylorubrum sp. Q1, assembly GCF_004683995.1. Lineage (NCBI taxonomy): Bacteria > Pseudomonadati > Pseudomonadota > Alphaproteobacteria > Hyphomicrobiales > Methylobacteriaceae > Methylorubrum > Methylorubrum sp. Q1. The sequence continues at coordinate 352,574 of NZ_SRHQ01000003.1, read as the reverse complement.
CGGCGCTCCCTTAAGCGCCTGATCTTTCTGTTTGCCGCGTCGCCTGATGCGACGCGCGAGCAGACGGCTTCAACACCCGACATGTGCTTGCCTTTCGGCGCCCGACCGGCACCGGAAGGCATCGTTTTTCCAGGCCCTGTCTACTTAGGCTTCTTGCGCCTCGGCCGGCGCTTCGATCCGGCCGGCGCGCAGGCGCACGGTGCGGTCGCACAGCCGGGCGAGGCCGGGATCGTGCGTCACCAGCACCAGGGTCGCGCCGCGGTCGCGCTTGAGCCCGAACAACAGGTCCACGATCTGCCGCCCCGTCGCCTCGTCGAGGTTTCCCGTCGGCTCGTCGGCCACCAGGATCGCCGGATCGGGCGCGAGCGCACGGGCGATCGCCACCCGCTGCTGCTCCCCGCCGGAGAGCTGCGCCGGGTAGTGCCGCAGCCGGTGCCCGAGCCCCACCGCCTCGAGTTCCGCCGCCGCCCGTCCGTGCGGATCGGATGCGTTGGCGAGTTCGAGCGGCAGCGCCACGTTCTCCAGCGCGGTCATGGTCGGCACGAGGTGGAAGGCCTGGAACACGATGCCGATGTTGCGGCCGCGGAAGCGCGCGAGCCCGTCCTCATCGAGCCCGCCGAGATCCGTGCCGGCGATGGTGACGCGGCCGGTATCGGGCCGCTCCAGCCCGGCCATGACGGTGAGCAGGGTCGATTTCCCTGAGCCTGAGGGGCCGACGAGCCCGACCGCCTCGCCGCGCTCGACATCGAGCGAGATGCCACGCAGGACATGCACCCGCGCGGGGCCGCGGCCGAGGCTCAGCTCGATCTGCGACAGGGAGACAGCCTTGTTCGACATCAGGCACCGACCGATCTTGGCGGGGAAGTTGGCGAGCAGCTTGGCAACCACCCGGACATGTCCGAGCGAAAGGATACGGTCTTGCACCACGCGAACGAAGCGGAAGCCGGACCCGGCAGGCTTGTGTCATGCTTGGGCGCCCGGCGCGAGGCGGACGAACCCGATGTGGGCCCGCGCCGCCTCCGGCGCAGGGTCGCGCTGATGCTCCTCTTCGCCGCAGCCACGCTCGTCGGTGCCGCAGGCCTGCGGCCCGGCTCGGCCCAGGCCGAGCCGGCGCCGCTCAAGCTCGTGGCCTTCGGCGACAGCCTCACCGCGGGCTACCGCCTGCCGGCCGATGCCGCCTTCCCGGCGGTTCTGGAGCGGGTGCTGAAGGCCAAGGGGTACCGGGTCGAGATCGCCAATGCCGGTGTATCGGGCGACACCAGCACCGGCGGGCTCGACCGGCTCGACTGGTCGGTGCCGGACGGCACGCAGGGCGTGATCCTCGAACTCGGCGCCAATGACATGCTGCGCGGCACCGATCCGGCGGTGACCCGCAAGGCGCTTGAGACGATCATCGTGCGGCTGAAGGAGCGCAACATCCCGGTGTTGCTCGCCGGCATGCTGGCCGCGCCGAACCTCGGAACGGAGTACCGCGCCCGCTTCGACGCGATCTATCCCGACTTGGCCAAGGCGCACGGCCTCGTGCTCTACCCGTTCTTTCTCGACGGCGTGACGGGCCAGCGCGCCAACACCATGGATGACGGGCTGCACCCCACCGCCAGGGGCGTCGAGCGGATCGTCGAGGGCATCCTGCCGAGCGTCGAGACCTTCCTGGGCCGCCTGGGCCAGAATCCGGAGAAGAAGGGGTAGCGAACCATGCCGCGCCTGTTCACCGGGCTCGAGATCCCGCCGGACATCGCCGAGCGGCTGTCGTTCTTCCGCGGCGGCCTGCCCGGCGCGCGCTGGATCGAGCCGGGCGACTACCACGTCACCCTGCGGTTCCTCGGTGAGATCGACGCCATGATCGCCGCCGATATCGATGCCGGCCTGCGGGAGGCGCGGGTGCGCGCGCCGCTCACCGTGACACTGGACGGGCTGGCGAGCTTCGGCGGCGACCGGCCGCGGGCGCTCTACGCCTCGGTCGTCCCCACCCCGGAGCTCATCGACCTACAGGAGGAGCACGAGCGCATCGCCCGCCGGGCCGGGGCCGCGCCGGAGCGGCGCAAGTTCACGCCGCACGTGACGCTGGCCCGCCTCAACCGCGAGGCCTCCCCGGAGGCCGTGGCGCGAAGGCTGGCCGAGGCGGGGGTGTTTGCCCGCCTAACCTTCACGGTGCGCCGCGCCGCCCTGTTCTCCGCCCGCACCTCGCGCGGCGGCGGGCCCTACCTCGTCGAGGCGGCCTATCCCTTCGCGGATGCGGATTTCGAGCTGGACGAAGAATAGCGATGACTCTGCTTGCTGACGTCGTGCCCTTGCTTTGGGCCGCAGGTTGCGGCATGACGCGAGCCGCGCCGCGCGCGCCGTAGGAGTGTAGCTCAACTGGTCAGAGCACCGGTCTCCAAAACCGGGGGTTGGGGGTTCGAGTCCCTCCACTCCTGCCACGGCGCCCACCGAGCCCGACCTGGCATCCGACCGGCGGCACCCCTTCCCGAACCCATCGACAAGCCGGATCACTTGCGCTAGAGCGGGCGCATTCCGAGATCCTCAGATGCTGTCGGTGTGGGACGCGATTGTCCCCGCACCGCGATCGGTGGTTCCCGGAGCCCTGTCCGGTTTCAGTTGCGCCATGGCATCGAACGAAGCGACCAAGAAAGCCGACGCGGCCCGCGGACCCAAACGCGGCACGGCCCCCGTCGCGCCCCAGCGCCCGACCCCGCCCGCGCGCCCCGCGCCGAAGCGGGTGGGCCCGGTGGAGTTCCTGGGCGAGGTGCGCGACGAGGGCCGCAAGGTCACGTGGCCGACCCGCAAGGAAACCACCGTGACCACCATCATGGTGTTCATCATGGTCGTGGTCGCAAGCCTGTTCTTCGTCGCCGTCGATCAGGTGATGCGCTTCGCCGTCAGCCTGATCCTCGGGATCGGCGCCTGAGTCATCGCAGGCGTCTCACGGACGCCGAGGAGTTGAGAGACCCGTGTCGAAGCGCTGGTACATCGTCCACGCCTACTCGAACTTCGAGAATAAGGTCGCCCAGTCCATCAAGGATCAGGCGGCCCAGCGTGGGCTGACCGAACTGTTCGACGAGGTCATGGTGCCGACCGAGAAGGTCACCGAAGTGCGCCGCGGCCGCAAGGTCGATGCCGAGCGCAAGTTCTTTCCGGGCTACGTGCTCGTGAAGTGCGACCTGACCGACGAGGTCTATCACCTCATCAAGAACACCCCGAAGGTGACCGGCTTCCTGGGCGCCGACAAGGCCAAGCCCGTGCCGATCCCGGACGCCGAGGCCGAGCGCATCAAGGGGCAGGTGCAGGAGGGCGTGGATCGCCCCAAGCACACGGTCTCCTTCGAGATCGGCGAGACCGTGCGCGTCTCCGACGGCCCCTTCGCCTCCTTCAACGGCACCGTCGAGGAAATCGACGACGCCCGCTCGCGCCTCAAGGTGGCAGTGTCGATCTTCGGCCGTGCCACCCCGGTCGAGCTGGAATACGGTCAAGTCGAGAAGGTCTAGTCGGCATGATCGACGCGGCCACCCTCCTCCACGCTTGGAATTGGTGCGCCGCCGAAATCAAAGTCGGCTCGTTTCTTCTGTGTCTCGGGCTGTTTACGGGCGGCTGCTGAGCGGTCGAATGAGTTTGCGGGACTTCCACAAAACCTACGGGTGGTCGTCTCATCGAGATCCGGCTTCGCCGGATAAGTCCCTGCCTCGGTAGGGCATCATCCGCGGGAGATCCGCCCGGCTTCGCCTCCGGGAACCACGGATCGCACCGCGACCTGTCACTGCCCGTCCGTCCGTGCCTAGGCAGCCCGGCGATGGGCACTCATTGGGAGAAGTCCCATGGCGAAGAAGATCACGGGCTACGTGAAGCTTCAGGTCCCGGCCGGCGCCGCCAACCCGTCGCCGCCGATCGGCCCCGCGCTCGGTCAGCGCGGCCTCAACATCATGGAATTCTGCAAGGCCTTCAACGCGAAGACCGCGCAGATGGAGAAGGGCACCCCGATCCCGGTGATCATCACCGCGTATCAGGACCGCTCCTTCACCTTCGAGATGAAGCAGCCCCCGGTCACCTTCTTCCTGAAGAAGGCGGTGGGCCTGAAGATCGGCAAGAAGCCGGCCTCCGGCTCCAAGACCCCGGGCAAGGGCCCGACCGTCGGCAAGATCACCGAAGCCCAGCTTCGCGAGATCGCCGAGAAGAAGATGCCCGACCTGAACTGCGACTCCGTCGATGCGGCGGTCGCGATGATCCGTGGCTCCGCGCGAGCCATGGGCCTCGAAGTCGTCGCGTAAGGGAGGGCGATATGGCACGCGAAGGAAAGCGCATCCGCGCCGCCCGCGAGGGTCTGGAGCCGATGAAGCTCTACGCCATCGACGAGGCGATCAAGCTGGTGAAGTCGAAGGCTTCGGCCAAGTTCGACGAGACCGTCGAGATCTCGATGAATCTCGGCGTCGATCCGCGCCACGCCGACCAGATGGTCCGCGGCGTCTGCAACCTGCCGAACGGCTCCGGCCGGACGGTCCGCGTGGCGGTCTTCGCCCGTGGCGCCAAGGCGGACGACGCCCGCGCAGCGGGTGCCGATATCGTCGGCGCCGAGGATCTCCTCGAGATCGTCCAGGGCGGCAAGATCGAGTTCGATCGCTGCATCGCGACCCCGGACCTGATGCCGCTCGTCGGCCGTCTCGGTAAGGTGCTGGGCCCGCGCGGCCTGATGCCGAACCCGAAGGTCGGCACCGTCACCATGGACGTGAAGGGCGCCGTTGCCGCCGCCAAGGGCGGCGCGGTCGAGTTCCGCGTCGAGAAGGCCGGCATCATCCACGCCGGCATCGGCAAGGTGTCCTTCGATGAGCAGAAGCTCGTCGAGAACATCAAGGCCTTCGCCGACGCGGTCGCCAAGGCGAAGCCCACGGGCGCCAAGGGCACCTACATCCAGCGCATCGCCGTCACCTCGACGATGGGCCCGGGTGTGAAGGTCGAGCCGTCCACGGTTCTGACCGCGTAAGCGATCGTCCGCAGGGACGTTGTTTGGAGGAGCGCCCGGCCGAAAGGTCGGGCGCTTTTCTTTTTGGCTGCGGCGTTTTTTCGATGACCCGTCCGTCGCGTGCGCACCCCCCCCTCTCCGCGCGCGGGGAGAGGGGGTCCCAGCGGCACTCGGGTGGAAGATCACTCCCCCGCCACCCCCTCCAACGCCAGCCTCAGGTGCCGCGGCCCCCGCAGCGAGGCGCCGGGCCGGTAGGGCGGCGGGTCCTCGGTCAGGGACACGCCCTTCAGGCGCCGCACGAGGCTGACCAGGGCCACCTCCGCCTCGATCCGCGCGAGCGGGGCGCCGACGCAGTAGTGCAGGCCGCCGCCGAAGCCGAGATGGCGGTTGTCGGGCCGGTCGGGATCGAAGCGGTCGGGGTCGGGAAAGCGGATCGGGTCGCGGTTGGCGGCGGCGAGCAGGAAAATCACCGGCGCATCCTTCGGGATCGTGATTCCGGCCACCGGAATGTCGGTGAGCGCCAGCCGGGTGCGGTAATGGACCGGCGGCTCGTAGCGCAGCAACTCCTCGATCAGGCGCGGCGCGGTCTCCGGCTCGGCGCGCAGGCGCTCGAGATGCTCGGGGAGGCGCAGCAGCGTCAGCATGCCGTTGGTGATCAGGTTCACCGTGGTCTCGTGGCCCGCCACCAGGAGCAGCACGGCGGTGGCGATCAGGTCGAAATCGTTCATCCCCTCCTTCTCGTTGGCGAGGTCGGAGAGGATGTCCTCTTGGCGGTCCTTGCGCTTCTCCTTGATCAGCCCCTGGAGGTAGTCGGCGATCTCGTTGAAGCAGACCTCGTTCTTGGCCTGATTCTCCTCGTCGCCGCGCTGGTTGGGCTCGAGCGCGGTCGCGAGTTGCGTCGCCCAGCCGTGGAACTGCGCCTCATCCTCGGGAGGCACGCCGAGCAGCTCGCAGATCACGGTGACGGGGAGCGGATAGGAGAAGTCCTCGACGAGGTCGATGCGGGACTTGCCCTGCATCTTGCCGATCAGGTCGTCGGTGATCGCTTGTGTCTTCGCGCGCATGCCGCGCACCCGCTCGGGGGTGAAGCAGCGCATCACTTGGCCCCGCAGACGGTCGTGGTCGGGCGGGTCGCGGAAGATGAAGGGGCGATGCCGCTTGCGGATCTCGGCCCGCACCGGCCGCACCAGCAGGTCGGTGACGGGGTGCCCCGTCCAGCGGAATTTCTGCGGGTCGGGCAGATCGTCCGAGCTGATGCGGGGATCGGAGATCAGCCGCGCCAGTTCGGCATGGGTGCTGACGACGTAGGTGCCGTCCGCCTGCCGCGCGACGGGGGCCTTTCGCAGCTCGGCGTAGAGCGGGTAGGGGTTCGCCCGGTTGGCGGGATCGAGGATCTGTTCGAACAGCGTGCTTCCGCTCACGGGACTATGGCTCCTGCACACGGATGCGGGGCTGATCGACGGCGTCCTCGATCGGCGGGAAGGGCGCGCGCTCGCGGATCGCGGCCTTGTAGGCGGGCAGCCAGCGGGCGCTGTCGATGGCGGCGGCGGCGACGATGCGGCCCGCCTTGCCGAAGGCGGCCACGAGGCGCCGCTCCTCGAGCGAGCCGTGCACCACGGCGAGGGCGTCGGCGCCCTCGGTCAGGCCGACGAGCTTGATCGTCAGGCCGAATTGCTGCGACCAGAAATCCGGCAGGTGGTCGTGGCGGCGCATCGCCGAGGCGTCGCCCGCCAGCATGTTGGCGGCGGCGGTCTCTGCTTGCGCCCGGGCGTTGCCCCAGTGCTCGACCGCCACCAAGGCGTCGTCGTCGTACGGGTTCGGCCAGTGCGCCACGTCGCCCGCGGCGAACACGCTCTCGGCGACGCGGCCGTCATGGAGCAGGGCGCGGCAGAAGGCGTCGCAGCGCAGGCCCCCCGCGTCGGCTTCCAGCCCCGAGCCGTCGAGCCATTCGACGTTGCGCAGCGTGCCGATGGCGGCCACGAGGCAATCGGTCTCGATCCGCGCGCCGTCCTTCAGGGTCACGGCCGCGAGGCGGCCCGCTTGCCCCTCCATCCGCTCGATCTCGGATTCGAGGCGCAGATCGACACCCCTCTCGCGGGCGACCTCGCCGATCAGGCCGCCGAGGCGGGGGCCGAGCGCTGCGGCCAGCGGCACGGCATCGCGCACCAGCAGGGTGACCGGGATGTCGAGATCGCGGCAGGTCGAGGCCACCTCGAAGCCGATGAAGCCGCCGCCGACGAGGACGACGCGTTGCGGCTTGGTCCGCAGATGCGCGCCGAGCCGCTCGGCGTCGTCGCGGGTGCGCAGGGTGAAGACACCGGCGAGGCCCGCTTCCTCCGGGTTCGGCCAGGGCCGCGCCCGGGTTCCCGTGGCGATCAGCAGCCGATCGTAGGGCAGGCGGCTGCCGTCTTCGCATTCGACGGCGCGCCCGGTCAGGTCGAGCCGGGTCGCCGGCCGGCCGAGGCGGAACTCCGCGTTGAGGTCGGGATGACAGGGCAGGGTGGTGTCGGCGGAGTAGAGCCCGCGCAGCACCTGCTTGGAGAGCGGCGGCCGGTCATAGGGCCGATGACGCTCGGCGCCGACCAGGGTCAGGCTTCCGGCATAGCCCCGCTCACGCAGGGCATGGGCGGCAGCATGCCCCGCCAGCGAGGCGCCGACGATGACGATGCGTTCAGGGCGTGTCGTCACCGCGCCTCTCCGGCCGCCGCGTCGGCGGCATCGGGGTAGGCGGTGATCGCCCGCACCGGGCAGGCGTGGATGGCCCGCTCGATCTCGCCCCGTGCGGTCTCGTCCGGGGAGGGGTCGTAGACCAGCGCCTCCCTGCCATGCAGGGCGAAGTGCCCCGGCGCCGCGTAGATGCACTGCGCGTAGGCTTGGCAGCGGTTGAGATCCACGACGACCTTCATGGTGGGCGGCGATCCGGGCTTTCGGGGGGAGGAATGGGCCCGAGGATATGGACCCGGCTCCGTAGCTAGGGTGCGCAGGGCACCCCACCACGACGGCGTGACGACACGCCTCGAGCATCTCAAACGCATCGGAGGCGCGAGAAGATCAATTTCGTTTCACGGACCCGCAGGCTCAATGGTCCCCAGCGTGCGCCGCCCGAGTGCCCGCGCCTTGAGCCGCAGGGCCGGCTTCTCGACCGCGTACCAGGAGGCGGCGGCGACGAGCCCGGCGAGCAGGAGGGCCGGCGTCAGCAGGGCCAGGGCGGAGGCCGTGGGCCAGAGCGCGTGCAGGCTCTGCTGGATCGGCCAGCCGTAGAGATAGACCCCGTAGGAGAGGTCGGCCGGCGGGTCGAGGGCGGGGCGGGCGAGCGGGGGCAGGAAGGCGAGCCAGATCGCCGCGTAGCTCTCGCCGAGGAAGAGCAGTGTCCGGGCGGGGGCGTAGCCCTGCAACAGGAGGCCCGCGGCCAGGACGAGCAGCGGCCAGGGCGTGAGGCGAAAGGAATCGCGCCAGAGGTAGAGGCAGGCTCCGGCGGCGAAGATCAGCGGCAGGCGCAGGGCCGTCTCGGTGCCCTTGGACATCTCGGGCCGGACCACTTCGAGCACCGCCAGCGACAGGGCCAGGGCCGCAGTGAGCGCCGGCACGGCCCAGCGCCGCCGCAGGAGCCCGAAAAGCCCGATGGCGAAGACGCCGGCGTAGCAGATCGTCTCGTATTTCAGGGTCCAGACCGTACCGAGCGGGCTGCGGAAGGGGTTGGCCTCGAAGAGGCCGGGCAGGCTGGCGTTGCTCTTGAAGGACAGGAGCGTGCCGCGCACGAAGCGCCACAGTTCCGGTGAGGCGTAGTACTCGGTGAGCGGCAGCCGGGTGAGGGCGCCGCCGAGCAGCAGCGAGACCGCCAGGGTCGCGGCGACGAGGCCCGGCAGAATGCGCAAGCTCCGGGCGACGACGTAGTCGCGCCAGCCGCGCCGATCGTAGCTCATGGTGACGAGGAAGCCCGAGACGGCGAAGAAGCCGTTCACCGCGTGCTCGCCCAGCGAAAAGCTGGTGGCGCGGGCCAGCGGCTCGTCGAGCGCGTGGCCGGAGACGACGCTGAAGGCGTGGCTGACCACCACCATCAGGGCCAGCGCCAGGCGCAGACCCGAGAAGGCGTTGTGCGGGCGCGCCAGTGCCTCCGCGATGGTGGGGCCGGACAGGACGCCGCTCACGGTGCCAATCCTTCGCGGGCCAGCGCGCTCTGCCCGCGCAGGGCGGCGAGCGCGCCGGCCGCCGAGCCGCCGTAGCGTTCCAGCCCCGAGCGCCGGAAGGCGAGGGCGGAGAGCGCCGCCTTCGGCGCGTTCGTCGCCAGCATTCCGGGGCTCGGATCGGGCAGGCCGTATTTCCGCGAGACGTAGGCCCGCGACCACGCCTGATGCCAGCGCGTACGAAAAACCCGGCCCGGCGCCGGGGCCGAGGAGCGCCCTCGCCCGTGCAGCGCCACCGCGCCGTGGACGTGGATCAGGGCGCGCCCCGCATCGGCCACCCGGCGGCAGAGGTCGTCGTCCTCGTAGAACAGGAAGATGTTCTCGTCGAAGCCGCCGAGGTCGAGGAAGAAGGCCCGCTCGATCATCAGGCAGGCGCCCGACAGGAACGGCGCGCAGGCGTCGCCCTCGGGGAGATCACGCCGGCCCTTCGGATTGGTGAGGTAGGGCGCGAGCAGCGAGCGCGGCTGGTAGAAGAAGCGCCCGTCCGGCTCATGGATGCGCGGCGCCAGGAGGCCGGCGTCAGACCAGGCCTGCGCCGCGGCCAGCAGGGCGGCGGCGGCGCCCGGTTGCAGCACGAGATCGGGATTGAGGATGAGAACGTGCCGGGCCCCCTCGGCGGCGCGCACGCCGATGTTGTTGGCCCGCCCGTAGCCCTCGTTGCGGGGATGGGCGATCACCCGCGCGCCGTGAGCCCGCGCCACCGCCACCGAGCCGTCGCGGCTGGCATTGTCGACCACGATCGCCGGGATGCTTTCGCGCGCGAGCGCCGCGAGGCAGGCGGGCAGGGCATCCGCGCTGTCGTGGCTGACGACGATGGCGGTGAGGGGAGTGGGATGGGGCGGCATCAGGTCCTGCGCGGCTTCCCTCCCCTTCGGTGGCGGGTGGCCCCGAAGGGGGCGGGCGAGGGGAGCGCCGCTTCCGACAAAGCGGAACCGGGCCCTCACCCGCCTGCTCCGCAGGCACCCTCCCCCGCGGCGGGAGAGGGTTTAGGCGCTACGCCTTCTTCTCGGGCAGGTTGAGCCGGATGTGCAGCTCGCGCAGCTGCTTCGGGGTCGCCTCGGCGGGCGCGCCCATCATCAGGTCCTCGGCGCGCTGGTTCATCGGGAACAGCACGACCTCGCGGATGTTCGGCTCCTCGCACAGCAGCATGACGATGCGGTCGACACCCGGCGCGATGCCGCCGTGCGGCGGGGCGCCGAGGCGCAGGGCGTTCAGCATGCCGCCGAACTTCTCCTCCAGCACGTCCTTGCCGTAGCCGGCGATGGCAAAGGCCTTCTCCATCACGTCGGGGCGATGGTTCCGGATCGCACCCGAGGACAGCTCGATGCCGTTGCAGACGATGTCGTACTGGAACGCCTTGATCCCAAGGATTTCTTGGGAGTCTTCCTCGCCTAAGGCGAGGAATGCGTCGCGATCGTAGTTCGGCATCGAGAACGGGTTGTGGGAGAAGTCGATCTTCTTGTCTTCTTCGTTCCACTCGTACATCGGGAAATCGACGACCCAGCAGAAGGCGAACTGGTCCGTGTCGGAGAGCTTCAGCTCGTCGCCGATGCGGATGCGCGCCTTGCCCGCGAGCCCGGCGGCCTTCGCCTCGGTGCCGGCGGCGAAGAACACGGCGTCGCCCGCCTTGGCCCCGGCCTTCTCGGCGATCCGTGCCTGGATCGCGGCGGGGATGAACTTGGCGATCGGCCCCTTGCCGGTGAGCGCCCCGCCCTCTTCCTCGAACACGATGTAGCCGAGCCCCGGCGCGCCTTCCGAGCGGGCCCAGTCGTTGAGCTTGTCGAAGAACGAGCGCGGCTGACCGGCGGCGCCGGTGGCGGGAATGGCGCGCACCACGCCGCCCGACTTGATGACGCCTTTGAACGCCTTGAACTCCACCGCGTCGTCGGCGAATTCGTCGGTGACGTCGGCGATGATCAGCGGGTTGCGCAGGTCCGGCTTGTCGACGCCGTATTTGAGCATCGCGTCGGCGTAGGTGATGCGCGGGAATTCCCCCGTCACGCGCTTGCCGCCGGCGAACTCCTCGAACACGCCGCGCAGCACCGGCTCCACCGCCTGGAACACGTCCTCCTGCGTGACGAAGCTCATCTCGATGTCGAGCTGATAGAACTCGCCCGGCGAACGGTCGGCGCGGGCGTCCTCGTCGCGGAAGCAGGGGGCGATCTGGAAGTAGCGGTCGAAGCCCGCGATCATCGTGAGCTGCTTGAACTGCTGCGGCGCCTGCGGCAGCGCGTAGAACTTCCCGGGATGGACGCGGGACGGCACGAGGTAGTCGCGCGCGCCCTCCGGCGAGGAGGCGGTCAGGATCGGCGTCTGGAATTCGAAGAAACCGCCCTCGCGCATGCGGCGGCGCAGGCTGTCGACGATCGCGCCGCGCTTCATGATGTTGGCGTGCAGCTTCTCCCGGCGCAGATCGAGGAAGCGGTACTTGAGCCGGGTCTCTTCCGGGTATTCCTGGTCGCCGAAGACGGGCAGCGGCAGCTCGCCCGCCGGCCCCAGCACTTCGAGGTCATCGATATAGACCTCGACCGCGCCGGTCGGCAGCTCCGGGTTCTCGGTGCCGGCGGGCCGGGTGCGCACGCGGCCGTCGATGCGGATCACCCACTCGGAGCGGGCGGTCTCGGCCGCCTTGAAGGCCTTCGAGTCGGAATCGATCACGCACTGCGTCAGGCCGTAATGGTCGCGCAGGTCGATGAAGAGCACGCCGCCATGGTCGCGGATGCGGTGGCACCAGCCGGACAGGCGGACGGTCTGCCCGACATCGGACGGGCGGATCGCCCCGCAGGTATGGGTACGGTAACGGTGCATGGCGGGCTCTTGAGAATGAGCCGGCACCATTCACGGGAGGCGTTTCAAGTCAAGGTGAGGGCCGGCTTGCCGTGCCCCTTGCCATGCCCCTACTCCGCGGCGGCCAGCGTCACCTCGGGCACCGGCACGCCGATGTCGCGCAGCAGCTCGGCGTCGGCATCCGCCTCGTTGTTGGCGGTGGTGAGCAGGCGCTCGCCGTAGAAGATCGAGTTGGCCCCGGCGAGGAAGCACAGGATCTGCGCCTCGCGGGTCAGGCTCTTGCGGCCGGCGCTGAGGCGCACGCGGGCCTTGGGCATGACGATGCGGGCGGTGGCGCACATCCGCACGAGGTCGAGCGGATCGATCGGCGGCCGGTCTTCCAGCGGCGTGCCCTCGACGGCGACGAGCGCGTTGATCGGCACGCTTTCCGGGTGCGGGGCGTGGTTGGCGAGCACGAGCAGCATCTCGGCCCGGTCGCGCACCTGCTCGCCCATCCCGACGATGCCGCCGCAGCAGACGCCGATGCCGGCCTGCCGGACATGCTCCAGGGTCTGGAGCCGGTCGTCGTAGGTGCGGGTCGAGATGATGTCGCCGTAGAATTCCGGGCCGGTGTCGAGGTTGTGGTTGTAGGAGGTGAGCCCCGCCTCCGCGAGGCGCTGGGCTTGGGCTTGGGTCAGCATGCCGAGCGTGACACAGGCCTCCATGCCGAGGCCGCGCACGCCGCGCACCATCTCCAGCACCGCGTCGAAGTCCGGCCCGTCCTTGGGCTTGCGCCACGCCGCGCCCATGCAGAAGCGGTGCGCCCCGTTGGCCTTGGCCGCGGCGGCCTCCTTCAGCACGGCGTCCACCGGCATCAGCCGTTCGCGGGGCAGGTTCGCGCCCTTGTGATGGGCCGATTGCGGGCAATAGGCGCAATCCTCGGGGCAGCCGCCGGTCTTGATCGACAGGAGCGCCGCCCGCTGGATGTCGGCGGGGTCGTTGTGCGCCCGGTGCACGACGCCCGCCCGATGCACGAGATCGAGCAGCGGCATGTCGTGGATCGCCTGGATCTCGGCGAGCGTCCAATCATGCCGGATGGCGGCGGAAGCCGAGGAGGCCGAGGAGGCGGTGAGGGAGACTACGGTGTCGCTCATGCGCCTCTTTGAGAGCGAAGGCGGGGGAAAAATCAAGCCTTGCCGCGGGAGTGCCCGCTCGCGAAGCGCCCGGCAAGGGTGGCGCTCTGCCCTGTTTTCAGCAGGCATGGGCGTCGATCGCCGCGTAAGCTTGACCGCTATTGCATCCACAAGCAGCATCATCGAAGAAACGCAGGTTTTAAGCGAGTCCTCTGATGTTCCCGGCCGATCGTCCGATCCTCGCAACGGCACTCGCGCTGCTCTGCCCGTGGGCGGCGCAGGCCGAGTCGCTCTGCGAGCGCGCCGTGCTGCCATTCCGTGCCATGGTAGCGGCCCTCAAAGCAGAGCCGGGCGCCCAGGTGCTGCGGGACAACGGCTCGGTCATCGAGATCGAGGACCCGAAGCACTTTATCATCTGGACGCTCTTCAAGTCCCGCGGCGATCAACCGGACGCCTATATCTGCCGAAGGGTCGTGCAGGAGGGCGGGCAGGTGAAGATTCAGATGTCGGCCGCGTGCGCCGGACGGACCCTGAACTGCGACGGCCTGATCGGCCGCATCCTCTTGGAGCAAAACCGCGCGATGGCCCCGTTGCGCCGGTGACCGGTCCGCGGAGGGTGTCAGAGTGCCTCACAAAACTCCCGATCACCCATCGGCCCCCTCTGGGCACGGCGGCGCAGCGGAGTTTTGTTGAGAGGCACTCAGAACGGCACCCCGGCCCGCCGCATCCGGGCTGCGCGAAGAAGGCCCCATCCGCCGCAAAGCCCGTACGGCGCAACGGATCCGCGGCGGAGGCGACGGGCAGGCCGGGACCGCCGAGGAAGACGACCGGGCCTTCTGCCGGGAGCAAGCCTCGTCGGCCCCGTTGGAGAAGCCTGTGCCGTGCGTCAGTTCGTCGGTTCGCCGGCGGCGACCTTGGCGGTCCAGTCGTCGAAGGCCACGACGCGCTGGCGCTGCTCGCCGAGGCCGTCGATGCGCAGCACCATCTCGTCGTCGCTCCTGAGGTAGCGCGGCGGCTTCATGCCGAGGCCGACGCCCGGCGGGGTGCCGGTGGTGATGACGTCGCCAGGCTCCAGCATCATGAAGTGCGAGACGTAGGCGACGATCTGCGCCACGTCGAAGATCATCGTCGCGGTCGAGCCCGTCTGCATCCGCCGGCCGTTGAGATCGAGGCTCATCGAGAGGTTCTTCAGGTCCGGGATCTCGTCGAGGGTGACGAGCCAGGGGCCGAGCGGGCCGAAGGTCGGGCAGCCCTTGCCCTTGGTCCAGGTGCCGCCGCGCTCCATCTGGAATTCGCGCTCGGACAGGTCGTTGCAGATGCACACGCCCGCCACGTAGCGCAGCGCCTCGTTGGCGTGGACATAGGAGGCGCGGACGCCGATCACCACGGCGAGTTCCACCTCCCAATCGGTCTTGGCCGAGGCTTTGGGCAGGATCACCGTGTCGTTGGGGCCGACGATGCAGGAGGGCGCCTTGTTGAAGATGATGGGCTCGGCCGGGATCGCGGCCCCGGTCTCGGCAGCGTGGTCGGCGTAGTTCAGGCCGATCGCCACGAAGTTGCGGGTGCCGCCGACGCAGGGGCCGAGGCGGGTGCCGGGCGGCAGCAGCGGCAGGCTTTCGGGGTCGATCCGCGCGAGCCGGTCGAGCGATTCCCGTGAGAGGCCCGGTCCGGCAATATCGCGCAGGGTTCCCGACAGGTCGCGCAAGCCTCCCTTCGCGTCCACGAGACCCGGCTTCTCGTCACCGCTCGCGCCGTGCCGGATCAACTTCATCGTCGGCGTCTCCGTCTTGCTCGAGGCTCTCCCAGGGGTGCGAGAGCATGGCCGCGACCGATCCGGGGTGCAAGCGGCACCGTGCCGCCGCATTCAATGCACGGGCACGGGGATGCCCCTGGTTCCGTGACATAAATTCATCAATTGATATATAACTCAGTTTTCGGTTTTCTCCCCTCTGGACCGAATGCGCGCGATCCTCTTCCATCACGGACGGGACTTGGGTCGCTAAGAAACCGCTTCGGAGAAAAGCAATGACAGGGGGGACGATCCGCGCGCTCGGGCTCGCGGGAGCCGTCGCGGCGGTTTCGATGACGGGCGCGGGCGGAGCGCAGGCCGGTGCCTTCGGCCTGCGCGAGCAGAGTGCACAGGGGTTGGGCCTCGCCTTCGCGGGTGCGGCGTCGGGCGGGGCGGGCGTCTCGTCGATCTTCTGGAACCCGGCGACGGTGACGATGCGGCCGGGCTTTGCCAGCGAGCAGAGCCTGAGCTTCATCAACCTGTCGGGGGAGATCACGCCGACGGTGGGGACCGCGCCGGGCCTGCTGCCCTTCGGCGCCTCCGGCGAGGTCGGGCAGGGCGCCGTGGTGCCCTCGGGCGCCACCTCCTACCAGCTCACCGACCGTCTCTGGGTCGGCATCCAGACCGGCGCGCCCTACGGCCTCGTCACCAAGCCGCGCCAGGATTGGGCCGGCTCGGTCTATTCCCGCTCCTCGCGGATCTTCTCGCTGGCCTTCAACCCGGTGGTCGGCTTCAAGGTCAACGACTGGCTGTCCGTCGCCGCCGGCCCGAGCATCGAGTATTTCCGCCTGACCCTGCGCGCGGCCGTGCCGGTGTCCGGCACCTTCCCGGGCCTCTACCCGTCGGGCTTCGTCAAGGGCGAGTCCTGGGGCGTGGGCTTCACCGCCGGTGTCCTGGTCACCCCCGCCGCCGGCACGGCGATCGGCGTCGGCTACCGCTCCTCGGTCCACCACGACATCGAGGGCTCGATCGGCTTCCCCGACCCGCGGCAGGCCATCGCCCTGGGGCAGGTGCGGGCCAACCTCAATACGCCCGAGAAGGTCAGCGTCGGCCTGACCCAGGCGATCAACCCGGTCACCCGGATCAATCTCGGCTTCGAGTGGGACAACTGGTCGAGGCTCGGCGACGTCGGCATCGTCTCGCGGGCGCTGGGCGTGACGGTCAACCACCTGCCGCTCAACTTCAAGGACTCGTTCTTCTACTCGATCGGTGCCGAGTACGACTGGTCGCCGAACCTGACCCTGCGGGCCGGCTTCGGCTACGACAACGGGCCGATCGACTTCTCGAACCGCTCGGCGCGCCTGCCCGACAGCGACCGCTACGTCGTCTCGATCGGCGGCAGCTATCGCTGGAGCGACACGGTGCTGCTGACGGCCAGCTACGCCCACGCCTTCTTCGACCGCGGCCTTCTCCTGGCGGGCCCCGGCCGCGACTACAACATCGGCAACATCCCGCTCGCGGCCTCGACCGACATCAGCGCCGACGTCGTCTCGGTCGGGTTCCGCTACCAGTGGGATGCCCCCGCTGCCGTCGCCCCGACCCCGCTGGTGCGCAAGTTCTGATCGCCTGAGCACCTGATCGGCCACGACACGCCCCACGCCAGACTGGCGCGGGGCGTTCCGATTCTAGAGCATCGTCCCGAAAGGTGGCCTCCGGCTTTCGAAAAAATGATGCGAAAACAAGAGGCTAGAGCATCGTCCTGGATTTGATTTCCAGCACGATGCTCTCAGAGGCGAGCCGGACCGGCTCTGCGGGAGCCGCCTCCCGTTCGACACGATCAAGGTCGATCGGTCCTTCCTGCGCTGCCTCGGGCAGCGCGCGGACGCCCCGACGATCGTGCGCGCGCTCACCCCTCTCGGGCACGATCTCGGCCTCAGGGTCACGGTCGAGGGTGTGGAGACGCAAGAGCCGCTCGCGGTTCTGCGCGAGCTCGGCTGCGACCAGAGGCAGGGCTACCTGTTCGCCTGGCCCGCTCCGATGACGAGCCTGTCGGAGACCGGCCGCTCGGATCGGGAACGGGCATGGCTGCGGGCCTTGTTCTCGGACGAGGCCGCCTGGGCCTGCGCGTGACGGATGGGCGGACACGCGGTCCGCCCATTCGATCGTGGCTTTGCCTCGGGAGGCGAGGACGAGGGCCCCCTGCTGGCAGGCCCCGGAAACGCTCAGGCCGCTTCCCGCTCCGGCGCCAAGCGGCGGCGGGCGTTCTCCCACCAGCTCCGTTCGCGCTGCGCCTCCGCTTCCGCCGCCTTGGCGGCGTAGAAGGAAGCGTTGTGCTCGCCGCGCAGCGCCTCACGGGTGAAGCGGATCAGGTGATGGGCGACGAAGCCCATGTTGAACACCGCTTCGATCTGCCCGCGCTTCAGCGCGTGGCCCGCCGCCCGCCAGAACGGCCGGCGGTAATCGGAGAACAGCCCCACCCGCGTGATGATGTTGAAGCCGAGGATCAGGCCCCGGCGCAGGTTGGTGACCGTGAGCTTGCCCTTCGTCGGGGTGACGATGCGGTTGCCGTAGGTCACGTCGCACTGGTGCTTGAAGCGCTCGAACAGGTGCTCGGGGGCGTAGGCATGGGCGATGGCCCGGCGCCAGGAACTCACCACCGTGTCGTGCGGGCGCTTGAACAGCACGTTCGATTCCAGGCTCGCATCGTGCAGGAGCCGGCCCTCGCGTTGCAGCCGGTCCCAGAGCGGCGTCTTGGGCAGTGCCTGGAGTAGGTTGATCGTCAGCACCGGGATCGCGGACTTGTCGATGAAGTCGATCAGGTTCTGCTCGGACTTGTCTGAATCCGAGTCGAGGCCGAGGATGATGCCCGAGGTCACCTCCAGCCCGTAGCTGTTGAGCGTCTCGATCGCCTCGTACATCGGTACGGCGGCGTTGTGGGTCTTGTCGATGCCCTTGAGCGCGTCGGCTTCCGGCGTCTCGATGCCGACGAACACCGTCATGAAGTTGGCCTGCCGCATCAGCTCGAGGATCTCGGGCTGCTTGGCCATGTTCAGCGTCGCCTCGCAGGCGAACTGGAGCGGGTAGTTGTTCTTCTTCTGCCATTCCACGAGATGCGGCAGCATCTCGCGGGTCGCCTTGCGGTTGGCGATGAAGTTGTCGTCGACGAAGTAGACCACCGCCGGGTGGCCCGGCTGGCTGATGATCGCGTCGAGTTCGGCGCACATCTGCTCCGGGCTCTTCAACCGCGGCTGGCGGCCGTAGAGCTGCGGGATGTCGCAGAACTCGCAGCGATAGGGGCAGCCCGAGGAGAACTGGAGCGAGCCGATCAGATAGCGCTTGAGCGGCGCGGCCTCGTAGGCCGGGGCCGGGAAGTCGGACAGGGCCAGCCGCTCCGTGGTGTCGAGCACGACCTGCGCCGCCGGCCGCGACAGGTCGCGGTCGAGGATCGCGATGAGGCGGTCGGTGGCGTCGCCGATCTCGCCGACATGCAGATAGTCGAAGTCCGGGTACTTCTCCGGCGCGCCCGACACCGAGGGTCCGCCGAGCGCCGCGACCTTGCCGGCGGCATGCGCCCGCCGGCCAATATCGTGGATCTGGCCCTCCTGGATATGCATGCCCGAGACGAACACGGCATCGGCCCAGGCAAAGTCCTTGGCCGAGGCGGGCCGGATGTTCTCGTCAACGAAGCGGCATTCCCAGGTCTCGGGCATGTAGGCCGCGATCAGCAGGAGCCCCTGGGGCGGCATGAACGCCTTCACGCCGCCCATCAGCGGGTAGGCGTGGGAGAACGTCCCGAAGGACGGCGTGTAGGCGGGGAAGACGCACAGGATGCGCCGACGGGAGGAGATGGGAAGAGAACAACGCATGATGCCTATCTAGCACAGCCCGCCGCGTTGGCGTCCCCTCTTTGACGCGACACGATGCATGTCGGCCCGTGCTTTCGGCCCCCGATAGGAGGCCCGGCCGCAGGACGGGCGCGTGTCCGCCGCGCCGGCCCCGCCTCCCGGTGACGAGATCCGGACGATGCGGCCTTCAGGACGCAGCCGGGCCATGAAGCGGCTCCGGCGGCGGCATGCAGCGGGTGCATGCGGAAGGCCGCTCGATCCCGTGGGGTCCGTGCCCACCGACCCTTGCCCGTGACGATGCCGCCTCTCGCCGCCGCGATCGTGCGGCGCTCACGCAATCTGTCCTGGTAAACGGTCATCGAAAAGGCTGGTCAATCGCAGTGGCGCAATGATACAATAAACCACAACATGACGTCACTTTTATGACAGAATAAACTTGCAAATATAGGGATTATACGGAGGATTCGGACGTAATATAAGTAATGAGTCTGATATATCCTCACGTTTTTTCGAGAATTACTTTTAATCCTTCCAGTCCGGTGCTATCGGCCAAGCATGGCTGTGGGACGCGCCGCCAGGATCGCTAAGCGATTGAGCCGACTAACGACTTCGCCGGCTTCCACGCCTTCCCGGGCGTGCAGGGCGAGGACGGCCTGTTCGGCTGACGGGGACGCGTGCCGCGCTTGACGATGTGTCACCGAAGGCTGCGCGCATTCCGGCACAACACGGCGACCGTCATCGCGCCGGCCCGGATTGCGGCATAGGGGTTCGAGAGATGAAAAGACGTCTTCTGGCCGCGCTGCTCTTATCGAGTGCCCTGGTGCTGCCGGGCGCGCAGGCTCAGGCTCAGACCGTCGCGGAGCTGCAGCGGCAGATCAACGAGCTCAAGGCGATGATCAAGGCGCAGGCGGAGGCGCAGGGCAGGGGCCCCCGGCGCGGCGCGGCCGTCGCCACGCGGCCGGCGAACGCCCGCACCACCGATGCTGGCACCTTCCCCGCCGCCGGCCGGCCGATCGAATCCGCCGTGGCGCAGCCGGCCGCGCCCGGCCCGGTTCCGCACCGCTTCGCCATCGACGAGCCGGAGACGTGGTACGACGCGCTGGTGCCGCCCTCGCCCGAGCTGCTCGCGGATGATCCCCGCCACGCGGGCCGGCCCAAGACCTGGTTCGAGCGCCTGTCGCTGCGCGGCTACACGCAGTTGCGCGGCAACGAGTTCCTGTCCGGCGACGACACCGCGCCGGCCGGCATCTCGCGCCTGCGCTCGGTCCACGACAGCGGCATCACCGACCGCAACAACTTCACCTTCCGCCGGGTGCGCCTGATCCTCCAGGGCGACATCCACGAGCGGGTGTTCCTCTACATCCAGCCCGACTTCGCGGTGAACGTCGGGAACCAGGCCGGCACCGAGTCGCGCCAGCACTTCACCCAGCTGCGCGACGCCTATGCCGACGTCTTCCTCGACGACGAGCGCCGCACCCGCCTGCGCTTCGGCCAGCAGAAGGTGCCCTATGGCTGGGAAAACCTGCAATCCTCGCAGAACCGCCTGACGCTCGACCGCTCCGACGCGATCAACAGCGCCGTGCCGGGCGAGCGCGACATCGGCATCACCTACTACTACACGCCCTGGCACGTGCAGCGCATCTGGGACCGGCTCGCCAAGGGCGGCCAGAAGCTGTTCGGCAATTACGGCGCTTTCGGCGTCGGCATCTACAACGGCCAGACCATCAACCGGGTCGAGGCCAACAACGACCTGATGACGGTGATGATGGCGACCTGGCCGTTCGAACTCGACGGGCTCGGCGAGGTGTTCAAGGGGCAGGTGCTGGAGGTCGGCGGCTCGGCCTACCGCAACCGCTTCCGGCCTGAAACGACCTTCGGCACCACCACCACCCTGGGCAACTCCTTCGACGACGAGCGCGTCGGCCTGCACGCGATCCTGTACCCGCAGCCCTTCGGCCTTCAGGGCGAGTGGAACTGGGGCCGTGGCCCCGAATGGGATCCCGTCACCCGGGCCGTGCAGACCAAGGCGCTGCAGGGCGGCTACGTCCAGGCGATGTACAAGGTCGACCATTCGCCGGTCGGCCCGTTCATGCCCTACATCCGCTGGCAGACCTACGACGGCGGCTGGAAGGTCGGGACGAACGCGCCGCGCCTCGACACCGACGAACTGGAGCTCGGCATCGAGTTCCAGCCGATCAAGTCGGTGGAGCTCACCCTGGCCTACGCCAATATGAAGCGCCGCGAGGCCAGCAGCAGCCGCGTCGGCCGGGCCGAGGGCGACCTGTTCCGCGGACAGCTCCAGATCAACTACTGATCCCGAAGCGGGGCTCGAGCGAGCCGTCCCGGGCGGTCCGAGGCTCAGGCCTCGGACCGCTTCGACAGCAGCGAAGCGCGGCTTGCGCCCTTCCCGCCCTCGCTGTCCGGGTTGCGCAGCTCGCGCATCCCGGGCAGGTGGCCGTCCACGAGGAACACGAACACCACCAGAGCCAACAACACCTTCGAGGCCATCGCCCGCGAGATCCCCTGCTTTTGTGCGCTGCGGTGTAAGGCCGCCGCGCTGGGGCCGGGATGCGCTGGCGCACATGGGCTCCGCGCCGCGGCGGACGCGGCGGGGGCAGAGTCAAGGATCGGTTAAGGCGGGGGCGTGCCTCCGGTCGGGGCCCATGCCCGCCCGCGCTCGCTCGTGCCTCGTCTGCATCCTTCGTCTGCATCCTTGCCTGCGACGGAAAAGTCGCATTGCGGGACTTGGCAGGCGGCTTGCACGCCGCTATAGACCGCGCTCCACGATTTCAACCATTGAAAGGGATCGGCCAATCGGTCGGTTTCCATTCGAGATGCCGTTCGGGCAACCGGACGGTGATGGCCGGGATGGTCTTGGAGCTTCTGCTCCGAGCGCCGTTTCCGGCTATGTCCTGTCCGAGACTGCAGGCGCCGGGCGACCGGCTTAATCGGCGACAGCCTGCACAGACGGGGAAGACCGAATTTCTCTACGTCTTCCTCCGGGGCCGTCAGGCGCCGGCGGGAGACCTCGGTTTGAACCAATCTCACCCGCGAGGGGCCCCTGCGGCGCTTCAAAGGGACAGGGCCGTGAGACGTCGTCCGCGACGGTTCCGGCTTCTACGCCGAGATCCGTTCCGGGCGGCAAGTGCAACCGGCGGGCCTGTCTCAGGTTCCGCCAACCGGAGAGAGCACAGTGGACCGGACAGCTAAAGCTGATCTCGTCTCGACGCTCAACGGCGTGTTCAACGCGAACGCCGTCGTCGTCGTGGCCCACTACAAAGGCCTCACGGTCGCCGACATGCAGAAGCTGCGCTCGCAGATGAAGCAGGCCGGCGCCACCGTGAAGGTCGCCAAGAACCGGCTCGCCAGCATCGCTCTCGATGGCACGGACGTCGCCTCCATCAAGCCCCTCCTGAAGGGCCCGACCCTGCTCGCTTATTCCAGCGATCCGGTTGCGGCCGCCAAGGTTGCGGTGGACTTCGCCAAGACGAACGACAAGCTCGTGATTCTCGGCGGCGCCATGGGAACGACTGCCCTGAACCCGGACGGCGTGAAGGCGCTCGCCTCGCTCCCGTCCCTCGACGAACTGCGCGCCAAGCTCGTGGGCCTCATCCAGGCTCCCGCGACCAAGGTCGCCCAGGTCGTCAACGCGCCGGCGGCCAAGCTCGCCCGCGTGTTCGGGGCCTATGCCAAGAAGGACGAGGCGGCCTGAGCCGTTTCTCCCCCATAAACCGACCCGTTCAAACCGATACACCAAAGGAACACGCACATGGCTGATCTCGCCAAGATCGTCGAGGACCTCTCCTCGCTGACCGTTCTCGAGGCCGCCGAGCTCGCCAAGCTCCTCGAAGAGAAGTGGGGCGTCTCGGCTGCCGCCGCCGTCGCCGTTGCCAGCCCGGGCGGTAGTGGCGCTACCGCCGCCCCCGTCGAAGAGCAGACCGAGTTCACGGTCGTTCTCGCCGGCGCCGGCGACAAGAAGATCGAGGTCATCAAGGAGGTCCGCGCGATCACCGGCCTCGGCCTCAAGGAAGCCAAGGACCTCGTCGAGGGCGCGCCCAAGCCCGTCAAGGAAGGCGCGACCAAGGACGAGGCCGAGAAGCTCAAGGCCCAGCTCGAGAAGGCCGGCGCCAAGGTCGAGCTCAAGTAAGCCGCCGATGGGCCGGGACCGGCCCATCGCATCCGGCGCACGCTCCTCGGGGCTGCGCCGGCCAGACGCCCGCGGGCTCCGGCTCGCGGGCTAACGCTGCTTCGGGCGGCCGTCGTTCCTGAAGGCAGGAATGGGCGGCGAACGGAGACGAATTCGGTTCGGGTGGGCTGATCGTCCGGCGGGACGGCCCTTCGGGTCCGGTGATGGGAGGCGGTCCGCCTTCCCCGGGCACCCTACGCTGAGGTGGTGGAGCGAGGTCTCATGGCCAATACGCTGGTCGGTCGCAAGCGCATTCGCAAGTTCTTCGGTAAGATCCGGGAAGTCGCCGAGATGCCGAACCTCATCGAGGTTCAAAAGGCGTCCTACGACCAGTTCCTGATGGTGGACGAGCCCGAGGGCGGGCGGGCCGACGAGGGCCTGCAGAGCGTCTTCAAGTCGGTCTTCCCGATCTCCGACTTCGCCTCGACGGCGCTGCTCGAGTTCGTGCGGTACACCTTCGAACAGCCGAAATACGACGTCGACGAGTGCCGCCAGCGCGGCATCAC
The DNA here is from genome assembly GCF_004683995.1 of Methylorubrum sp. Q1. Lineage (NCBI taxonomy): Bacteria > Pseudomonadati > Pseudomonadota > Alphaproteobacteria > Hyphomicrobiales > Methylobacteriaceae > Methylorubrum > Methylorubrum sp. Q1. The sequence continues at coordinate 329,274 of NZ_SRHQ01000003.1, read as the reverse complement.
CTTCGCGGCCCCGCTCAAGGTGACGCTACGGCTCATCGTGTTCGATGTGGACCCCGATACCGGCGCCAAGTCCGTCAAGGACATCAAGGAGCAGGATGTCTACATGGGCGACATGCCGCTCATGACGGATAACGGCACCTTCATCGTCAACGGCACCGAGCGCGTCATCGTCTCGCAGATGCACCGCTCCCCGGGCGTGTTCTTCGACCACGACAAGGGCAAGACGCACTCGTCCGGCAAGCTGCTGTTTGCCGCCCGCATCATCCCCTACCGGGGCTCCTGGCTCGACGTCGAGTTCGACGCCAAGGACATCGTGCACGTCCGCATCGACCGCAAGCGCAAGCTGCCGGTCACCTCGCTGCTGTTCGCGCTCGGCCTCGACGGCGAAGAGATCCTCTCGACCTTCTACAACCGCGTCGCCTACCAGCGTGACGGGGCGGATTGGCGCGTGCCGTTCGACGCCGAGCGCCTCAAGGGCTTCAAGGCCTCGGTCGATCTCGTCGACGCCGATTCCGGCGAGGTCGTGCTGGAGGCGGGCAAGAAGCTCAACGCCCGCAACGCGCGTCTGATCGGCGAGAAGGGCACCAAGTTCCTGCGCGCCGCGGACGAGGATCTGATCGGCCAGTACATCGCCGAAGACCTCGTCAACATGAAGACGGGCGAGATCTGGGCCGAGGCCGGCGACGAGATCTCCGAAAAGCTCCTCAAGAGCCTCGACGATGTCGGTGTCACCGAGCTGCCCGTGCTCGACATCGATCACGTCAATGTCGGCCCCTACATCCGCAATACGCTGGCGGTGGACAAGAACTCCGCCCGCGAAGGCGCGCTGTTCGACATCTACCGCGTGATGCGTCCCGGCGAGCCGCCGACGCTCGACACGGCGGAAGCGATGTTCCACTCGCTGTTCTTCGATTCCGAGCGCTACGACCTCTCGGCCGTCGGCCGCGTGAAGATGAACATGCGCCTCGACCTCGATGCCGCCGACACCGTGCGGACGCTGCGGCGCGAGGACATGCTCGCGGTCGTCAAGGCGCTCGTGGATCTCCGCGACGGCAAGGGCGAGATCGACGACATCGACCACCTCGGCAACCGCCGTGTCCGCTCGGTCGGCGAGCTGATGGAGAACCAGTACCGTCTGGGCCTCCTGCGGATGGAGCGCGCCATCAAGGAGCGCATGTCCTCGGTCGATATCGACACGGTGATGCCGCAGGACCTCATCAACGCGAAGCCCGCCGCGGCGGCGGTGCGCGAGTTCTTCGGCTCGTCGCAGCTCTCGCAGTTCATGGACCAGACCAACCCGCTCTCGGAAGTGACGCACAAGCGCCGCCTCTCGGCGCTTGGCCCGGGCGGTCTGACCCGCGAGCGCGCCGGCTTCGAGGTGCGCGACGTGCACCCGACCCATTACGGCCGCATCTGCCCGATCGAGACCCCGGAAGGCCCGAATATCGGCCTCATCAACTCGCTGGCGACCTTCGCCCGCGTGAACAAGTACGGCTTCATCGAGACGCCGTTCCGCCGGGTGAAGGACGGCGTGGTGACCGACGAGGTCGCCTACCTCTCCGCCATGGAAGAGGCGAAGTACTACGTCGCCCAGGCCAATGCCGGCATGGACGAGGGCCGCAAGCTGACGGACGACCTCGTGGTCTGCCGCCGCGCGGGTGAAGTCATCGTGGTCGCCCCCGACCGCGTCGATCTCATGGACGTGTCGCCGAAGCAGCTTGTGTCGGTCGCCGCGGCGCTGATCCCGTTCCTCGAGAACGACGACGCCAACCGCGCGCTGATGGGCTCGAACATGCAGCGCCAGGCGGTGCCGCTGGTTCGCGCCGACGCGCCCTTCGTCGGCACCGGCATGGAGGCCGTGGTCGCCCGCGATTCCGGCGCCGCCATCGCCGCGCGCCGCTCCGGCATCGTCGATCAGGTGGACGCCACCCGTATCGTCATCCGCGCCTCGGAGGAGACCGACCCGACCAAGCCCGGCGTCGACATCTACCGCCTGCAGAAGTTCCAGCGCTCGAACCAGTCGACCTGCATCACGCAGAAGCCGCTGGTGCGCGTCGGCGAGCCGGTGAAGAAGGGCGAGATCATCGCCGACGGACCGTCCACCGAGTTCGGCGAGCTCGCGCTCGGCCGCAACGTGCTCGTCGCGTTCATGCCGTGGAACGGCTACAACTTCGAGGACTCGATCCTGCTCTCCGAGCGGATCGTGAAGGATGACGTGTTCACCTCGATCCACATCGAGGAATTCGAGGTGATGGCCCGCGACACCAAGCTGGGTCCGGAGGAGATCACCCGCGACATCCCGAACGTCTCGGAAGAGGCGCTCAAGAACCTCGACGAGGCCGGCATCGTCTATATCGGCGCCGAGGTGCATGCCGGCGACATCCTCGTCGGCAAGATCACGCCGAAGGGCGAGAGCCCGATGACGCCGGAGGAGAAGCTCCTGCGCGCCATCTTCGGCGAGAAGGCCTCGGACGTGCGCGACACCTCGCTCCGGGTTCCCCCGGGCGTGACCGGCACGATCGTCGAGGTTCGTGTGTTCAACCGCCACGGCGTCGACAAGGACGAGCGCGCCCAGGCGATCGAGCGCGAGGAGATCGAGCGTCTCGCCAAGGACCGCGACGACGAGCAGACGATCCTCGACCGCAACACCTATGCCCGCTTGGCCGAGGTGCTGATCGGTCAGTCGCCGATCGCCGGTCCGAAGGGCTTCCGCAAGGACACCACGCTGACCCGCGAGATCATCAGCGAGTATCCCCGCTCGCAATGGTGGCAGTTCGCCGTCGTCGACGACCGTCTGATGACGGAAATCGAGGCGATGCAGAAGCAGTACGACGAGTCGAAGAAGCGCCTCGAGCAGCGCTTCCTCGACAAGGTCGAGAAGCTGCAGCGCGGTGACGAGCTTCCGCCCGGCGTCATGAAGATGGTCAAGGTCTTCGTGGCGGTGAAGCGCAAGATCCAGCCCGGCGACAAGATGGCCGGCCGCCACGGCAACAAGGGTGTCGTGTCGCGCATCGTGCCGATCGAGGACATGCCGTTCCTCGAAGACGGCACGCATGCCGACATCGTGCTCAACCCGCTCGGCGTGCCCTCGCGCATGAATGTCGGCCAGATCCTGGAAACCCATCTGGGCTGGGCGGCTGCGGGCTTGGGTCGCAAGGTCGCCAAGGCGGTCGATGCCTATCTGAAGAATCAGGACATCGCGCCGCTGCGGGCCGAGATGGAAGCGATCTACTCGCCGTCCGAGATCGAGGGGCTGTCCGACGAGGCTCTGGCCGAGGCGGGCAACAACGTGCGCCGCGGCGTGCCGATGGCCACCCCGGTGTTCAACGGCGCCAAGGAAGCCGACATCGAGACGATGCTGGAGATGGCCGGGCTCGACCGCTCGGCGCAGTCGACCCTCTACGACGGTCGCACCGGCGAGCCCTTCGACCGCAAGGTCACCATGGGCTACATCTACATGCTGAAGCTGCACCACCTCGTGGACGACAAGATCCACGCGCGCTCGATCGGCCCGTACTCGCTCGTCACCCAGCAGCCGCTGGGCGGCAAGGCGCAGTTCGGCGGTCAGCGCTTCGGTGAGATGGAGGTCTGGGCGCTCGAGGCCTACGGCGCGGCCTACACGCTGCAGGAGATGCTCACGGTGAAGTCGGACGACGTGGCCGGCCGCACCAAGGTCTACGAGGCGATCGTGCGCGGCGACGACACCTTCGAGGCCGGCATCCCCGAGAGCTTCAACGTGCTCGTCAAGGAGATGCGCTCGCTCGGCCTCAACGTCGAGCTCACCTCCTCCAAGCAGCAGCAGGCGGCCAACGACCAGATCGAGCCGCCGGCCGACGCCGCCGAGTAACGACCGCCATCACCTCCCGCGGCGGTGCCTTTCCCGAGGCCCCGCCGCGGTCGAGCAGGAAGGGGTGGGGCCTTCCCAAGCACGACGACGGCCAGCGGCGCTCCGGACGAGCGCGGCGCCATGAGGATCAAGCCGTGACTGCCCAGGCGCGGGGCAGCCGGCGAGCAAGGAGCGGATCATGAACCAAGAGGTCATGAACCTTTTCAATCAGCAGGCCCAGCCGCAGAGCTTCGACCAGATCAAGATCTCGATCTCGTCGCCCGAGAAAATTCTGTCTTGGTCCTACGGTGAGATCAAGAAGCCCGAGACGATCAACTACCGTACCTTCAAGCCCGAGCGCGACGGCCTGTTCTGCGCGCGTATCTTCGGGCCGATCAAGGATTACGAGTGCTTGTGCGGCAAGTACAAGCGCATGAAGTACAAGGGCGTCATCTGCGAGAAGTGCGGCGTCGAGGTCACCCTCGCGCGCGTCCGTCGCGACCGCATGGGCCATATCGAGCTGGCGGCCCCCGTCGCCCATATCTGGTTCCTGAAGTCGCTGCCGAGCCGCATCGGCTTGCTGCTCGACATGGCGCTCAAGGATCTCGAGCGGATCCTGTACTTCGAGTCCTACGTCGTCATTGAGCCGGGCCTCACCCCCCTCAAGGAGCGTCAGCTCCTCTCGGAGGAGGAGTACCTGCGCGCGCAGGAGGAGTACGGCGAGGATTCGTTCACGGCGATGATCGGCGCCGAGGCGATCCGGCGCATCCTGATGGAACTCGACCTCGAGGGCATCGCGACGTCGCTCAAGGAGGAGATCGCAACGACGACCTCCGAGCTGAAGCCCAAGAAGCTGATGAAGCGCCTCAAGATCATCGAGGCGTTCCAGCTCTCGGGCAACAAGCCCGAGTGGATGATCCTGACGGTCGTGCCCGTCATCCCGCCGGACCTGCGCCCGCTGGTCCCGCTGGACGGCGGCCGCTTCGCCACGTCGGATCTCAACGACCTCTATCGCCGCGTCATCAACCGCAACAACCGCCTCAAGCGGCTGATCGAGCTGCGCGCGCCGGACATCATCATCCGCAACGAGAAGCGCATGCTTCAGGAAGCGGTCGATGCGCTGTTCGACAACGGCCGCCGCGGCCGCGTCATCACGGGTGCCAACAAGCGTCCGCTGAAGTCGCTCGCCGACATGCTGAAGGGCAAGCAGGGCCGCTTCCGCCAGAACCTGCTCGGCAAGCGCGTCGATTACTCCGGCCGTTCGGTCATCGTGGTCGGTCCCGAGCTGAAGCTGCACCAGTGCGGCCTGCCGAAGAAGATGGCGCTCGAGCTGTTCAAGCCGTTCATCTACGCGCGCCTCGACGCCAAGGGTTTCTCCGCCACCGTCAAGCAGGCGAAGAAGCTCGTCGAGAAGGAGAAGCCCGAGGTTTGGGATATCCTCGACGAGGTGATCCGCGAGCATCCCGTAATGCTCAACCGCGCGCCGACGCTCCACCGCCTCGGCATCCAGGCATTCGAGCCGAAGCTGATCGAGGGCAAGGCGATCCAGCTCCACCCGCTGGTCTGCGCCGCGTTCAACGCCGACTTCGACGGCGACCAGATGGCCGTGCACGTGCCCCTGAGCCTCGAGGCTCAGTTGGAGGCGCGCGTCCTGATGATGTCGACCAACAACATCCTGCACCCGGCCAACGGTCAGCCGATCATCGTGCCGAGCCAGGACATCGTGCTGGGCCTCTACTACCTCTCGATCGTCGCCGACGGCTCGGTCGGCGAGCACAAGGCCGACGACAAGCAGAACCCGATGCAGGGTGTGTTCGGCGATATCGGTCAGCTCGAGCACGCGCTCGCGGCCAAGTCCGTCTCGCTGCACTCGAAGATCAAGTGGCGCTGGCGCGGCCTCGGCCCCGATGGCGAGCCGGTCTCCCGGATCTACGACACCACGCCGGGCCGCGTGATCCTGTCCGGCGTGCTGCCGATGCACCCGAAGGTGCCCTTCGACGTCGTCAACAAGCTGATGACGAAGAAGGAAATCTCGGCGATGATCGACACCGTCTACCGCCACTGCGGTCAGAAGGAGTCGGTGATCTTCTGCGACCGCATCATGGCGCTCGGCTTCAGCCACGCGTTCAAGGCCGGCATCTCGTTCGGCAAGGACGACATGGTCGTGCCGGAGAACAAGTGGTCGATCGTCGAGGACACCCGCACGCTCGTGAAGGATTACGAGCAGCAGTACAACGACGGCCTGATCACCCAGGGCGAGAAGTACAACAAGGTCGTCGATGCCTGGGCCAAGTGCTCGGACAAGCTCGCCGCCGAGATGATGGGCCGGATCTCTGCCGTCCAGAAGGACGAGAACGGGGCCGACAAGCAGGTCAACTCGATCTACATGATGAGCCACTCGGGCGCCCGTGGCTCGCCCGCGCAGATGAAGCAGCTCGCGGCGATGCGCGGCCTCATGGCCAAGCCGTCGGGTGAGATCATCGAGACGCCGATCATCTCGAACTTCAAGGAAGGCCTCGACGTTCTCGAGTACTTCAACTCCACCCACGGCGCCCGCAAGGGCCTCGCGGACACGGCGCTGAAAACCGCGAACTCGGGCTACCTGACGCGCCGTCTGGTCGACGTGGCGCAGGACGCGGTCATCCGTGAGGTCGATTGCGGCACGACCAACGGCATCAAGATGCGCGCCATCATCGATGCCGGCCAGGTCGTCGCTCCGCTCTCCATCCGTATCCTGGGCCGCGCCACGGCCGAGGATCTGGTGGCGCAGGACGGCACCGTCATCGTCAAGACGAACGAGACGATCGAGGAGCGTCACCTGCCGGCGATCAACGCCGCCGGCATCCAGGAGGTGAAGATCCGCTCGGTGCTGGTCTGCCAGACCAAGAGCGGCGTCTGCGCCACCTGCTACGGGCGCGATCTGGCCCGCGGCACGCCCGTCAACATGGGCGAGGCCGTCGGCGTCATCGCGGCGCAGTCGATCGGCGAGCCGGGCACCCAGCTCACCATGCGCACCTTCCACATCGGCGGTGCGGCGCAGATCGCGGATTCGTCCTTCGTCGAGTCGAGCTTCGAGGGCACGATCAAGATCCGCAACCGGTCGCTGGCCAAGAACTCGGACGGCGACCTCATCGCCACCGGCCGTTCGGTCGCGGTGGTGATCGTCGGGCCGGACGGCACCGAGCGGGCGGTGCACCGCCTGCAATACGGTGCCCGTGTGCGCGTGGACGAGGGTGACACGATCAAGCGTGGCCAGCGGATCGCCGAGTGGGATCCCTACACCCGTCCGATCGTCGCCGAGGTGGACGGCATCGTCGGCTACGAGGATCTCTATGATGGCCAGTCCATCACCGAGACCACCGACGAGTCGACCGGCATCGCCAAGCGCGTCGTCATCGACTGGCGCGGTTCGTCCCGCACCTCCGACCTGAAGCCGGCCATGCTCGTGCTGGATCAGGACGGCAAGCCGGTGAAGCTGGCCCGCGGTTCGGACGCCCGCTACTACCTGCCGGTCGATGCCATCATCGGTCTCGATCCGGGTGCGAAGGTGCGGGCCGGCGACGTGCTCGCCCGTGTCTCGACGGACTCGGCCAAGACCCGCGACATCACCGGCGGTCTGCCGCGGGTGGCGGAGCTGTTCGAGGCGCGTCGTCCGAAGGATGCGGCGATCATCGCCGAGAAGTCGGGCTCGATCGCCTTCGGCCGCGACTACAAGAACAAGCGTCGCCTGACGCTGACGCCGCACGACGGCTCCGATGCCGTCGAGTACCTGATCCCGAAGGGCAAGCACATCCACTTGCAGGACGGGGACGTGGTCGAACTCGGCGACTACATCGTCGACGGCAACCCGGCGCCGCACGACATCCTAGCGATCAAGGGCGTGGAGGAGCTTGCCGCCTACCTCGTCAACGAGATCCAGGAGGTCTACCGGCTCCAGGGCGTGTCGATCAACGACAAGCACATCGAGGTGATCGTCCGGCAGATGCTGCAGAAGGTGGAAATCACCGACGGCGGCGATTCCGACATCCTCACGGGCGATCAGATCGACCGCACCGAACTGGCCGACTTCAACGAGAAGCTCCTCGCCGAGGGCAAGAAGCCGATCCAGGGCGTGCCCGTCCTGCTCGGCATCACCAAGGCGTCGCTGCAGACGAAGTCGTTCATCTCGGCGGCCTCGTTCCAGGAGACCACCCGCGTCCTCACGGAGGCGGCGGTCAACGGCAAGGTCGATACCTTGGACGGCCTGAAGGAGAACGTCATCGTCGGCTCGCTCATCCCGGCCGGCACCGGCTCGCTCGCGGCGGACATCCGCTCCATCGCGCGCCGCCGCGACAACCTGATCCTTCAGCAGCGCTCCGCCGAGAACGCGGCCAACGCCGCCGGACTCAGCGAGCTGCCCCCGGCGGCGGCCGAGTAGGGCAGGTCGGAGCACGGACTCGAAACGGAAAAAGGGCGGCCTCTCGGCCGCTCTTTTTCCGTTTCGCTCGATGGTTCGCGCTCCCCGTCTCCGAGCGGCGATCTCAATCAGAGGGCGAGACTTGACGGTTTGTGCCACCCTATGGATTCTCCCTCTCGGTCGCCGCGATGCGTGCGATCATGACGGGGGAGAGGGATGCGTGGGAGAATCCTGAAAACGCCCGGTGCAGCCACGGCGGGCATCATCTCCGGACGGGACGGCCTCCGCTACCGCTACAGCGCCTCCGATCTGCATTGGCCTGGGCGCAGCTTGGCGGCCGGAGAAGAGGTCGATTTCGAGCCGCAGGGAACCCAGGCGGGCGATGTCTTGGTGGCCGAGACGTCACCCCGCATCAGGGGCCGGCGCTTCTGGCTGACGTTCTTTCTCGCTCCCGTCGGGCGCATCTCACGGCGCCAGTACTGGCTCTATGGCGTCTTCGTGCTCGGCTTGGCGAACTTGTATCAGATCAACAGCCACAACTCGGTCGTCAACTGGTTCGTCGTCTTCGTCACCGGTTGGGCCGGCATCGCCCTCGCTGCCAAGCGCCTGCACGACCTCGATCGCTCCGGCTGGTGGGTTGCGGCGCCCGTCGTGCCGGCGGGTCTGGCCGTGATCGGCGCACGGCTGATGCTGCAGGGCAGCAGCGGGACTCTGGGTCCGACCCTCGCCATCATTGGCGGCGCGGTCGCTGCGGGTCTGTCTCTCTGGCTTCTGTTCAGCCTCCTGATCCTGACCGGCGATGCCGGCCCGAACCGGTTCGGTACGCTCCCGCCGCCACTCCCGACCTGACGGCCGGGAGCCCGGAAAGACAGGATCAGCGCCCCGTGCGCACTCTCGTCCAGGCGCGCGTCACGAAGCGCTGGGTCGAGTCGTTCCAGGCGGTGTTGACCGAGAGCCGCTGCATCGTCGTCTCGTCCGGGTAGATGCCGGGATTGTTGAGAAGCTCCGGCTTTACGAGCTTGCGCGCGGCGAGGTTGCCGTTGGCGAAGGAGACGAAGTTGGTGTTGGCCGCCGCCACTTCTGGGCGCATCATGTAGTCGATGAAGGCGTGCGCCTCGGCCGGGTGGGCGGCATCCTTCGGGATCGCGAAGGCGTCGAACCACATCAGTGCGCCTTCCTTCGGGATGAAGTACGCGATCTCGATGCCGTTCTTCGATTCCTCGGCGCGCTTCTTCGCCTGCATCACGTCGCCGGAATAGCCGACCGCGAGGCAGACATCGCCGTTGGCAAGCCCGTTGACGTATTCCGAGGAGTGGAACTTCCGCACCGCGCCGCGGACTTTGTAGAGCGCGTCGGTCACCGTGGTGATGTCGTCCCAGCGCTTCGAATCCGACTTGAAGCCGTAGAAGGGCAGGATCGAGGGAATCAGATCCTCGGGGGAATCGAGGAGCATGACTCCGCAATCCTTCAGCTTCGCGATCGAGCCGGGATTGAGCACGAGGCTCCAGCTATTGAGGGGGGCGTTGGCGCCGAGGCGCTCGCGCACGGCGGTCACGTTCACGCCGATGCCGGTGGTGCCCCACATGTAATCGACGGCGAACGTGTTGCCCGGATCATAGGCCTGAAGCCGGGTGCCGATCTCGGGCCAGGCATGTTTGAGGTTCGGGATCTTCGCCTTGTCGAGCGGCAGGAACACGCCCGCCTTGATCAGGCGCTGAAGGAAGGGGCCGGAGGGCACGACGATGTCGTAGCCGGACTTGCCGGCCAGGAGCTTCGTTTCGAGGATCTCGTTGTTGTCGTAGGTGTCGTAGACGACCTTGATCCCCGTCTCCTTGGTGAAGTCGTCGAGCACCTTCGGGTCGATGTAGTCCGACCAGTTGTAGATGTTGACGACCCGCTCCTCGGCCCGCACCCCGCCGGCCGCGCAGAGGAGGAGGGGGAGGGCGGCGAGCCCTCCCAGCAGGATCCGCCGGATCACGATTTGCCCCGGACGGCCGTGACCACGATCTCGACGAGGTATTCCGGCCCGGCGAGCCGCGCCTCGACGGTGGCGCGGGCAGGCGGGTTCCCCTTGTCGACCCAGGCGTCCCAGGCGGCGTTCATCTCGGCAAAGCCCTCGATATCGGCGAGATAGACGGTCGCCGAGAGGATGCGGGCCTTGTCGCTGCCCGTCGCCATCAGCAGCCGGTCGATCTGTTCCAGGATCTGCTGCGTCTGTGCGGTGACGCCGGTGCCGACCACGTCGGCGGCCACCTGACCCGCCAGGAACACGAGGTCGCCGTGGGCGACCGCCTGGGACATGCGCGGGCCGGTCTCGTAGCGTTCGATGGTCATGGTCGGGTCGCCGGTCTCGATTCGTGAAGGACGACCCCTTCTGCCGCCCGGAGCGGTACCCCGTAAAGGGGTTCGAGCGGCGCGCCGGAATGTCGGAGGAGGGGCCGGTCGCGCCGGCCCGGATTTTTTGGGCGGTCCCGCATTTCCCAAGGCAACCGGCGTCGTCGCTCGCGCGTTTGTCATGCGAATACGGCCAAGTCTTCCGGCCGGAGCTTCAGATCGACGACGACTTTCGGGGTTGGGACGACATGGAAATTCTCTGGACCATCATCATCGGCTTCGTAGCCGGCGTCATCGCCAAGTTCATCATGCCCGGTGACAAGGAGCCGTCCGGCTTCATCCTGACGACGATCCTCGGCATCGTTGGCGCCTTCCTCGCGACCTTCATCGGTCAGGCGATCGGCTGGTATGGGCCCAACGAAGGGGCGCGGTTCATCGGCTCGATCGTCGGCGCCTGCATCGTGCTCGCGATCTACGGCTTCATCGCCGGCCGGACCAGCAGCCGCTCGCTCTGACGAACGGACATTCGCTGACGTACGAAAAAAGGGCGCTCCGTGAGGAGCGCCCTTTTTTCGTCGGGCATCGCCCCCGGCGGTCGGTAGACGCCGGGGGAACGGGTTTTCGCTGGATCTGATCAGGCGGTGAGGTCGCGCCCGCCGCCCGCCACCGCCTTGACGGCGCAATGGCCGGTGGCCCCGCGCACGGCGAGGCCGACGCCCACCACCAGCGCGGCGAGGCTCAGGAACTTGTTCGGCCGGGGCTGAGCCGCCGCGGCGGCGATGCCGAGCCCCAGCGCGACCGAGACCGCGCGCTCGGTCATGCTCAGGTTCGGCGCGCCGGAGAAAATGTCCTCGATCATCTCGTTCACGGAAATGGCTCCTTCTCGCCGCCCCTTGCGGCTTCGCGGGGCGAACGCGGGGCGGGCGGGGCCGTTCCGCCCCGCCACGGCTCACGGCGCTTTCTGCGCGTCGGCGAGAAGCCCGTCGTCGATTTCACGCGCGCGGACGGCCGCCGCGCGGGCGAGGTGGCGCCCGGCATAGGCCTCGAAGGCGGGCCGCTTCGGGATCGTGCCGAACTGCATGCCCCAGCCGAGATGCGCGGCGACATAGAGGTCGGCGGCGCTGAACCGATCGCCCGCCACGAATTCCGCGCCGGAGACGGCGCCTTCGAGCGTGTCGAGGGCCGTCTCCAGGCTGCCGTAGCCGACCATGCCCTGCATGCGCGGGTCGTCGGGGACGCTCACCTTGAGCACCCCGTTCGTCACCGCCGCCTCGAGGGGCCCGGCGCAGAAGAACAGCCAGCGGTAATAGGGGCCGCGGTCGCGGTGGCCCGGCTCAGGGGCGAGCCCGGCCTGCGGGAAAGCGTCGGCGAGATAGGCGAGGATCGCCGGGCACTCGGTCACCACCGTCTCGCCGTGGCGCAGCGCCGGCACCTTCCCCATCGGGTTGATCGCCCGGTAGGCCGGTGCCTTCATGGAGGCGCCGTAGCCGAGGATCTCGGTGCGGTAGGGGGCGCCGACCTCTTCCAGCATCCAGCGGACGATCCGGCCGCGGGACATCGGGTTGGTGTAGAAGACGAGATCGTCGGACATGGGGGCTCCGGGGCGAGGCACCCGCATGGCGGGCGTCGCCCCGGTGTTAGGGGAGGGCGCGCGGGCGAGGAAGCCTCGGGCGCCCTCCGCTGGTCAGAACCGCGCGATGAGCTGGAAGCGCACGGTGCGGGGCGCGCCGGGCAGGATGTTGTTGTTGTTGTGCGCGGAGATGACGTAGCGCCGGTCGAAAAGATTCTCGATGTTGACCTGAGCGCGCATGCTCTCGCTGAACTCGTAGAACACGCCGGCATCGAAGCGCGAGAAGCTCGGCAGGCGCACCGTGTTGTCCGACGATGCGAAGCTGGCGTCCTGGTAGAGGTAGCCGACGCCGACGGAGAAGCGCTCGCCGATATCGAATTTATTCCACAGGCTGAAGGTGTTGAGCGGAACGCCGCCGACGAGGTTGCCGGCCCGGATCACGTCGCCGTCGTCATCGAGGTCGGCGACGATGCGCGGCTCGGTATAGGCGTAGCCGCCGGAGATCTGCCACCAATCGGTCGCGTAGCCGGTGAGGCCGATCTCGGCGCCCCTTGTGTTCGTCTTGCCCGGGCCGGCCGAGAAACCCGCCTCGGTGGATGACGGGATCGGCTGGTTGTCGCGATCGAGGTTGAACAGCGCGGCGGTGAGGATCAGGGCCGGCGTGATCTCGTATTTCACGCCGATTTCCGCGTTCTCGAACCGCTCGGGTGCGGACAGGGCGGTCGTCGGGTCCAGCACGCGGAACTGATCGCCCGCGCTCGGCAGGAAGGACACCGAATAGCTGCCGTAGAAGGCGAGATTCGGCAGCGGTTTCACCACGACGCCGACCCGTGGCGAGACGAGATTGTCGATGCGGCTGTTCGGTTGGGCAGGGAGGCCGGTCGCGGCGTCGGGACGGCGGTCGCGCGATTGGAAATCGAAGCGGTCGAAGCGTGCGCCGACGATGAACTGCAGATGCTCGTCGATCTCGATCTGGTCCTGGGCGAAGGCGGAGAACACGCCGAGCCGATAGGTGTTGTTGCGGCCCGAGGCGAGATTCCGGAGGGTTGCACCCTCGGTCGTGGTCGGCGCGAAGGGATTGACGGGGAGATTGCGGGTGCCGGTCGAATTCCAGATGAAATCGCGCCGGAAGTCGATCCCTTCCTGAAAGCCGAGTTCCAGGCCGGCCACCACGGTGTGGGCGAGGGGGCCGGTATTGAATTTGTAGGTGAAGTCGGTCTGGTTGAAGTAGTTGGTGCGGTCGGTCTGGCTGCCGTAGCCGCGCATCACGAACGAGGTCTCGTCGGCACTGACCGGACTGTTGGGGTAGGCGTTCTGATGGTACTTCGCGTAGTCGGCGATCCGCGTCTGGCTGCGCATCACGACGCCGCTCTCGAAGACGTGGTCGAGCTGCGCGTTGCCGATATGGGCATCGACGAAGCCGTTCGAGATGAAGGGCGCGCCGAACAGCGTGCTGGTGTTCTCGCGATAGCGCCAGGGGCGCCCGAACTGCGAGGGGATGCCGCGGTCGGCGATGCGGTTGTCGGAGAAGTACTCGTAGGAGAGGCGCAGCGTCGTCTGCGGCCCGAGCAGGAAGGTCATCGTCGGGTTCACGCCGTAGCGGCGGACGTCGATGAAGTCGCGGTAGGTGCCGGTATCCTCGAACACGCCGTTGAGGCGGAAGAAGGCGCTGTCGGAGACCCGGTCGCCGACATCGACCGCCATGCGCTTGTTCCAGAACTGGCCGCCCTGCACCAGCACCTCGCGGATCGGCACTCCGTCGGCTTCCTTGAGCACGCGGTTGACCACGCCGCCGCCGCCGCCGCGGCCGAAGATCATCGCGTTGGGGCCCTTCAAGACCTCGATGCGCTGGGTGTTGTAGAGGTCCCGGAAGTAGCGCGCGTCGTCGCGGATGCCGTTGACGAAGAAGTCGGCCGTCGTGCGCTGGCCGCGGATCAGGATCTCGTCGCGGTGGCCTTCGCCCTGGGCGATGGCGATGCCGGGGACGTAGCGCAGCGCCTCGCCGATGCTCTGCACATTCTGGTCGCGGATCTGCGCTTGCGTCACCACCGTGATCGCCTGCGGCGTGTCGATCAAGGGCGTGTCGGTCTTGGTGGACGAGCGCAGGCGCTTGGCGAGGTAGCCGACCTGCGAGCCCGAGCTGTCGACGACGAGGCCGCGTCCCGCCCCGGAACCGGCGACGCTGATCATATCGAGGGTGACGCCGCTGACCGAGGGAGACGCGGCGAGCGGATGGACCGCTTGAGCGGTCGGCAGGCCGGTGTTGATGTCTGTGATTTGCGCCTGAGCCGGGTGGATTAAAGCCGCAGCGATGCTTGTACAGGCAACGGAGCCAAGCAGCATCGGCCGCAGCATAGTGCGGCCCTTGCGAGCGGTTCTCATAAACTTCCCCCTTATTTTATTAGAATAGACGGGGAAGTCTTGGTCCTAATCCGGCTCAGCTTAGGGACGGTTGAATTATTCCTTATGTACCGAATTCATATGGAAATCAGGCAATTCACGATGTGCTTTTGCGCAATACGGCCCCGGCATGCCGCACCCGTTTCCGGGCGTGGCCGGGGCTCCTCCGAAGCGCTCGATGCTTGATTTTGCATCATCTTTTTCCGAAAGCCGGCCGCCGCCTTTCGGGATGATGCTCCAAGCAAAGAGCGCGGCCCCCGGAAGGGACCGCGCTCTTCAAGCGTCCGGCATGGATGGTGGGACGGACGGCTTACTCGCCCGACGATTCCCGGCGGCGCTCGCCGCGGTCGCGGCGGGGGCCGCGGTCGCCACGATCACCGCGGTCGCTGCGCTCCTCGCGCTCCGGCTCGCCGCGCTCCGCCCGCTCGGCCTTCAGCTTCTCGGTGAGGTCCTCGCCGGTCTCCTGATCGACGACCTTCATCGAGAGGCGGATCTTGCCGCGCTCGTCGGCACCGAGGAACTTCACCTTGACCTTCTGGCCCTCCTTCACGACGTCGCCGACCTTGGCGACGCGCTGGGCGGCGAGCTCCGAGATGTGGACGAGGCCGTCCTTGGCGCCGAAGAAGTTCACGAAGGCGCCGAACTCCATGATCTTGACGATCGTGCCGTCGTAGATCGTGCCGGCCTCGGGCTCGGCGACGATGGAGCGGATCCAGTTATAGGCTGCCTTGATCGCCTTGCCGTCGGAGGAGGCGATCTTGACGATGCCGGTATCCTCGATGTTGATCTTGGCGCCGGTCTTCTCGACGATCTCGCGGATGATCTTGCCGCCGGTGCCGATCACGTCACGGATCTTGTCGGTGGGGATCTGCATCGTCTCGATGCGCGGCGCGTACTCGCCGAGCTCCGGACGGGCCGCGGTCAGGGCCTTGGACATCTCGCCCAGGATGTGGGCGCGGCCGTCCTTGGCCTGGGCGAGGGCGATCTTCATGATCTCCTCGGTGATGCCGGCGATCTTGATGTCCATCTGGAGGGAGGTGATGCCCTCCTCCGAGCCGGCCACCTTGAAGTCCATGTCGCCGAGGTGATCCTCGTCGCCGAGGATGTCGGACAGCACGGCGAAACGCTCACCTTCGAGGATGAGGCCCATGGCGATGCCGGCGACCGGGCGCCGCAGGGGCACGCCCGCATCCATCAGCGACAGCGAGCCGCCGCAGACGCTCGCCATCGAGGACGAGCCGTTCGACTCGGTGATCTCGGAGACCACGCGGATCGTGTACGGGAACTCGTGGGCCGGCGGCAGAACGGGCCGGATCGCGCGCCAGGCGAGCTTGCCATGGCCGATCTCGCGGCGGCCGGGCGAACCCATGCGGCCGGTCTCGCCGACGGAGTAGGGAGGGAAGTTGTAGTGGAGCAGGAATCGCTCCTTGTAGGTCCCCTCCAGCGCGTCGATGAACTGCTCGTCCTCGCCGGTGCCGAGGGTCGCCACGACCAGCGCCTGGGTCTCGCCGCGGGTGAACAGCGACGAACCATGGGCCCGGGGCAGCACGCCGACCTCGGAGACGATCGAGCGGACCGTTTTTACGTCACGGCCGTCGATGCGGCTTCCGGTGTCGAGGATGTTCCAGCGGACCACCTTGGACTGCGCTTCCTTGAAGGCGGCCTTGACCTTCTCAGGCGCGAACTTCTGCTCGCCCTCGGCCGGGCAGAGCGCGGCCACGACCTTCGCCTTCACGGCGTCGACGGCGGCGTAGCGCTCCTGCTTGACCGTCTTCTTGTAGGCCTCGCGCAGCTCGGTCTCGGCAACGGCGAGAACGGCGGCCTCGACCTCGGCGTTCTCCGGCGCGGTGAAATCGCGCGGCTCCTTGGCGGCCTTCTCGGCCAGACGGATGATCGCCTCGATGACCGGCTGGAAGTGCTTGTGGCCGAACATCACGGCCCCGAGCATCACGTCCTCGGAGAGTTCCTTGGCCTCGGACTCGACCATCAGCACCGCGTCCTGGGTGCCGGCGACGACGAGGTCGAGGGTCGATTCGGCGACTTCCGTCACCAGCGGGTTCAGCTTGTAGCCGCCGTTGAGGTAGCCGACGCGGGCCGCGCCGATCGGGCCCATGAAGGGCACGCCCGAGAGGGTGAGGGCGGCCGAGGCCGCGACCATCGCGACGATATCGGGATCGTTCTCGAGATCGTGGGAGAGGACGGTGACGACGA
Source organism: Methylorubrum sp. Q1 (assembly GCF_004683995.1). NCBI lineage: Bacteria > Pseudomonadati > Pseudomonadota > Alphaproteobacteria > Hyphomicrobiales > Methylobacteriaceae > Methylorubrum > Methylorubrum sp. Q1. The sequence continues at coordinate 312,537 of NZ_SRHQ01000003.1, read as the reverse complement.
CCTGGGTGTCGTTGCGCCAGCCCTCGACGAAGAGCGGACGGATCGGGCGGTCGATCAGGCGGGAGACCAGCGTCTCCTTCTCGGAGGGACGGCCTTCGCGCTTGAAATAGCCGCCGGGGATGCGGCCGGCGGCGTAGGCGCGCTCCTGGTAGTTCACGGTGAGCGGCAGGAAGTCGATGCCGGCCTTGGGCTCCTTGCCCGCGACCACGGTGGCGAGCACGGTGGTCTCGCCGTAGGTGGCGACCACGGAGCCGTCCGCCTGGCGGGCGGTCTTGCCGGTCTCGAGGACGAGCTTGCGGTCGCCCCAGATCAGCTCTTCACGTTGTACGTCGAACATGTGTCTCTTGCCTTCAAACATACGGTGGGCTGAGCCCGGCGCCGCCAGAGGCAAGACGGCGAGACGCTTCGTCTGAAAAGAAGCGTCTCGCGATCCTGCCCTGGCGCCCTGCGCCTTCAAGCCGCCCGGATCGGACCGGCCGGGCCCCATGCCCGAGCGATCCTTCTTGGCTTTCCGCGCTCTCCGACGCCGAACCGGCGTCCACTTCGTGAGAAGCGCGGCTTGTGAAAACGCGGCCCCGTGGGGGACCGCGCGAAGGTTCGGCAGGCCTTAGCGGCGGATGCCGAGGCGCTCGATGAGGGTGCGGTAGCGCGCCTCTTCCTTGCGCTTCAGGTAGTCGAGCAGCGAGCGGCGCTGCGAGACCAGCTTCAGGAGGCCGCGGCGGGAGTGGTTGTCCTTGCCGTGGGTCTTGAAGTGGGCGGTCAGGTTGGTGATCCGCTCGGTGAGGATGGCGATCTGGACCTCCGGCGAGCCGGTGTCCTTGTTGCCCTTGGCGTAGTCCTTGATGAGCGCGGTCTTGCGCTCTGCCGTGATCGACATCGCAGGCCTTTCAGATGGAGGTTTGGTCGGAGGCGCCGCCCATGGGAGGGCAAGGGCACCTTTGAAAAACTCGCGGTCGGGCCGGTGCCGGGATGTCGTCCAGCACGGTCAGCCGCAAGCGGCACAAGCCCCGCCCGGTAACCGGGTCGAGGCGGCGCGGACCATACACGAAATCGCGGGATGTGCCAGTGGCGTGTGCGGCAAGTGCCCGGATGTATGACGGCAGAGGCTCAGGGTTAGCGCACAGTTGGCCTGAACTTCGCGTCGGGCCGCTGAAGGCGAAAATCGGTCATTTCCGATGGCGCGCAAATAGCTCGCGCTGTGCCTGATTGATCGCGTGATCATCCCAATCCACTTCGCGCTTCGAAGAGGGGATGAGGCGGCACTCGTTGTTATAAAAGAGCGTGCCATGCAGTCCTATGATTTCACTCTTCAAAATTGGTCGATTCCAAAGTGGCTCTAAGAGTTGAGCCGCCTTCTCCTGGCCAAGTCGCTCGAATAGATCTTCTACCAATTCCATATCTCGCCCGTCGGGGAAAATTTCTACGAATTCCTCGGCGGTGGCTTGGAAAATACTGAAGGTGGCGTTGTTTGCGCCGTCAATAATTTGGATGTTCTTCATCTTCTACTGTCCGATGAATAGGGGTGTCCCCTGGGGCGCAAGTACTTAATTCGGTTTCCAGAACGAGGCTCACGCAAAAGGCGTGAATTTCGCGTCACCATATTCGAACCTGCCCAACTGTGCGAAAAATCCATGCCCCGTTCCGCCCTCGGCGCCCGCAAGCCCATCGCCGCCCTCGTCGCCGAGGAGGCCGATCCGCGTGGGCCGACCCTGGCAAAGAACCTCTCCGCCTTCAGCCTCGTCTGCATCGGCGTCGGCGCAACGGTCGGGGCGGGGATCTTCGTGCTCACCGGCACGGCGGCGGCGAACTATGCCGGGCCGGGGCTGATGCTCTCCTTCGTGCTCGGCGCGGTCGCGAGCGGGCTGGTGGCCCTGTGCTACGCCGAACTCGCCGCGATGATCCCCGTGGCCGGCTCGACCTATTCCTACACCTACGTCACGCTCGGGGCCCTGCCGGCCTGGATCATCGGCTGGGATCTGGTTCTCGAATTCGCCATGGCGGCGGCGACCATCGCCGTCGGCTGGTCGGGCTATGCGCAGAGCCTGCTCGCCGATGCGGGCCTGAGGCTGCCGGCATGGCTGGCCGCGGGGCCGGGGGAGAGCGGGATCGTGAACGGGCCGGCGGCGCTCGTCGTGCTGGCGCTCACCGCCCTGCTGATGCGCGACAACCGGGAGGCGGCCCGCACCAATGCCGTGCTGGTGGCGCTGAAGGTTGCGATCATCCTCGCCTTCCTCGGCCTCGGCGTCGGGCATCTGCGGCCCGACCTGTGGCAGCCGCTGGTGCCGCCGAACGAGGGCCCGTTCGGCGCCTTCGGCTGGAGCGGCATCTTTCGCGGGGCGGGGGTCGTGTTCTTCGCCTATGTCGGCTTCGAGACGATCTCGACCGCCGCTGGCGAGAGCCGCAATCCGCAGCGGGACGCGCCGGTGGGGTTGATCGGTTCGCTCCTCGTCACCGCGGCGCTCTACGTGGCGGTGGCCGCCGTGCTCACCGGCCTCGTGCCCTATCGCGACCTCGACGTGGCCGACCCGATCGCGCGGGCCATGGCGGTGACGGGGCTGACCGGCTTCTCCGCGGCGATCAAGGCGGGCGCGTTGATCGGGCTCACCACCGCGGCGCTCACCGCGCTCTACGGGCAGGCGCGGATCTGCTACGCCATGGCCCGCGACCACATGCTGCCGGATCTGTTCGCACGGATCGGGGAGCGGAGCCGGACGCCGTTCGTCGCGCAAGGGGTGATCGGTCTTGCCACGGCCATGGTGGCGGCTCTGGTGCCGATCGGCATCCTTGGCGAACTCGTCAGCATCGGCACGCTGTTCGCGTTCATCCTCGTCTGCGCCAGCGTGCTGATCCTGCGCCGCACGGAACCGGAGCGGGCGCGGCCCTTCCGCGTGCCGGGCGGTGCGATCGTGCCGGTGCTCGGCATTCTCGCCTGCCTCGCCCTGATGGCGAGCCTGCCCGGCGACACTTGGCTGCGGCTGCTGGCCTGGCTCGGCCTCGGGCTGGCGATCTGGTTCGGCTACAGCCGCCGGCGCGTCGGAGCACATTCAGGTTTCGAAAGGACGGGTCCTTTCGCGGGTCCAGGGCAGCGCCCTGGTTGAAGGGAGGCCGGGGCTCAGCCCCGGCCTCCCCGCCAAAGGGATGATCCCTTTGGAAACCCCGGACTCAGTACGAGCGGTGCGAACCCGCCGCCCGTCCGCCGCCGAAGCGGCGACGCAGGTAGCCGATGGCCTTGGGCAGCAGGAAGACGATGACGATCTGGCGCAGGATCGAGCGCATGCGGTGGGACTCCATTGTGAAAGCTCAGATTGGAGACCCAATGCCTGGACGGGCTTGCGCGTTCCCGGCTCAGAGCTCCAACGTCAACGTCACCGGGACGTGATCGGACGGCTTCTCCCAGCCGCGCGCCTCGCGGAACACCGCGACCCGGCGCACGGTGCCGGCGAGGTCCGGCGAGACCCAGGCGTGGTCGAGGCGCCGGCCCTTGTTGGCCAGTTCCCAGTTCGGCGAGCGGTAGCTCCACCACGTGTAGATCTTTTCCGGCTCCGGGGTGAGGAGCCGCGCCGCGTCGATCCAGCCGGCCTCGCCCCGCAGCGTCTCGAGCGCCTCGGTCTCGACGGGGGTATGGCTCACCACGTCGAGGAGCTGCTTGTGCGACCAGACGTCGTGCTCCAGCGGCGCGACGTTGAGGTCGCCCACGAGGATCGCCGGCCCGGAGACCCGCCGCCCGCCCCAGGCCCGCAATTCGGACAGGAAGTCGAGCTTGTGCGCGAATTTCGGGTTGAGGTCGCGGTGGGGCATGTCTCCGCCCGCGGGCACGTAGAAATCGTGCAGTACGATCCCCGCCGCCGGTCCCGCCTCGGGCCCGAGCACCGCCGAGATGTGACGCGCATCGGACCGCTCGCAGAAGCGCATCACGTCGCGGGTCAGCAGCGGAAACCGCGAGATGATCGCGACGCCGTTATAGCCCTTCTGCCCGGCGAAGACGATGTTCTCGTAGCCCGATCCCTTGAACGCCTTGAGCGGGAACAGCTCGTCGGGGCACTTGGTCTCCTGCAGGCACAGCACGTCGGGCTGCGCCTCGCGCAGGAAGCGCAGCACGGACTCGATGCGCAGCCGCACCGAGTTGATGTTCCAGGTCGTGACGGTGAGGCGCACGGGGATTGCCTGAGAAGCGTGGCGTGAAGAGCCGCTTCGATAGAGCGCATTCCGACGAAGTGGAAACCGGTTCGTCGAAAGAATGCGCGTTGAAACAGGGAGTGGAGACGCCGACCTGACTCGATCGGGTCGGCGTCTCCAGCTCAACCCGCGCGTCTCGGAAACTGCTACGCCTCGGCCGCCTCCTCTTCCAGGGCGAGGCTGTGCAGGACGGCGCAGAGCCGGTCTCCCGTCATCCGCGAGAGGTCGAAGCCGCTCTCGCCGGCCACGTCGCCGTAGCGGGCGGCGTCGGCCTGCGAGGCCCCGACATACGCCATCGACCAATCGGTGAAGAGGCGCGTCTCCACCGCCTCGAAGGCGAGCAGCGAGACCTCGCCGTGGCGCTCGTCCTGCTGGATGCGCTCGAAGGTGGTCTCGACCGCGTCTTCCGGCCCCTCCAGCACCTGCGCGAAGCAGCCGGCGTTGAACATCAGCGCCCCGGTCACGTCGATGCGGGCATTGTTGGCCCGGCTCGCGGCCAGGATGCTGCGGATCGTCTCGTCCATCGCCGCGGGGGCACCGGCGACCCGGTTGCGGCTGTAGTAGACGAGGCGGCGCAGGTCTTTTGGGTTCATTCGGCGAGCTCCCGGATCAGGCGGGCGAGGCAACGGAAGAGGCGGACAACAGGGCGGCGGCCTGGGCGGCCGGCATCGGGCGTCCGGTCAGGTAGCCCTGGACCTCGGTGCAGCCCTCGGCGCGGATGGCGTCGAGTTGGTCCGCCGTCTCGACGCCTTCGGCGGTGGTGCGCATGCCGAGGCTGGCGCCGAGCCGGGCGATGGCCCGCACGATCGCCCCGCACTCGGCATTGCCCTCCATGCCGCGGACGAAGGACTGGTCGATCTTGATCTTGTCGAAGGGGAATTTCTGCAGGTAGCTCAGGGACGAGTAGCCGGTGCCGAAATCGTCCATCGAGATCTTCACACCGAGCGCGCGCAGGCCGTTCAGCACGTCGAGCACGCTGTCGGTGTTCTCGAGGAGCGCCCCTTCGGTGATCTCCAGTTCCAGCCGGGCCGGGTCGAGGCCGGTCTGGGCCAGCACGTTCACCACCGTCTCGACCAGCCGGCCGCCGCGGAACTGCACGGGGGAGAGGTTCACGGCGATCGATGCGGGTTGCGGCCAGCGCGCCGCCTCGCGGCAGGCGGTGCGCAGCACCCACTCGCCGATGCCGACGATGATGCCGATCTCCTCGGCCAACGGGATGAACAGGGCCGGCGAGACCGGTCCGCGCTCGGGGTGGTTCCAGCGCAGCAGCGCCTCGAAGCCCGTCACTTCCCCGCTCTCCAGCTGGATCTGCGGCTGGAAGGCGAGGTCGAACTGCTTGAGGGCCAGCGCCCGGCGCAGGTCGATCTCCAGGCCGCGGCGCGCCTGCATCTGCGCGTTCATCGCCGGCTCGAAGAAGCGGTAGGTGCCCCGGCCCGCGGCCTTCGCCCGGTAGAGCGCGAGGTCGGCGTGTTTCAGCAGGTCGTCGGCGTTCTGGCCGTCGGCGGGGGCGATGGCGACGCCGACGCTGACGCCGACATTGAGCATGTGGCCATCGACGATGTAGGTGCGCCCGACGAGATCGACGAGGCGGCGTGCCAGCGCCTCGGCCGCGTGCGGCTGCTCGACGCCGGCATAGGGACCGACTTGGGGACCGAGTTGGGGACCGAGTTGGGGATCGACTTGGAGGATGGCGAACTCGTCGCCGCCGAGCCGCGCGACCAGATCCCCGCTGCGGGTGGCCCGGCGCAGGCGCTCGGCGACCTTGCGCAGGAGCGCGTCGCCGACCGGATGCCCGAGGGTGTCGTTGACCGTCTTGAACCGATCGAGGTCGAGCATCAGCACCGCGAGCGGTGCCCCCGTTCGAGCCGCCTCGCTCAGCGCCGCGTCGAGGCGGTCGTGCAGGCCGACGCGGTTGCACAAGCCGGTGAGCGGCTCCTGCCGGGCCAGGGCCGCGCCGCGGAGTTGCTCGGTCACGTCCTCGAAGGTGAGGGCGAAGCCGCCGGCCGAGAGCGGCGCCAGCGCCGCCTCGACGCGGCGGTCGCTGCCGAGAGTGAGCCGCGTCCGGACGGGGCGGGCGGCGCGCACGGCCTCCAGAATGGGCTCAGCCTCCGGCTCCGCGGCGCCGAAGGGCACCAGCAGGGCGGGGAGGGGAAGGCCGACCGGTTCGGCGCAGGCGAGCAAGGCCGCCGCTCGGGCATTGGCGAAGACGATGCTGCCGCCCGCATCGAGCAGGAGCAGGGGCGCGGCCATCTCGGCAAGCGCCGCCTCGAACGGCAGGGCGATCGACGGCGACGGAGCGGTGAGGGCGGACATGCGGCCGGACAGCGTCCCATGGAGACCGCCCCACACGGACGGCTCGCCTATAGGCCCGCTTTCCTCTCAACGGATGTTTAAAGCCGAGACGCGCCTGAGCGTATCCCGGTCGTTATTCGAAGAATTTCAGCGTCCCCAAAACGAGGTGCGACAACACATTTCGGTGATGCGGAGGAGGAAGTAATCCATGTTATTGCCTTCCCTCTTCGCGCTCGACTCAGGGGTTTCGTCCCTCGATCTGCTGCTGCATCGCTTTGTCCTCGGACCGGCCGTAGTTGATGAAGAACAGCGACCCATCGACCGCCTTGCCCTTCTGCAGGTTCGAGAGCTGCACGGTGGTGAGGTAGCCCTGCGGGTCGGTGATCCGCCACTGCGACAGGGTCTTCATCTCGGCGTCGAAGAAGAGCTGGATCTTCGAGGTGCCGCCCAGCGTCGAGCGGTCCTCCAGCCCGATGCGCACGCCGCCCGGATCGTTGGTCACCTCGCTTACCGTCAGGTCGCGGGCGAGGTCGATCTTCTCCCGCAGCAGGAATTTCAGCGGCGTCTGCGAGATGAAATAGAGATCCTGGGTTCCGAGCTTGCGGTCGCGCACCGCGACCGAGGTGCCGTCGGCCACCACTTCGAGCGGGGAGGGCTGGTCGTACTCGAAGCGCAGGCGCCCGGGCTTGGCGAGCGTGAGCTTGCCGCCGATGCGCCGCCCGTCGGCACCGATCTGGATGAAGCCGCCGGTCAGGGTCTGGAAGCCGTTGAAATAGCTGTTGGCCGCCGCCACGACGGTGGCCGGGTCGGCATCCTGCAGCGCGGCGCCGAGGGTCGGCGCGCCCACCGCCGCGACCCGCGTGCCGGACGGAGCGGCCGGTGTCGCCGAAGCGGGCGCGCCGGGCTTGGCCGCGGCCTTGATGCTGCCGGTCTTCTCGGCCGGTTTCTCCGAGCTCTTCTCGGCGGCCTTGTCCGGTCCTTTGCCGGGCTTGGCCGTCGCCTTCTTGGCCGGCGCCGGAGCGGCCTCCGGCTCGGGTGCCTTGGCCGGAGGGGCCGGCGGCTCCTCCTTGCGGCCGAACAGGCCGTCGAGGAAGGAGGAGACCTGGGCGTTCGCCGGCTGCGGCTGGAGCGCCAGCGCGGCGACGAGCAGCGGACCGGCAGCGAGGGAGAGGCGTCGGCCAGTCATCGTGTGGGCATCTCCGAAAGCTTGCGGGTGCGCGGGGCACTTGCCGTCCCGGTGGGGCTCTTGCCGTCCCGGTGCGGACGCGCGCGATGGCGGCGCGTCCGGATGTCGTGTTCGCGGGTAGACCCGGCCCCTGTGGCGAATATGCGACGGGGGCCGGATTTGCGCGGTCGCGAAAAGACGCTCAGTCGTCGTCGTAGCCGCTGGACGGTGCGCTCGCGAGACCTTCGACCAGGATCTCGCGCTTGCCCGCATGGTTGGCCGGCCCGACGATCCCCTCGATCTCCATCCGCTCCATGATCGAGGCGGCGCGGTTGTAGCCGATCTGGAGACGGCGCTGGATGTAGCTCGTCGAGGCCTTGCGGTCGCGCAGGACCACGGCGATGGCCTGCTCGTAGAGTTCGCCGCCCTCGGCGCCGGCGACCGCCGCGAAGGCACCGATGTCGAAGACCGGAGCGTCGGACTCCTCGGTTTCGGCGAAGTCGTCCTTCTCGGCCTTGGCCGCGGCCCGCCCGCCCTTGGCCGGCTTCTCCGGCTGCTCGGAAGAGCCGTCGTCCGCCGTGACGGCCTCGAGGTAGGACGGCCGTCCCTGGCGCTTGAGGTGGGCGACCACGGTCTCGACTTCCGAGTCCGAGCAGAACGGCCCGTGCACGCGCGTCGTACGCCCGCCGCCGGCCATGAACAGCATGTCGCCCTGGCCCAGCAACTGCTCGGCGCCCATCTCGCCCAGGATCGTGCGGCTGTCGATCTTGCTCGTGACCTGGAAGGAGATGCGGGTCGGGAAGTTCGCCTTGATCGTGCCGGTGATGACGTCGACCGAGGGGCGCTGCGTCGCCATGATCAGGTGGATGCCGGCCGCACGCGCCATCTGGGCGAGGCGCTGGATCGCGCCCTCGATGTCCTTGCCCGCCACCATCATCAGGTCGGCCATCTCGTCGACCACGATCACGATGTAGGGCAGCGCCGAGAGGTCCATCTCCTGCTCTTCGAACACCGCCTCGCCGGTGGTGCGGTCGAAGCCGGTCTGGACCGTGCGGGTGATGGTCTCGCCCCGCTCGCGCGCCTCCTTCATCCGGGCATTGTACCCGTCGATGTTGCGCACGCTGATCTTCGACATCTTCTTGTAGCGCTCCTCCATCTCGCGCACGGCCCATTTGAGGGCGATGACCGCCTTCTTCGGGTCGATGACGACGGGGGAGAGCAGGTGCGGGATGCCGTCATAGACCGACAGTTCCAGCATCTTGGGATCGACCATGATCAGGCGGCACTCCTCCGGCTTCAGCCGGTAGAGTAGCGACAGGATCATGGTGTTGATGGCGACCGACTTGCCCGAGCCGGTGGTGCCGGCCACCAGCAGGTGCGGCATGCGGGCGAGGTCGGCGATGATCGGCTCGCCGCCGATGTTCTTGCCCAGGCACAGCGCGAGCTTGTGCTTGGTCTCGACGAAATCGACCGAGGCCAGGAGTTCGCGCAGGTACACGGTCTCGCGCACCGGGTTCGGCAGTTCGATGCCGATCACGTTGCGGCCGGGGACGACGGCGACGCGGGCGGAGATGGCGGACATCGAGCGGGCGATGTCGTCCGACAGGCCGATGACGCGGCTCGACTTGGTGCCGGGCGCCGGCTCCAGCTCATAGAGGGTGACGACGGGGCCGGGACGCACGGCAAGAATGTCGCCGCGCACGCCAAAGTCCTGCACGGTCTGCTGGAGGTTGAGCGCGTTCTGCTCCAGCTCGTCCGCATCCACCTCCTCGCCGTCGTTCAGCGGCGGCTCGGCGAGCAGTTCGAGATCGGGCAGTTCGTAGTCGGCATTGCCGACGAACGACGCCTCCAAGTGGCGGCCGGCGGGGATCAGCATCGGGCGCTCGGGCAGGATCGCCCGCGGACGGTTTTCGGGTTCGGGCTCGACGGCGGCCACCGGCTCGGCGGCTTCGGCCTCGAACGCGTCGGCGGTGTCGAGACCGGCCTCCTCCATCGTCGCGGCCGCCGGCTCTTCGGCAAGATCTTGTGCAAGATCCTGGGCAAAATCCTCGGCCGGATCTCCGCTCGGCTCGGCCTCGGCACCGGGCTTGGTGCGCAGCAGGACCGGCCGGGCCGGGATGGTGAGCGGCGCCATCGCCGTCGTCATCCCCTGGGGGGCAGGGGAGGGGGCCTGCGGGGCAGGCTGGAACGGGGCGGCGGGGGCCGGAGCCGGATAGGCCGTGAAAGGCCGCGCGGCGACGGGCGCCGGCACCACGGCGGCGCCCGGGGCCGGGGCGGGCGCCACGGCTTGCGGTGCGATGTCAAAGATGGGCTTCGGCGCGGCCTCGGCGACGGCCGAACGGGCCGGGCGGATCGCCGCGCGGGCGGCCATGGCGTTCAGCACCGGGCGGGGCGCGGCGGGCGCGACCGGCTCGGCGACCTCGACCACCGACTCGGCCGGGCCGAACCAGCCGTGCAGGGCCGACCAGTCCGGCACGTCCGACCAATCGGACGGCTCGGCGGGGACCGGCGGGATGAAGGGCGCGTAGAATCCGGCGAAAAGTGCAGCCGCCTCCGGTGCCTCCACCGGTGCGGTGAGCGGCGCGGCCGGCAGGGGCTCGGCGGCGACGGCCCCGAAGCGCATCGCGTCGAACCGGATCTCCTCGATCGACAGCGCGGGCTGCGATGCGATCTCGACCTGCGAGACGATCTCAGCCTGCGGCACGCCTTCAGCCTGCGGCACAGCCCCAGCCTGCGGCACGCCTTCAGCCTGCGGCACGCCTTCAGCCTGCGGCACAGCCCCAGCCTGCGGCACAACCCCAGCCTGCGGCACAACCCCAGCCTGCTGCACAGCCCCAGCCTGCGGCACTTGGACGACGGACTTCTGCCGACGGTCGGGGGTGCGGAAGAAGCTCACGCCGGGCGGCGGCACGAACGGGCGGCGCCAGCTCGGCACCTCCGAGGCGGCCTGTTCGGCGCGCAGCCGGGCGGCCTCGTCGCTCTCGGCACTGCGTTGCGCCGCGCGCTCGGCGGCTTCGCGCTCCGCCGCCTCGCGGGCCCGCTGCGCTTCCAGCGCCGCGGCCTCGGCGGCAGCCTGGGCGTCGAGCAGGGCCTGAGCCCGGAGCTGCGCCTCGCGCTCGGCTTCCAGCGCTTGGCGGCGGCGCTCCATCAGAACGGTGTCGGGGGTGCGGGTGAAGCGCACCGCCTCGGGCAGCGCAGCCTGCGGCATGCCGTAGGACCCATCCTGTGAGGCGGGCAGGGCGTGTGCCGCCGGGATCACGCCGGCCTCCGGCGCGATCGCCGCGGGGCGGCGCGGCGTACGCACCAGGATGCCGGGACCGGAGGCGCGGGGATCGATGCGGCTCTCGAACGGCATCTCCGGCTGAGCGCCGTAGGGCAGGGCAGGCTCAGGCATCTCGAACAGCCCCTCTTCCGTTTCGGGTGCCCATGGCTGCGAACCCCAGCCCTCCTGCGCGGCCGGCGCGCGGCCGAGCATCGCCCCCGGCGGCACCAGCCAGCTCGGCACGTTGCCCGCGTCGAACCCGTCCGCGCCCGGCTGCGGCAGCGCCGGATGCGGCAACGCGTGCGGGAGCGCCCGCGGCGGGGCCGGCGGCGCCCCGGCGATGCGCCGGGCAAGGTTGGAGCGCAGGCTCATCAGCCGATGGGCGATACCGCCGATCGACCGGTCCAGGCGGTCGCCGCCGCGGCTCGGCCGCGATGGATCACGATGGGAATGGGGAGGCCGTCCCGATGCGCGCATGATCTGTGAGATGACTCGAAACAAGGTCCGGCTCCTGCGGAGCGGTTCGAGCCCCAAGGTAGGCGGATCGTCGTTAACGAACGCTTGCCTCGACCCTGCCTCGACCCTGCCTCGACCTGGGCCCGCCCTCGTCCCGGACGCGCCCTCCCCTCTTCCGGGGCGCCCCGAACCCGCCGGTGCAAGCGTGACGCGAACCGGATATCATCGAGCGCGGTTGGCTCTTCGCGGTGATGTTTCGAGGGCCGGTGACGGATGGCGGCCCGGTCGCGGTCGTGCCCTGAATCGGGCCTGAAAATGCTGTTCCGAGAGGTGCTTGGCAGGGTTTCCTGCCGTATCAGGTGAGCTGCGAGATCCGGTGACGAATCCGAGCCAAGAGACCTTGAGTCCGAAAGACTTCCGCTCCCTCTACCGGCATGGCTTTGCCCGCGTCGCCGCTTGCACCGGCCGCAGCCATCCGGGCGACCCGGCGGCCAATGTCGCCGACATCTCAGGCCTCGCGCGGCAGGCGCACGGGGCCGGGGCGGCGCTCGCGGTCTTCCCCGAACTCTGCGTCTCCTCCTACGCCATCGAGGATCTGCTGTTGCAGGCCACCCTCCTCGACGCGGTCGAGGCGGGCGTGGCGCGTCTGGTCGAGGAGAGCGCCGGGCTCACGCCGCTGCTCGTCGTCGGCGCGCCCCTGCGCTGGCGCAACCGGCTCTACAATTGCGCCGTGGCGATCCGGGGCGGGCGGCTGCTCGGCGTGGTGCCGAAGAGCTACCTGCCGAACTACCGGGAGTTCTACGAGAAGCGCCACTTCGCCTCCGGCGCCGGCATCACGGCCGAGACGATCCGCCTCGGCGGGAGGGAGGCGCCGTTCGGCACCGACCTGATCTTCGCCGCCGACGACCTGCCGGGCTTCCGCCTCGCGATCGAGGTCTGCGAAGATCTCTGGGTGCCGCAGACGCCGGGCATGGATGCGGTGCTCGCCGGCGCCACCGTGATCGCCAACCCCTCGGGCAGCCCGATCACCGTGGGTCGGGCCGATTCCCGCGCCCTGCTGACCCGCGCCGCCTCGATGCGCGGCCTGTGCGCCTACGTCTACGCGGCGGCCGGGACGGGGGAATCCACTACCGACCTGTCCTGGGACGGGCAGACCAGCATTGACGAGAACGGCGTGCGGCTGGCGGAAGGGCAGCGCTTCCCTCAAGCGCCGGTCGTGACGCTGGCCGATATCGACCTCGATCTCATCGCCCAGGAGCGGCTTCAGGCCGGCAGCCTCGACGACAACGCCCGCCAACACGACACCCCGCCGTGGCGGACAATCCCCTTCCGGCTCGATCCGCCGACGAGCGATCTGGGGCTCGAGCGTCGGGTCGAGCGCTTTCCCTTCGTGCCGGCCGACCCCGCCCGCCTCGCGCAGGATTGCTACGAGGCCTACAACATTCAGGTCGCCGGCCTCGCCCAGCGGCTCGCCGCAACCGGCACGAAGCGGGCGGTGATCGGGGTTTCCGGCGGCCTCGACTCGACGCACGCGCTGATCGTCGTCGCCAAAGCCTTCGATAAACTCGACCTCCCGCGGAAAAATATCCTGGCCTACACCCTGCCGGGCTTTGCCACCTCCGACGAGACCAAGACCAACGCCCACGCCCTGATGCGGGCGCTCGGCACCACCTCGGAGGAGATCGACATCCGCCCGGCCGCGCGGCAGATGCTGGCCGATATGGGCCACCCGTTCGGGCGGGGCGAGGCGGTCTACGACGTCACCTTCGAGAACGTGCAGGCGGGCCTGCGCACCGACTACCTGTTCCGGCTGGCCAACCAGCACGGCGGCATCGTCATCGGCACCGGCGATCTCTCGGAACTGGCGCTCGGCTGGAGCACCTACGGGGTCGGCGACCAGATGAGCCATTACGGGGTCAATGCCGGCGTACCCAAGACCCTGATCCAGCACCTGATCCGTTGGGTGATCGCGTCCGGGCAGTTCGGCGAGGCGGAGAACCGCACGCTCCGGGCGGTGCTCGACACCGAGATTTCGCCCGAACTGGTGCCGGCCTCGGAAGGCGAGGGGCCGCAGAGCACGGAGGCCAAGATCGGTCCCTACGCCCTGCAGGACTTCAATCTCTGGTTCACCCTGCGTCACGGCTTCCGGCCGTCGAAGATCGCCTTCCTCGCGCTCCATGCCTGGGGGGACGCGGCGGTCGGCGACTGGCCGCCGGATTTCCCGCAAGCCAAGCGCGTCGCCTACGACTTGGCCGAGATCCGGCGCTGGCTCGGCGTCTTCCTCGATCGCTTCTTCCGCTTCAGCCAGTTCAAGCGTTCGGCGCTCCCCAACGGCCCGAAGGTCTCGGCCGGCGGCTCGCTCTCGCCCCGCGGCGATTGGCGCGCGCCCTCGGATGCCAGCGCCCGGGCGTGGCTCGACGAGTTGGAGCGGAACGTGCCGAAGGCGTGAGGCCACGGGGCCGACCCGGACCTGGGCCGGCGGCGCCTCACATTCCCCCGGTCCAGTCCCCGCCGCCGGCGGCCGGGGCGAGGTGGAAGCCGTCGAGGGTCTCGGCGGAGGGCGGGTGGCCGGCGCGGCGCTGGGCGACGTAGTCGAGGGCGCCCGCCACGGCGCGCTCGGAATAGGGCTTGGCGATCACCCCGAGGGCGCCCGCGAAATCCCGCGGGATGCGCTTGGCGTTGGCGGTCATGAACACCACGGTGACCCGCGGGTCGCGGCTCAACTGGCGCGCCACCTCCACGCCGGTCGGCCCGTCGATGAGGTGGATGTCCACGAGCGCCACGTCCGGCAAGGCGGTGCGGCCCAGCGCGATGGCGTCCGCCGAGCAGCCCGCGACGCCGACGCTGACATGGCCGAGGTCTTCCAGCAGGCATTCCAGTTCGAGGGCGATCAGCACCTCGTCCTCGACGACGAGGATGCGCAGGGGCGCCTCCCTCATCTCGGGCATCGCGGTTCTCCCGGCGTCGTTGTTGCCCCCGCCCCGAATGGATTCGCCGGATTCGCCGCTGAGGGAAGCGGCGCGGCCCGTCGCGGGACCGGTTTCCGGTGGAAACGGCCCGGAATGCGGAGGCGCATGTCCGTCACAATGCGTCGGTTCCGACGAGCGGGATCGTGATCGTGATCCGCGTGCCGGGCCCGGCATCCGACCATTCGAGGGTGCCGCGCAACTGGCGCACCACCATCTCGACCAGGGTGCGGCCGAAGCCGGCGGGGTTGGAGGGCACCGCGGCCATGCCGATGCCGTCGTCCTGAATGACGAGGCGCATCCCCGCCTCGAAACGGTGTGCCTCGATCGCGACCCGGCCGCGGCGCGCCTCCGGGAAGGCGTGGTGCAGGGCGTTCGTCGTCAATTCGTGGATCAGCAGCGCCAGCGGGGCGGCCATGGCGGCGGAGAGCGCCAGCGCCTCGATCTCCGTCTCGATCCGGGTGCGGTCCCGGTCGAGGCCGGCGGCGAGGTCGGCGATCAGGTCGGCGGTGAACTCCCTGAAGTCGAAGCGGGTGACGTCGCCCTCCGAATACAGCATCCGGTGGGCCGTGGAGAGGGCGCCGATCCGGTCGGCCATGGCCTGAAGCGCGTTGCGGGCGTCGCCCTCCGGCGTGCGGCGAGCCTTCAGCAGCATCAGCGAGGAGATGACCTGGAGGTTGTTCTTGACCCGGTGATCGACCTCGTGGAGCAGCGCGGTCTTCTGTTCCAGGGCCGAGCGCAGGTCGGCGGTCCGCTCGCTCACCTCGCGCTCCAGCGCGTCGTTGGCGTCGCGCATCGCCAGTTCCAGGTGGTGCTTGTCGGTCATGTCGGCCTGAGCCGAGAAGAAGAACAGGATCCGGCCCGCCTCGTCGCAGACGGGGTTGATCGTCATGCCGTTCCAGAACGACGTGCCGTCCTTGCGGTAATTGAGCAGCTCGCCCTCGAACGGCCGGCCGGCGTCGAGCGCCGACCGCATCGTCTCAAGCACCGCTGTATCGGTGAGGGGACCTTGCAGCATGCGGCAATTCCGGCCGTAGAGTTCCTCGCGGACATAGCCCGTGAGCCCGAGAAAAGCGCCGTTGGCCCAGACCACCGGGTTGTCGCCCCGCCGCGGATCGGTGACCACCATCGGCGTCGGGCTGGCCTCGAAGGCTGCCGCGAAGACCTCCACCGTGACGCCCGAGGGTAGGCTCGCTCCTTTGGGAAAACCCGTCATCTCTACGCCAACACAGGCATGCCGCTTTCGAGCGCGGCAGGCGAACCGGAGTCACCCGACGCATTCCGTAGCGTCCGGCCCCGCGACTCCAACGAGCCCGCCCCTCCCCCGTTCCGTGCGGCGAAGCACGGAGCGCCCTGCGGACCTGTCATCGTGCGGGAGCCTGTCATTACGGTTCTATCAACCATGTCTGCTCTATACGCAGCCCAGGATTCCGACTCTGCGCGGGGGCCGCAAGGGACGTGACGGGGCCTGAGGGCCGCAGGTCCGTCATGTTTTCTGCGGAGTCGGTGTCAAAGATGCGCGAGTGTCCGGACGCCCGGCTCCGCGCGGCGTCCCAGATCCATGCAACCCCGCCCGACGGGCGAGGGCTCCAGGGAGTTTTACGCGATGGCAGATGCGGCGAACTCCAAGACGCTTCCCAAGGACACGCCCGCGAAAGCGCAGCCGCGCAAGCTGCGCCTGCGCGACATCACCGAGGACAAGCGCGTCGCGCAGATGCTGGCGCTCGGCTTCTCCTCCGGCCTGCCGCTGCTGCTCGTGCTCGGCACCTTCACCCTGCGGCTCGCCGATTCCGGCATCGACATCAAGACGATCGGCCTGTTCAGCTACGTCGCGCTGCCCTACTCGCTGAAGTTTCTCTGGGCGCCCTCGATCGACCGGGTCGACGTGCCGTTCCTGGCCCGGCGCCTCGGCCGCAAGCGCGCCTGGATGATCGTGACGCAGATCGCCACCGCCCTGGCGCTCGTCCTGATGGCCTTCGCCGATCCGAAGGACCATCTCGCGCTCATCGGCCTCGGCGCCTTCCTCGTCGCCTTCTGCGCCGCCACCCAGGATGTGGTGATCGACGGCTGGCGTATCGAGGCGGCGGGCACCGACCTGCAAGGCATCATGGCCGCCACCTCGAACCTCGGCTACCGGTTCGGGCTGATCCTGGCGGGGGCCGGAGCGCTCTACGTCGCGGCCTATGGCGGCTGGACGCTCGCCTATCTCTGCATGGCCGCGCTGATGGGCGTCGGCCTGATCGCGGCGCTCCTCGCCACGCCCTACGACCGGCCGCGCGAGGCGGCGACGGGCAAGCGCGACCTGCCCGCCGCCGTGCGCCGCGCCGTGCTGGAGCCGCTGACGGAACTCCACGCCCGGATGGGCAACGCCCTGTTCGCGGTGCTGGCGCTCGTCGCGCTCTACCGGATGCCGGACTTCGTCTCCGGCGTGATGGCCAACCCGCTCTACATCACGCTCGGCTACGGCAAGGCGGAGATCGCCACCATCGTCAAGCTGTTCGGCATCTGGGTCGGGATCGCCGGCGGCTTTGCCGGCGGATGGTCGATCGCCCGGCTCGGCATGTTCCCGACCCTGGTGATCGGCGCCTTCATCGCCGCCGCCTCGCACCTGTCGCTGGCGTGGCTGGCGCTGGGCGAGCCGGAGCAATGGCGCCTCGCCATCGCGGTCTCGATCGAGAGCCTGTGCGGCTCTTTCGCCGGCATCGCGCTGATCGCCTACATGTCGAGCCTGACCACGCCGGGCTTCGCGGCCACGCAATACGCCCTGTTCTCCTCGCTCTACGCTCTGCCGGGCAAGCTGGTCGCCGGCACCTCCGGCTTCGTGGTGGCGGCCTACGGCTTCCCGACCTTCTTCGCGATGACCGCGGCGGTCGGCATCCCCGTCGTCGCCCTGTGCTTTGCCGTGGGACGCATCCCGCAGCGCACGGCGCCCGCGGAGGGCCCGGCCGAGGCTGCGCCCGACAACGTGCAGGGGAACCCAACCGGCCCCGTCGGTCTTGCCTCAGCCGAAGCGGGTCCCGACATCCCGCCCAAAGTCGCGAGGGCGCAGACGTGAACGACCTTGCCGTTGCCGGAGAAACCCTGCCGGTCCCGATCGATCCGCCGGCCGGAAAGCCTCTGTCGGAGGAGGACCGCGCCGTCCTGCGGCGCGCGGTAGCCGTGCTGGAGAAGCCGGGGCTCGCCTCCCGGCTCTCGGCCGCGGCCGGCGCGCCCCTCGACATGATCGGCCGCGCGCTGCCGGCCCCCATCACCGAGACGGTGGCCAGCGCCACGGAAGGCGCGATGCGCACGGCCCTGCGGGTCGCGCTCGCGACCCTGCCGGACAAGGCTGTGAAACCCGCCGGCACCGCGCTGGAGCGCATCGAAACCGAGGCCGGCGGGCGCCTGAGCCGCCTGCTCGGATCGAGCGACACCCGCCACAAGGCGCTCGCCGCGGTGACCGGTGCGGTCGGCGGCGTGCTCGGCCTCGCGACGCTGGCGGTCGAGCTGCCGGTCTCGACGACGCTCATGCTGCGCTCCATCGCCGAGATCGCCCGGGAAGAGGGCGAGGATCTGAGCGATCCCGAGAGCGCGCTCGCCTGCGTGCAGGTCTTCGCGCTCGGCGGACGGGCCGGCACCCAGACGACGGTCGCCGACAGCGGCTACTTCGCGGTGCGGGCGGCTCTGGCCAAGACCATGTCGGAAGCCGCCCGCTACGCCGCGCACCGCTCGCTGCTCGATGCCGGCGCGCCGCCGCTGGTGCGGCTCACCGCGCAGATCGCCGCCCGGTTCGGCCTCGTCGTCTCGCAGAAGGTCGCGGCCCAGGCCGTGCCGGTGATCGGGGCACTCGGCGGCGCTGCCGTCAACGCCGCCTTCATGGACCACTTCCAGTCCATGGCCCGCGCCCACTTCACCGTGCGCCGGCTGGAGCGTGCCTACGGCCGGGACGCCGTGCACGCGGCCTATCTCGAGGAGAAGGCGGCGCTCGGCCTCGGCTGAGGCGGGCGCTCACGGCCAGACCTTGATCGCCACCGGCCGCCGCACGAGGTCGCGGTCGGAGGTGATGGCGCAGCCCTCAAGGCGAAGGGTCGCGAAGGTCAGGAGCGCGCCCTCGCCGACATCGTCGAAGTTGCGCCCCTTGGCCCCCGGATCGAGCAGCGACGGGTAGGCGATCAGCCGGCCCCCGGCCTTGCAGGGATCGTCGTAGAGCGTGGCCCCGGCGATCAGCAGACGCGGCACGTCCCAGGTCAGCAGGTCGCGCGACGTGCTCCAATAGAAGCCCGATTCCGGAAACGCGCCGCCCTTGGCCGCCATGAACACGGCGATCCAGGCGCCCGTGCCGCGGTGGCGCACCACCGCGCCGACGGGGGCGGGGAACGGCCCGACCGGCCGGCAGGTGTCGGCGAGTTTGACCGCCTTGCGGTAGGGGTCGGGGAAGGCGGCGGTGAAGCCGGTCCCGGTCCAGGCGCGCCAGCTCGCCGGATCCTCCGGCCGCTCGGTGCGGAACAGGCAGACGCCCGCCGCCTGATCGCTGCCCGATCGGTCCCAGCCCGTGGTCGAGGCGAGGAAGTAGCGGAAGCGCCCCTCGCCGAAGATATTGGAGGGGTTGAAGAAGCCCCGGTGCCGGCCCTGGCCCTCCTCCTGCCGGAACGGCGCGCCCGCCACCACAACGGGCGGCGCCGCGCGGGAAAAGCTCCGGCCGCCATCGCGGGAGAAGGCCGCGGTGACCGTGTTGTACCAGCACTCCATGTAGACCTTGGAGCGGCAGCGGCCCTCATGCTCGTTGGCCTGATACTCGTGGTGGAGGAGGGCGGCGACGCGGGTCCCGTCCTCGGTCCAGGTGGCGGTGATCCACGAGCGGTCGTCGTAGAGCGCCGGGTCGGGCTTCTCGCCGGAATCGAGCACCACGCGGCAATCGAGCTTGAGACTGTCGAGATCGGGGCCGCGCAGGGCCCGGTTGCGGTAGTGCAGGCCGAAGACCGCGATCTGACCTGACGCGTCGCGAAAGGCGCGGGCGGGCGCATCGGGCACGTCGGCGCCGTCGCAGGCATCGCGGGTGGCGGAGAACAGCGTCCGCTCCGGCCCCGTCAGGGTCAGCGCCGAGAGCGGCGGTTCCGCGGCGGCGTGGGCCGGCGGCACGGAGCCGCAGGAGAGCGCGAGCGCTGCGACGAGGGGGCGAGTCAGTCTGGACATCGCCAAAGGATTGCGTTTTGAACCGTTACAGGGAGCTTGTCCGCATCCGCCGGAGCGAGCGCCGTCCACAGGCTGCCCCATGCTGGTTATGATCCTCGGCCTCGTGCTGTTTCTCGGCACGCACGCCTTCTCCATGGCCCGGGCCAAACGCGCGGAGGTGATCGGGCGAGTGGGCGAGGGCCGGTTCAAGCTCGGTTACACCCTGCTCTCGGTGCTCGGCCTGATCCTGACCGTCTACGGCTACGGGCTCTACCGGCAGGAGGGCATGATCCCGGTCTGGTCGCCGCCGCTCTGGACCCGGCATCTCGCGGTGCTGTTGACGCTGTTCGCCTTCATCAGCCTCGCGGCGACCTACCTGCCCGGCCATCTCCGCGCCCGGCTCAAGCACCCGATGCTGCTGTCCGTGAAGATCTGGGCGACCGCCCACCTCTTGGCCAACGGCGATCTCGGCTCGATCCTGCTGTTCGGCTCCTTCCTCGCCTGGGCGGTCGCCGCCCGCATCAGCGCCAAGCGCCGCGCGCTGACGGCGGGGCAGGTGGCGCAGCAACATGGCGGGCAGGCCGCGCCGGCCGGCTGGCGCAACGACGCCATCGCCGTGGTCGTCGGCGTCATCGCGTGGTTCGTGTTCGGCAAGTACCTGCACCCGCTGCTCATCGGCGTCGCCGCCTGGCCGGGACAGGCCTGACAGGGCGATCGCTCGAAGCGATCACCCTGGTTTGACTCCGGCCTCAAGCGCCGGCGGTCGCCTCCGCGACCTCAGGCTGTCGCTCCGCTCGATGCTTTCCGAGGCTAAAGCCCCGAAAAGCCGCTCCGCGCGGCGCTCTTCGCGCCGCGAAGCCGCTCAAGCGGCTTCGAGCGATGGCCCTGACAGACTTGAGCCCCCCATTCGCCAAAGCGGGGGCGCTGTGCTAGGCGCCCTCGATACGACGACGAGCGAGGCGAGCGCGCTCCGCGAGGAGCGCCCGGATTTGTCATGGCCGAGAACAACGAGTTCATCCGCGAGGTCGACGAGGATTACCGCCGCGACCAGATCGCCAACATCTGGAAGCGCTACAATGCGCTGATCATCACCCTGGCGGTCCTCCTCGTGGCCGGCGTCGGCGGCTACAATTACTGGCGCCATGCCGAGCGCACCCGCGCCGAGGCGGCCTCCGAGCGTTTCGACAAGGCCAACCGCCTCGCCAAGGACGGCAAGGCGGAGGAGGCTGACCGCGACTTCGCCGCGATCCAAGCCGACGGGCCGGGGGGCTACGCCCTGCTCGCCCGCTTCCGCCTCGCCGCCGAGGCGGCCAAGCGCGATGCCGCCGCCGGAGCGGACGCCTACGACAAGCTCGCCGCCGACACCGGCATCGGCGATGCCCTGCGCGACCTCGCCCGCCTGCGCGCGGCGCTGCTGCGCCTCGACGGCACCGATCCGAATGCGGCGCTGACCGGCCTCCAGGGGCTTGCCGCCCCGACCAACGCCTTCCGCCACACCGCCCGCGAGATGCTCGGCCTGACGGCGCTCAAGCGCGGCGACATCGAGGGCGCCGGCCGCTGGTTCGACCAGATCAGCGCCGACGGCGAGACACCCCAGAGCCTGCGTCAGCGGGTCGAGATCTACCAAGCGCTTGTGGCCGGTGGCGCCGTCACCGTGACGGAAGCCAAGCCCGAGAACGCCGCCCCGCCGCCGATCACCCGCTGACGGCGCGGCCGGAACCGCCTATCTTCGTAACGATGATGCGCGTCGGGCCCTCTCGCCCGCGCGCCTGACGAGACTGTTGTTTCCCATGGATCTGCCGACCGTCGCGATCGTCGGACGCCCGAATGTCGGCAAGTCGACCCTGTTCAACCGGCTGGTCGGGCGCAAGCTCGCCCTGGTGGATGACCGCCCCGGCGTGACCCGCGACCGCCGCGAGGGCGAGGGCTTCATCGGCGACGTCGCCTTCCGCGTCATCGACACCGCGGGCCTCGAAGAGGCGGACGCCGACTCGCTGCTCGGCCGCATGCGCGCCCAGACCGAGGCCGCCATTCTCGAAGCCGACGCGGTGCTGTTCGTCATCGACGCCCGCGCCGGCGTCCTGCCGTCCGACCGGCCCTTCGCCGAACTGGTGCGCCGCGCCGGCTGCCCCGTCATCCTCATCGCCAACAAGGCCGAGGGCGGCGCCGGCATGGCCGGCGCCTACGACGCGTTCTCGCTGGGGCTCGGCGATCCGATCCCGTTTTCCGCCGAGCACGGCGAGGGCCTGGGCTCGTTGCAGGATGCCCTGCGCGAGGTTCTGCCCGAACCCGACGAGGAGGACGAGGACGGGGAGGGCGGCAAGGGCCTGCGCGTCGCCATCGTCGGGCGGCCGAATGCCGGCAAGTCCACCCTGATCAACCGGATGATCGGCGAGGACCGCCTGCTGGTCGGCCCCGAGGCCGGCATCACCCGCGATTCGATCTCCCTCGACTGGGAGTGGCGCGGGCGCCGGATCAAGCTGCACGACACCGCCGGCATGCGCCGCCGGGCGCGCATCGACGACAAGCTGGAGAAGCTCGCGGTCTCCGACGGCCTGCGCGCCGTGCGCTTCGCCGAGGTCGTGGTCGTGCTCCTTGATGCGACGATCCCGTTCGAGAAGCAGGATCTCACCATCGTCGATCTCGTCGAGAGCGAGGGCCGCGCCCTGGTGATCGGCCTCAACAAGTGGGATCTCGTCGCCGACCAGCCGGGCCTGCTCAAGACCCTCCGGGAAGACTGCACCCGCCTGCTGCCGCAGGTGCGCGGCGTCTCGGTGGTGCCGCTCTCGGGGCTTGCCGGCGACGGCATCGACAAGCTGATGCAGGCGGTCGTCGATGCCTCCGAGGTGTGGAGCCGGCGCGTCTCGACGGCGCGGATCAATGCGTGGCTCACCGAAGCGACGCAGCGCAACCCGCCGCCCGCGGTCTCCGGCCGGCGCATCAAGATCCGCTACGCCACCCAGGTGAAGAGCCGCCCGCCGCACTTCGCCCTGTTCGGCAACCAGCTCGACGCCCTGCCGAAATCCTACACCCGCTACCTCGTCAACGGCCTGCGCGAAGCCTTCGACCTACCCGGCGCGCCGATCCGGCTGTCCCTGCGCACGACGAAGAACCCGTTCGAGAAGGGCTGATCCGGCCGGCGAATCTGGAGAAGCGCGGTTCCCGGAAAAGGACCTTCCCCCGCAGGAGGGCGACGGAGAGTTTGGGCCTCGGCGCGCGTTGAACTTGGGAAGTCCGCTCCCTTGCTCGACCTGTCCAAGTCCTTAGCCTGTCGGCTCCTTCTCGCATGGATCGTTTCCCGATGGCCGGATCGTCCTCCGCCGCCGCGCGGCCGGCAAAGCGCGTCGAGCCGCGCACGCTCGCCCTGGTCGGGCTCGCGGGCCTCCTTGTGGTCGCCGCCGCAGCCCTGTTCGCGGCCCTCGCCGATGCCGGCACCGTCCAAGCGGTTCGCGACGGGCTGACGAGCCGCGGTTTCTGGACCGCGGCGGCGGTCGGGCTCGCGGCGCAGACCGTCGATGGCGCGCTCGGCATGGCCTACGGCATCACCTCGACGACCTTCCTGCTCTCCACGGGGGTGCCGCCGGCGGCGGCCTCGGCCTCCGTGCACGTCGCCGAGATCTTCACCACCGCCTTCTCCGGCGTCTCGCACTGGCGGCTCGGCAATGTGGACGGGCCGCTGTTTCGGCGCCTGCTGATCCCCGGCGTGATCGGCGCGGTGGCAGGCGCCTATCTCCTCACCTCGGTCGATGGCGAGGCGATCAAGCCGTTCGTCTCGGTCTACCTGCTCCTGATGGGGCTCTACGTCCTGTCGAAGGCGTTCCGGGCCGTGAAGGTCAGCCACGAGCCGCCGCGTGCCGTGGTGCCGCTGGCGCTCGGCGGCGGCTTCGTCGATGCGATCGGCGGCGGCGGATGGGGACCGGTGGTGACGACCTCGCTGGTCGGCCGCGGGCAGGATCCGCGTACCTCGATCGGCTCGGTCAACGCAGCGGAGTTCTTCGTCGCGGTGGCGAGTGGGTTGTCCTTCACCCTGCTCGGCGGGCTGACCCACTGGACCACCATCGCCGGCCTCGTCCTCGGCGGGCTGTTCGCAGCACCCATCGCCGCCCTGCTGGTGCGGGTGATCCCGGCGCGGGGGCTGATGGTCGTGGTGGGGCTCCTGATCACGGGTCTCAGCCTCGTGAGCCTCGCGGGTCTGTTCGGTTAACGTCCCTCACCCCGCCCGCGTGGTCTCGGCGAGCCAGTCCACCACCGCGTCGAGGGCCTGGCGGTTGCTGGTGTCGCCGCCGCGGGTGCCCTCGAACGCGGCGATCTGCCGGTCGGCACTGGTGCCTTCGCGCAGGATGCGGCGGGCGTCGGCCACCTCTTCGGTGCAGCCCAGGGCCTCGGCATCCTCCGCGATCAGCGAGAGCAGCGTGTCGAGGGCGGCGTCGAAGGGGAAGGCCTGCTCGGACGCCTCGTCGATCAGCTCGGCCTCGACCCCGCTGCGCTGGGCCCGCCACAGGTTCTCCGCCGCGATCGCCCGCGAGACGCCGGTGAGCCCGGCATTGATGTCGGGCCGGCGCTCGACCAGCCGCACGAGGCAGCGGAACAGGGCCGCCACCGCGATGGCGTCGGCGAGCCGGGTGCAGGAATCGGCGATGCGCAGTTCCAGCGTCGGGAACTTGATCGAGGGGCGCAGGGACCACCACAGGAAGCTCGCATCCTGGATCGAGCCGGCATTGGTCATGATGCGCACGTAGCGCGTGTAAGCCTCCGCATCGCCCATCAGGTCGGGCAGGCCGGTGCGCGGCAGTTCGCCGAAGGCGCTGAGGCGGTAGGCGGCGAGCCCCGTCGGCTTGCCCTGCCAGAACGGCGAGGAGGCGGAGAGGGCGAACAGCAGCGGCTGGAACGGCAGCAGCCGGTCCATCAGCGCGACGCGCCGGTCGGGGTCGGCGACCTCGACATGGACGTGCATGCCGCAGATCAGGCTGCGCCGCCCGGCGAGGCCCACGTCGCGCAGGATACCGCGATAGCGGTCGCCCTTGGTCGGCAATTGCCGCGCCCAGTCGGCGATGGGGTGTGTGCCGGCGGCGAAGACGAGGAGCCCGTGCTCGCGGCCCAGATCCGCCAAGGCCTGCCGCTGCTCCCGCAGCGCGGCGTGGGCGGCCGGGAACGCCGTGGAGGGCGGGGTGCAGACCTCGACCTGACATTGCAGCAGCTCGCGCCCGATCTCGGGCAGCCGCTCGCCGGCCGCCTGATGGAACGGCTTGACCGAGCGGCGCGGCGTGCCGCGGGTCTCGGCGTCGGCGAGGAAATACTCTTCCTCGATCCCGAACCGGTAGGGGTGGGCGCTCATGCCGTGCTGACTCCGACGACCGGCCGACCCGCTCTCACCGGAGGGGAGGCCGCTCCAGCCAGAGAGGCGCACCGAAAGGACCTTGGCCGGGAGCAAGCCGTGAGCCCCGAGAACGGTTCCCGGGGGAGGCCCGGCGGCCAGCGCGACACCTTGGCCGCCCGGCACGGGCCGGCGGGGCTCGCGCCGGGGGCGGGGAGGGCGCTACAGCTTTCTTTCCCGCCGCCGCTTCTCTCGCACGACCATGCCCGAACTGCCCGAAGTCGAGACCGTGCGCCGGGGGCTCGCCCCCGCGATGGTCGGGGCGCGCGTCGCCCGCGTCACCCTGCGTCGGCCGAACCTGCGCTTCCCCTTCCCCGAGCGCTTCGCCGAGCGGCTGGAGGGCACCACGGTGCTGGAACTGGCGCGCCGGGCCAAGTACCTCACGGCGCATCTCGATTCCGGCGAGAGCCTGATCCTGCATCTCGGCATGAGCGGGCGCTTCGATGTGCGCCTGCCCGACGGCTCGAACCTCTCGCCGGGCGACTTCTACCTCGAAGGGGCGCTCGGCACGCCCAAGCACGACCACGTGGTGATGGCCTTCGCCAACGGCGCCACCGTCACCTACAACGACGCCCGCCGCTTCGGCTTCATGGACCTCGTGGCCACGCGCGACCTCGAGACCTGCCGCCACTTCGCCAGCATGGGCGTCGAGCCCCTCTCCGACGCCCTCGACGCGCCCCGGCTCGCGCGCCTGTTCGCCAAAAAGATCACGCCGCTGAAGGCAGCACTCCTCGACCAGCGCCTGATCGCGGGTCTGGGCAACATCTATGTCTGCGAGGCGCTGCACCGCTCGGGCCTCCACCCGGCCTTGCCGGCAGGCGCGCTCGCCAAGCCCGACGGTTCGCCGGCACCAAAGGCGAAGACACTCGTCAAGGAGATCAAGGCGGTGCTGAGCGAGGCGGTGGCGGCCGGCGGCTCCACCTTGCGCGACTATGCCCGGCCGGACGGGGAGCGCGGCGCCTTCCAGCACGGCTTCCGCGTCTACGACCGGGTGGGCCATGCCTGCCCGACCAAGGGCTGTACGGGCCGGGTCGGCCGGATCGTGCAGGGCGGACGCTCGACCTTCTTCTGCGAAACCTGCCAGGTTTTGCCGGTCCGGTAAGGTCTGAACGGCGGGGCCTCCGATTTCATCCCGCTTATGTCGACCTGAAATTCGGCGCTCATCCCCCATTCTTTGGGTCACTGCCCACGCGAATGTTGAACGGTTCGGGGCCGCAACGCGTTCTCAGCTTTGCCACAGCACGGCAAAGACCGTCTGTGCCCTGTCCGATGCGCCGGCCGCCCGCGGCGGCGCGTGGAGGGGCCCAACGATACGGAGGAACACCATGCGCGCCATCAAGCTGATCCCGGTTCTCGGCCTGCTCGCCCTCGGCCTCGCAGCCTGCAAGGACGAGAAGAAGGACACCACGGGCACGACCACGCCTCCGGCCAACACCACGACCACCGCCCCCGCGACGCCGCCCGTAACCCCGCCGGCCGCCGGCCAGACCACGGCGCCGACCAACCCGCCCGCGACCAACAAGCCCGCCGGGCAGCCGTAGTTTTCAGGGGATTTCCGACGTCGCCCGGTCGGTGATCGGGCGGCATGACAGGAGGAAGGCTCGCCGGGAGGCGGGCCTTCTTGCGTTCGGGGCCTGCCGCTCGACGCGCTTGACAGCTGCCGTCTCATGAAACATGTAAAGTTACATGAGACGGGACAGCAAGCTTTCGGGCGTCCTCCACGTGCTTCTGCACATGGCCGAGATCGAGGGGCCGGTGACCTCCGAGTTCCTTGCCGGCGTGATGCAGACCAATCCCGTCGTGGTCCGTCGCATCATGGCGGGCCTGCGCGACCGGGGTTACGTCCGCTCGGAGAAGGGGCATGGCGGCGGCTGGCGGATCGCCTGCGATTTCGGGGCCGTCACCCTGCGCGACATCTACGACGCGCTCGGCGCCCCCGAAATCTTCGCCATGGGCAACCGGAGCGAGGCGCCCGGCTGCCTCGTCGAACAGGCGGTCAATGCCGCCATGGACGAGAGCTTCCGCGAGGCGGAGGCGCTTCTGATGGCGCAGCTCGGGCGGATCACGCTGGCCGCGCTCAGCGCCGACTTCCATGCCCGCCTCGCGGCGCGCGGCGGCGACTTCAACCTGGAGACGGCCCATGCGGTATGATGCGATCATCGTCGGCGGCAGCTTCGCCGGCCTCTCCGCGGCGCTCTACATCGCCCGAGGGCGCCGGAAGGTCTGCGTCGTCGATGCCGGCGCGCCCCGCAACCGGTTTGCCGCCGCCTCGCACGGCGTCTTCGCGCAGGACGGCGAGAATCCGCTGGCGATGATCGCGACGGCCCGCGCGCAACTCGCGGGCTACCCGAACGCCACCTTCGTCACGGGGGAGGCGGTGTCGGCGCGAGCCGCAGGCGACGGCTTTGCCGTCTCGCTGGCCGGGGGACAAAGCCTCGCCGCGTCCAAGCTTGTCCTCGCCTTCGGCATCAGCGATATCCTGCCCGATCTTCCCGGTCTGGCGGAGCGCTGGGGCGCGAGCGTGCTGCACTGCCCCTATTGCCACGGCTTCGAGTTTTCCGGGCGCGTCCTCGGCGTGCTGTCGGCCGGCGCCGTATCGGTCCATCAGGCCGAACTGGTCGCGGAATGGGGCCCGACCACGCTCTTCCTGAACGGAAGCCCGGCGCCCGATGCGGAGGTCTGCGCCCGGCTCGCCGCCCGCAACGTCGGAATCGAACCCGGGCCGATCCGGGCGCTTGCGGGCGAGGGGCGGGCCCTCTCGGCACTCGTCCTGGCGGATGGCCGGACGCTCCCGCTGGAGGCCCTCTTCGTCGGCCCCCGCTACCGCCTGAACAGCCCGCTCGCCGAACAACTCGGCTGCGCCGTGGACGAGGGCATGCTCGGACCGGTGATCCGCACCGACGCGATGAAGGAGACGACGGTTCCCGGTGTCTACGCGGCCGGGGACGCGGCACGGTCTCCGCACAGCGTGGCCTGGGCGTCCGCCGACGGCGTGACCGCCGGCGTGGCCCTGCATCAGACGCTGGTGTTTCCGCGCCTGGCCGCCTGACGAGCGCCGTTGCTTTCCGATCCCCTTTGCCTTGCGCCTCTCTCGCCCTTCCTCGCGGGCCGACGCGCTCGGTCGTTGATCCTGCATCATCTTTTTCCGAAAGCCGGCAACGGCCTTTCGGGAGGATGCTTCAGGACGGCACGGCCGCGTTCTTCACCCGCCGCCCCGCCATCTCCCGCAGCACCCGCCCCAGTTCCTGCGCCGAATACGGCTTCCTCAGCAGCTCGAACCCGTGCGCGTCGTCCTGCGCCAGGACGTGGCTGTAGCCGGAGGTGAGGACCACCGGCAGATCGGGGTAGCGCTCCCGCAGGATACGGGCGAGCGCGATGCCGCCCATGCCGGGCATCACGACGTCGGAAAAGACCGCCTCGAACGGCGTCTCGGTGCGTTCCAGCTCGACCAGGGCCGCCTCGGCGTTCTCGGCCCAGACCGGCTGGTGGCCGAGTTCTTCCAGGATCTGGGTGCAGAAGCGGCCGACTTCGAGGTTGTCCTCGACCACGAGAATCCGCAGATGCGCCTCGGCATCCGCATCCGGCCTCGGCCGGGCGGGGGCGGGGGCTTCGAGGGGGGCGGCGACCTCGGGCAGGTAGAGGGTGAAGGTGGTGCCCTCGCCCGCGCGGCTCCACACGTCCACGTCCCCGCCCGATTGCTTGGCAAAGCCGATCACCTGGGAAAGGCCGAGCCCCGTGCCCCGGCCGACCTCCTTGGTGGTGAAGAACGGCTCGAAGATGCGGGAGAGGTCGGGGGTGGCGATCCCGGTGCCGGTGTCGACGACCGAGACCGCGACGAAGGGTCCGGCCGCGCCGGCATGGCCGCGGATCGGCGGCATCGGGACGGCGCCGTCGAGGCGCAGGGTCAGGCGGCCCTCGCCGTCCATGGCATCGCGGGCGTTGACCGCCATGTTGACCAGGGCCGTCTCGAACTGGCTCGCATCGGCGCGCACGAAGCAGGGCGCGCCGGGCAGATCGGTCACCACGCGGATGCGCGCGCCGGTCACCGAATCGAGCATCTCCGAGATGCTGCGCAGCCGCTCGCCGACATCGAAGGTCTCGGGCTTGAGCGCCTGCCGCCGGGCGAAGGCCAGGAGTTGACCCGTCAGCTTCGCCGCCCGGTCCACCGTGTCGGAGACCGCGTCGAGGTAGCGGCGCTTGCGCTCGGGCGCGAGGTCGGGCCGGCGCAGGAACTCGACCGAGGAGCGGATGATGGTGAGCAGGTTGTTGAAGTCGTGGGCCACGCCCCCGGTGAGCTGGCCCACCGCCTCCAGCTTCTGCGACTGGCGCAGAGCCTCCTCGGCGTGGCGCTGCTCGGTGATGTCGCGGCCGAAGCCGTAGAGCAGGCCGTCGGCCGGCACGATGGTCCACAGCACCCGGCAGGTGCCGCCGTCCTTGGTCAGGCAGGTCAGTTCGAGATCGGTCGAGGCGCCGGCCGCGAGCCGTTCCAGCGCCGCTTCGGCGGCGGCGCGCTCCTCGGGCGCGAAGAAGTTGGGCACGTGGCGGCCCACCGTCTCGGCCGGCGACCAGCCCAGCGTCCGGCTCCACGAGGGGTTCACCGCCTCGATCCGCCCGTCGGGGGTGGCCACGACCTTGAGGACCGGCGAGAGCGTCCAGACGCGGTCGCGGTCGCGCCGTTGCGCCACCACCTCCGCCTCCAGGTCGGCCGCCTTGGAATGGAGCAGGTGCTCCACGCGTCGCCGGGCCGTGATGTCCTGGAACAGCACCGCGACCTGTCGGCGCGACGGCGGCTCGATGCGGAAGGCGGCGAGTTCGAGGTAGCGCCCGGTGGCGACCAGTTCGCGCTGGAAGCGGATCGGCCGGCCGGTGCGCAGGACGTCGCCGTAGAGCGCGAGCCAGCCGTCGGCCTCGTCGCCGACGATCTCGCGCAGGCGTTTGCCCGCCACCTCCTCGATGCCGGAATGCTGCGCGTAAGCACGGTTGGCGGTGACGTGGACGTAATCGCTCAGGGGGCCGTGCGGGCCATCGATGAACTCGATGACGGAGTAACCCTCGTCCATCTGCTCGAACAGCGTGCGGTAGTGCTGCTCGCTCTCGGCCAGCGCCGTGCCCTGGGCCCGCTGCTCGGTCACGTCCCGCACCACGCCTGCGAGCCGCAGGGCCGCGCCGTCCGCATCGCGCTCGATCTCGAGGGTGCGGGCAATCCAGCGCGACGCCCCCGTCCGGGAATCGCGGACGCGGTAGACCGCCTCCTCGGACGACGCCCCCGAGGGGATCGCCATGTCCTCCGCCGGGAAGCGCTCGGCGAGGGCGGCGAGGGCGTATCGCTCACGCACCTCCAGGCCGTGCAGGCGGCAGAAGGCGGGGCTCGGATGCAGCACGCTCTCGCGCAGGTCCAGGGTGAAGACACCGATCCCGGCGGCATCCTGCACGCGGGCGAGTTGATCCTGCGCCGCCCGCAACGGCTCCACGATCCGAAAGCGCGCCGATTCGGCGTCGGATGGCACGGGAGAGGGAAGACTTTCGGTCATGTTCACGAGGGCACATGTAGCACGCCGCCAGCAGGCACAAGCGCGACTGTTTGGCTAAAACGGCCTTCATCGCTCCGCCCCGGTGCCGTGACCGGCACTGGCATGCACGCGGGCAGTTTAGCCGACATCGAGTTCCGGATAGTGCCGGAAGATACCCTCTTCGTTGAAGGGGAGGCAGCGCTCGCTGGCACGGTAGGCCGCGATGCGCGGCAGCCGCCCGATCCGCTCCGCGTGGGCGACGACATGCGGCGTCTGCGCCAGCGCCCGGGCCGCGCCTCTCGGAAAGGCGTAGCGCAGACCTTCCACGAGCTGGAACAGAGAGGTGTCGGCGTAGCTCACCGCGCTGCCCACCAGATGCTCCGGCCCCGCCGGGTTGCGGGCGAGCACGCGCTCGAACCAGTCCAGGAATTTCGGGATGCGGTTCGCGCAGAAATCCTCGGCGCGGCGGCGCGCCTCCGGCCGCTGATCCTCGTAATACAGGCCGACGCCGACCGGGTGATGGGTGTCGTGCGCCTCCGCCACCATGTCGGCGATCGTGAGCTGGATCTGGTGCGTCCAGATCCGGTCGGCCTCGTCCGCCCCGACGAGGCCGAGGCGCGGCCCGAGATAGAGCAGGATCGCCGCGGTCTGGCCGATCACGCGGTCGCCGTCCTTGAGGAAGGGCGGGGCGAAGGGCGGGCGGATCGGCTCGTCCTCCAGGCGGTCCATCATCGCCGCGATGCCGCCGCCCTCCTCCTCGGGTTGGCGGGCGACATCGATGTACTCCGCCCCGGCCGCTTCGAGGGCGAGCCGCACGAATTCGCCGCGGCCGGGGATCATCGGCCAGTAGTGCAGCTCGTAGGCCATGGCGGATTCCTTACCGAGAGCGCCTTGCGACGAAGTGGTCACCGGTTCGTCGAAAGAAGGCGCGTCAAAACAAGGGGCTCGAGACGCCGGCCTGATGCCATCAGGTCGGATACGGCTCCAGAGCATCGTCCCGAAAGGTGGTTGCCGGCTTTCGGAAAAAAGATGATGCGAAAACAACACCCTCAAGCATCGTCCTGGATCAGCATCCAGGACGATGCTTTAGGGTCTTACCAGCCGCCGCGCTCCTCGCGGCTCGGCGCCCGGCCCTGGGGCGTCAGCGCGTCGATCACGCCGGGGAGGGCCTGCGCCAGTTGCGCGAGCAGATCCTCGCGCGGCAGGCCGGTCTCGCGGCTCAAGCTGTCGAGAGTGCCCGGTCCCAGGGCCTCGGCGAGGCGGTTCGGCGCGATCTCGCGGTTGGGACCGTGGCCGATCCACGAGCCGATCACGTCGCCCAGCCCGCTCCGCTCGAAGCCCTCGATCAAGCCGTCGAGCCCGTGGGAGGCCGCGCCGCTGCCGTCATCCGGCTCACGGTCGAGTTCGGCATAGGGGCCTCCACCGGGCGAACGGCTGCCGGAGGCACCCTCGCCGGGTCCGTCGAGCATGCCGGCGAGGTCGCCGAAATCGCCGCCGAGGTCGTTGCCGGCCTCGCTTCCCTGAGCCGGCGGCCCACTGCGGCGGCCCTGGTTGAACCCGCCGAGATCGCCGTCGTCGGAGCCCGGGCCGGGAAGGGATCGGCCGCCGGATTCCGGTGATCCGCGGCCGAGGATGTCGCCGAGGGCGCCCCCGCCCTTGGCGAGCAGCAGCATGAGGAGCGCTTTCACCACCGGCGAGGCCAGCGCCCCGCCGCGTCCGCCCCCCAAGACCTGTCCGACGACTCCGCCGATGACCTGATCGAGCAGCCCCATGCGTTTCCTCCCGCCGGTTCACGCCGCCCTCCACGCCCCGTGTGGCGGCCGTGCCGGTCCAACGGCGAATGCGGGGATGGGGTTGCCGATCAGTTCTCGTGGCTCGAGCGGAACGGCTTCGAGAGGTGATCGGACGGGTTGGTGCGCACGGTCTTTCCGCTCTTGCCTTCCGGCACCACCGCGGTCGAGGAGCGGATCGCATTCGGGGGCGAGACCTCGCCGGTCGGCCGCTCGGCGGAGCGGTCGTTGCCGCGCAAAGTACCGGTGCCGGAGGGCAGGGTGCCGGCGGTGGGCTGATCGTTGGGGTTGGCCGCGCTCTGGGCCCGTGCCGGCGCCGACAGGATCAGGCTGCCGAGGAGGGCACCCAGGGCGGCCCGGCTGAGGGGTTGGAGGGATCGCATCGGTCGGCTCCATCACGCTTGGCGCCGCAGAGCGGGTTCGCAGCGGAGCCGCCCGGCGGTGGCAGGATCTGAAGGGCCAATCGCAGGCGACGGCCGAGGTTCCGCGTTCGGCCGCCTCAGCCCCGCTTGCGCCCGCCGCCGCCCTTGTAGCGGGGCTTCTGGCCGCCGAGCCCTTGCGTCGAGCGCGCCTTGGGCCGTTCCTGCCAGGGCACGGCGTCGGCCGGGAGTTCGCGGTCGGTGCCGGGGCCCATATTGTCGAGGGTCGGCTTCGAGATGCGGCTGCCCTTCTGCCCGTAGCGCCCGGCCTCCCGCTCGATGTCGCCCTGACGGGCCATGGGATCGTCGGAGACCATGAGTTCGGTCGCCTGGAGGCGTTTGAGCTCGTCGCGAAGCCGGGCCGCCTCCTCGAAGTCGAGATCGGCAGCGGCGGCGCGCATCCGCTTCTCGAGGTCGGCCATGACCGCCTTGAGGTTGTGGCCGACGGTGATCGCGTCCTTGGCCAGCCCCGTATCGACGCGGACGTGGTCGCGCTCGTAGACGCTCTCGAGGATGTCGCTGATGCCGCGTTTGACCGATTGCGGCGTGATGCCGTGCTCCTCGTTGTAGGCGAGCTGCTTCTGGCGGCGGCGCTCGGTCTCGGCCATCGCCCGCTCCATCGAGCCGGTGATGTTGTCCGCGTAGAGGATGCAGCGGGCATCCGCATTGCGGGCGGCGCGGCCGATGGTCTGGATCAGCGAGGTCTCGGACCGCAGAAACCCTTCCTTGTCGGCATCGAGGATGGCGACCAGCGCGCATTCGGGGATGTCGAGGCCCTCGCGCAGCAGGTTGATGCCGATGAGGACATCAAACGCACCCAGCCTCAAGTCGCGGATAATCTCGATGCGCTCCAGGGTGTCGATATCGGAGTGCATGTAGCGCACCCGCACCGAGTTCTCGTGCAGGTATTCGGTGAGATCCTCGGCCATGCGCTTGGTCAGCGTCGTCACCAGGGTGCGGTAGCCGGCCTGGGCGACTTCGCGGACCTCGCCCAGCAGGTCGTCGACCTGGGAGCGGGCCGGACGGATCTCGATCACCGGATCGACGAGGCCGGTGGGGCGGATCACCTGTTCGGCGAAGACGCCGGCCGTGCGCTCCATCTCCCACTTGGCCGGGGTTGCCGAGACGTGGACCGATTGCGGGCGCATCGCGTCCCATTCCTCGAACCGCAGCGGGCGGTTGTCGAGGCAGGAGGGCAGGCGGAAGCCGTACTCGGCCAGCGTCGCCTTGCGGCGGAAGTCGCCCTTGTACATGCCGCCGATCTGCGGAACCGTGACGTGGCTCTCGTCGGTGAAGACCAGGGCGTTGTCGGGCAGGTACTCGAACAGGGTCGGCGGCGGCTCGCCGGGCTTGCGGCCGGTGAGGTAGCGCGAATAGTTCTCGATGCCGTTGCAGGCGCCGGTCGCCTCGATCATCTCGATATCGAAGGTGCAGCGCTGCTCCAGCCGCTGCGCTTCGATCAGGCGGCCCATCCGGGTCAGCTCCTCGACGCGCTGCTTGAGCTCGGTCTTGATGCCCTTGATCGCCTGCTGGAGGGTCGGGCGCGGCGTGACGTAGTGCGAGTTCGCGTAGACTTTGATGAACTTCAGCTCGTTGAGCTTCTTGCCGGTCAGCGGATCGAACTCGACGATGGATTCGATCTCGTCGCCGAACAGGCCGATGCGCCAGCCGCGATCCTCCAAGTGGGCCGGCCAGAGTTCGATCACGTCGCCGCGCACCCGGAAGGTGCCGCGGGCGAAGTCCGACTGGATGCGCTTGTACTGAAGGGCCACGAGATCGGCGATGAGCTGGCGTTGCTCGATCCGCTCGCCGAGCGAGACGGTGAACGACATCGCCGTGTAGGTCTCGACCGAGCCGATGCCGTAGATGCACGAGACCGAGGCGACGATGATGACGTCGTCCCGCTCCAGGAGGGCGCGGGTGGCCGAGTGGCGCATCCGGTCGATCTGCTCGTTGATCGAGCTTTCCTTCTCGATGAAGGTGTCGGACCGGGGCACGTAGGCCTCGGGCTGGTAATAGTCGTAATACGAGACGAAGTACTCGACCGCGTTGTCCGGAAAGAAGCTCTTGAACTCGCCGTAGAGCTGCGCCGCCAACGTCTTGTTGGGTGCCAGGATCAGGGCCGGGCGCTGCGTCTCCTCGATGACCTTGGCCATCGTGAAGGTCTTGCCGGAGCCCGTGACGCCGAGCAGCACCTGATCACGCTCGGACGCCTTCACGCCCTCGACCAGGGCGGCGATGGCGGTGGGCTGGTCGCCGGCGGGCGTGAACTCGGATTTCAGCGTGAACGTCACGCCGCCCTCGGACTTCGCCGGTCGCTCGGGCCGGTGCGGCACCCAGGCCTCGCCGTTCTTGAACAGCGGGTTGCCCTCGACGAGCAGCCGCTCCAGCGCCTCGACCGTGGCCGAGACGCCCTCGGTGGCGAGCGAGGGCGCCTCGTCCTGTGGCGCGGCTTCGGGCGCCGGGCCGTCGTCGGGTGGGACGAGGCCGAGCGCCTGGGCCAGCCGCGGATCGACATCGGCCGCGTCGCCGATGGCGAAGCCCGCCTGGGGCGCCTCGGCGAGGCCGTCCTGGGCGATTTTCCTGTAGGCCTTCGCCTCGCCCTTCTGTCCGCGCCCCTTCCGGGGCGGCTCCGGCACGGGCTCGACCGCCTTCAGGCGGTTGCGGTTGAGGGCCGGGTTGAGCAGCGCGGCGAGATGCTCGTCGAGCGGCATCAGCTCGGGCCGGTCGGCCTTCGCCGTCGTCTTCGAGGTCGCCTTGGCAGGCGCTTTGGCCGGGCTCACGCGCGGTGTCTTGGATGCGGGCATGGCGGCAATATGGGCCCGTCGGGCGGTCTCAGGAAGAGTTCGGACGGCCCGATCTTGCCGGAGCTTGCGGCCGTTTTGGGCCCGGACTGGCTTCGGCGCGTTTTCACATCTGGGAGACCGTCATGAAAACGGTCAGCCTCCGCGAGCCCGAGGCGGATCTGTCGCGGCTGATCGAGGCGGCGTCGCGCGGCGAGCCGTTCGTGATCGCCGAAAATGGCCGGCCCCTGGTCCGGGTCGTGCCCGCGGAAGCCGAGCCGCCGCGGACGCGACGCCGCGGTTTCCTCGCCGGGCAGATCTCGGTGCCGGACGATTTCGACACGATGTTTCAGGACGAGATCATCCGGTTGTTCGAGGGCGAAGAGGACAAGTGAGGCTCCTCCGCGACGCCACCTGCCGATCTGGGTTGCGGAGGGATCTGCTCGGCATCGAGAGCGGGTGCGAGGAGCTGCCCGTTCTCGGAAGGCACGCCGTTGCGGTGGCGGGACTTCCCCTCATCCACAAGGACCCGTTCGACCGGCGCCTCGTCGCTCGGGCGACCGTGGAAGGCATCACGCTCCTGACTTCCGGCGCCCTCGTTGCCCGCGATCCCGGTCCGCTTCGGCGTGTCCGATCGCCCTCACCGCCGCATCGCCTCCGGCAGATCCCGCTCCCAGGCGGGCTCGCCCGCGAACCGGTGCGCCAGAAACTCCACGAAGGCGCGCGTCTTGGCCGGGCGCCGGCCCGGCGGCATCAGGGCATGGATCGGCAGGACCGGGGAGGGGGCGCCAAAATCGAGGAGGACGAGCGTACCCGCCCGCAGGGCCTGCGCCAGCAGAAAGGTCGGCTGGTAGATCAGCCCGAGGCCGGCCACGGCCGCGGCCGTCAGGGCGGCGCCGTTCGGCGCCCGCAGGTTGCCGGAGACCGGGTAGGCCCGCTCGCCGAAGCGCCAGCCGCTGGAATCCGACAGGGTATAGCCCAGGCAATTGTGGTTCTTCAGCTCCTCGGGCCGGCGCGGCGTGCCGTGCCGCTCGAAATAGGCGGGCGCGCCGCAGGCCACGAGGCGGCTGGATGTGAGGCGCCGGGCGATCAGCCCCGAATCGGCGAGGGTCCCGATCCGCACGGCGAGATCCCACCCCTCCTCGATCAGGTCGACCCGCCGGTCGTTGAGGCCGAGTTCGATCGTCAGTGCCGGGTGCGCGGCGGAGAACGCCGCGAGCGCCGGGGCGATCTCCCGCACGCCGAAGGAGAGCGGCACGTTGAGCCGCAGGGTGCCGTGGGCCTCGACCCCTTCGGCGCCGACCGCCGCCTCCGCGTCGTCGATCTCGGCGAGAATGCGCTCGCAGGCCTCAAGATAGGTCCGGCCGGTTTCGGTGAGCGTCAGGCGGCGGGTCGTCCGGTGCAGGAGCCGCGTGCCGAGCCGCGCCTCCAGGGCGGCGACGTGCTTGGTCACCCCGGTCTGCGAGAGGCCGAGCGCCCGCCCGGCGGCCGAGAAGCTGCCGAGTGCGGCGACGCGGCAGAAGACCTGCATTCCCGTCACGCGGTCGAGCACGACGACCTCACTCTATCAGAGTGAGGTGAATGGCAGCGAACGCGGATTATCGCAAGCGCGCAGGAAAGGCATGGTCCGGCCACCGCGAAAGGCCGCGACCGCGGCGCACCTTCGAGACGTTCATGACCGACGCCCGCACTGCCCCCTACGCCGCCCTGCTGCTGCGACTCACCCTCGGCGGCCTGTTCCTGGCCCATGCCGGGCTGAAGCTGTTCGTGTTCACGCCCGCGGGCACCGCCGCCTTCTTCGGATCGCTCGGCCTGCCGCCCGCGTTCGGCTACGTGGTGATCGCCGCGGAAGCCGTCGGCGGCCTTGCCCTGATCCTCGGCCTCTACGCCCGCTTCGTCGCCCTGGCCCTGGTCCCGATCCTGATCGGCGCTATCGTCACCGTGCACGGGGCCAACGGCTTCTTCGCGCAGAATCCGGGCGGCGGCTGGGAATTCGCCGGCTTCTGGGCGGTGATGCTGCTGGTTCAGGCCGGGCTCGGCGACGGCGCCTACGCCCTGCGGCGGGCGTGAGACGGAGCGCATCAGGAGAGGGACCATGAGTGAACCGATCCATCCCGGCACCCGCATCGGCCACGTTCACCTCAAGGTGGCCGATCTCGATCGGGCCCTGGGCTTCTATTGCGGCGTGCTCGGCTTCGCTCTGATGCAGCGCTTCGGTGCCCAAGCCGCCTTCGTCTCGGCCGGCGGCTATCACCACCATATCGGCCTCAACACCTGGGAGAGCGCGGGCGGCCCTCCGCCACCGCCCGGCACGACCGGGCTCTACCACCTCGCGATCCTCTACCCGACCCGGGCGGCCCTGGCCGATGCCCTGCGCCGGGTCGAGGCGGCCGGCCTCCCCCTCGACGGAGCCAGCGACCACGGCGTGTCCGAGGCGCTCTACCTGCGCGATCCCGACGGGAACGGGGTCGAATTGTACCGCGACCGCCCGGAGGCCGAGTGGCCGCGGGACGGGAAGGGCGATCTCACCATGGTCACTCGCCGGCTCGACCTCGCGGGCCTGCGGGCGGAAGCCTGACGTTTCTCCGCTTGACGGCTCTGCACCCGCGTGTACTTTGTATTGCAAAGCACGCTTCGACGCGGGAAGCTGACCCCCATGCGAGAGACCCACGGCGACCTCGACAGGGCCCTGGCCGATATCGTCGCGATCCGGATGCAGATCGCGCGGGACACGGCGTTCCGCGGCCTCGGCTCTGCCACGCTTGCGGCCACCGGCGCCCTGGCGCTCGTCGTCGCGGGGGCCCAGGCCCTGCTGCTCGACGACCCGACGGCGCGGCCGATCGTCTTTTTCGGCCTCTGGGTCGCCGCCGCCGTCACCGCCTGCCTCCTGATCGGGTTCGAGGCGGTGCGCCGCTCGCGCCGGGTCCATTCGGGGCTGGCCGACGCGATGGTGTTCAGCGCCATCGAAGGTTTTTTGCCCGCGGGCGGGGCGGGCCTCTGTCTGGGGCTCGTCTTCGCCCGCTTCGCGCCGGACCAGCTCTGGATGCTGCCGGGCCTGTGGCAGGTTCTGGTCGGGCTCGGCCTGTTCGCCTCCGCCCGCATCCTGCCCCGCACCGTGCCGCTGGCGGGCGCGTGGTACCTGCTCGCCGGGCTCACGGTGCTGGCGCTCGCCAGCGAGACGCGCCACCTCTCGCCCTGGCTGATGGGCGTGCCCTTCGCGGTGGGGCAGGGGCTCGTCGCCATCATCATCCACCGCCATTCGGGCCACGCTGACGAATCCGCCGACGGAGACGCCGATGCCGACCTCTGATCGCGCCGACGCCCGCTTCTCCTACGAGGGGCTCGACCGGATCATCCACGAGCGGGCGCGGCTCTCGGTGCTGACCTCCCTGGTCTCGCATCCCCGCGGCCTCGCCTTCCCCGACCTCAAGCGCCTGTGCGGGCTCACCGACGGCAATCTCAGCCGCCACCTCGCCGTGCTGCAGGAGGCCGACCTCGTCAGCCTGGAAAAGGGCTACGACCAGAACCGGCCGCAGACCCTCTGCCGCCTGACACCCTCCGGACGCACCCGTTTCCTCGACTATCTCGGGGTGCTGGAGCAGGTCGTGCGCGACGCCGCGCAAGCCGCCGGCAGGCCACAGAAAGCCGCCGACAGGCCACAGAATGCCGCCGGCAGGCCGCAAGCCTCCGCCGGCCGATCCCAGGCCGCCGACGACCGGCCCGCCGGCCACGATCGTTCCGGCCTCGCCGAGCCGGTCTGACGACCGCACTCCGACATCCCACCGAACGCCGCATCCCCCCGCATGTCTCGCCCTTCGCCCGGAGACTTTACGATGCAAAGCCCTCTCGATCGTAGATCAGGCCTTCACGCGGCGATCATCATGGACGGCAACGGCCGCTGGGCGAGTGCGCGCGGCCTGCCCCGGGGCGCGGGCCACCGGGCGGGCGTCAAGACGATCCAGAGGGTGGCGGAGGCCGCCCCCGCCCTCGGCATCGGCACGCTGACGCTCTACGCCTTCTCCAGCGACAACTGGCGCCGCCCGGCCGAGGAGGTCGGCGGGCTGATGCGCCTGTTGCGGGCCTATCTGCGCGGCGAGACCGAGCGGCTCGCCCGCAGCGGCACCCGCCTCACGGTGATCGGCCGCCGCGACCGCCTGCGGCCCGGCATCCCGGAGGCGATCGAGCGGGCCGAGGCCATGACCGCGTCGGGCGACCGGCTGCACCTGCGCATCGCCGTCGATTACTCCTCGCGCGACGCGATCCTCGCCGCCGCCGCCCGGCTCGGGCCGGAGGGGCTCAGCCGCGAGGGCCTGAGCGCGGCCCTGGGGGCGGACGGAGACGTCGATCTCCTGATCCGGACGGGGGGCGAGAAGCGGCTCTCCGACTTCCTCCTCTGGGAGGCGGCCTACGCCGAGCTGCACTTCACCGAGCGGATGTGGCCCGATTTCGGTGCCACCGACCTCGCCGCGGCGGTCGCCGACTTCACCGTCCGTGACCGGCGGTTCGGCGGGCTGAACCCACCCGCGGTGCCGCAAGCCGCCTGACACGCCCCAACCACGGCCCGGCCATTTAGCCCCGGTCCCGACGCAGGATTCGTCCGGTTCTGCGAACCCTTGCTCATGTCCGGTGCACACGATGAAGATCCTGCTCGTCAATGTGCCCCATCCGGCGATCGGCAGCCGGATCCCCGACGACCATCTGCCTCCGCTGGGCCTTCTCGCCATCGGCGGCCCGTTGATCGACGACGGCCATGCCGTCTCGCTCATCGACGCCGAGTTCGGACCCGTGCCTCTGCCGGACCTCGTCCGGGAGATCGTGGCGCGGGCGCCCGAGGCGGTCCTGTTCGGTCATTCCGGCTCGACCTCGGGGCACCCGGTCATCGCGGAGGTGTCGGCGCGGGTGGCCGCGGCGATGCCGTGCGTGACGATCGTCTACGGCGGTGTCTTCCCGACCTATCACGGGCGCGAGATTCTCGAGGCCGAGCCCCACGTCGCCGCGATCGTGCGCGGGGAGGGCGAGGAGACCGCCCGGCGGCTCATGGCGGCGCTCGCGGCGGGCCGGCCGCTCGGCGACGTGCCCGGCCTTGCCTACCGCGACGGCGAGACGGTCCGGGAGACGCCGCCGGCCCCGCTGATCCGCGATCTCGACGCCTACCGGATCGGCTGGGAGCTGATCGACCATGCCCGCTACAGCTACTGGGGCGGCCTGCGCGCGGTCGTGGTCCAGTTCTCCCGCGGCTGCCCGCATCCCTGCACCTATTGCGGCCAGCGCGGCTTCTGGACCCGCTGGCGCCACCGCGATCCCGTCCGCTTCGCCGCCGAACTCGCCCGGCTCCACCGGGAGCACGGGGTGCGGGTGATCAACTTCGCCGACGAGAATCCGACCGTCTCGAAGAAGGTCTGGCGGACCTTCCTGGAGGCGCTGATTGCCGAGAACGTCGATCTCATCCTGGTCGGCTCGACGCGGGCGGACGACATCGTGCGCGATGCCGACATCCTGCCGCTCTACAAGCGGGCGGGGTGGGAGCGCTTCCTGCTCGGCCTCGAGAGCACCGATACGGCCACCCTCGACCTGATCCGCAAGGGCGCCACCACGACGACCGACCGCGAGGCGATCCGCCTCCTGCGGGCGAACGGCATCCTCTCCATGGCGACCTGGGTGGTGGGCTTCGAGGAGGAGCGCGACCGCGACTATTGGCGCGGCCTGCGGCAGCTGCTGGCTTACGACCCCGACCAGATCCAGATGCTCTACGTCACGCCGCACCGCTGGACGCCCTATTTCCGGCTTGCCGAGGAGCGCCGGGTGATCCAGCTCGACCGGCGGCGGTGGGACTACAAGCATCAGGTGCTGGCCACCCGCCACATGCCGCCCTGGCGGGTGCTGCTCTGGTTCAAGCTGATCGAGGTGATCCTTCAGGCCCGCCCGAAGGCGCTGGCGCGCATCTACCTGAACCGCGATCCCCGCCTGCGCCACGCCATGCGCTGGTACACGCGGATGGGCCGACGGGTCTGGCCCCACGAGATCCGGGCTTGGCTGCGCGATCCGCTGACACGAACGGGCCCGACGGTCGCGGCGTTCTGGGGCAGGGGGCAGGAGCGGGAGGAGGCGATGGCCGTGCGCGCCGCGGCCCGATCCCGTCCGGACGGTCGCGAGGCCGCCTGACTGGACGAAGCCCCTGCAAACGCCACATGCACGGGACCAATCCCGTCACGAAGCTTCCGAAAAAGATTCCGATGCAGGCCGATCCGAACGCCGCGCCCCCCGCCCTCGACGACGAGACCCTCGCCTTCGCGGCGCGCCTCTTCCAGTACGCCCGGATGGGCCATGCCGACGAACTGGCCGAGCTGTTCGGCCAGGGGCTGCCGGCGAACCTGCGCAACGACAAGGGCGACAGCCTCCTGATGCTCGCCGCCTATAACGGTC
This sequence comes from Methylorubrum sp. Q1, assembly GCF_004683995.1. NCBI lineage: Bacteria > Pseudomonadati > Pseudomonadota > Alphaproteobacteria > Hyphomicrobiales > Methylobacteriaceae > Methylorubrum > Methylorubrum sp. Q1. Next base: position 270,770 of record NZ_SRHQ01000003.1, on the reverse strand, counting down.
AGGCGGCGACGGCCCGGGTCATCCTGGAGGCCGGGGGTGATCCCGAACTCGCCAACGACCGCGGCCAGACCCCGCTCGCCGGCGCCGCGTTCAAGGGCGATGCGGACATCGTCCGGCTGCTCCTCGAGCACGGCGCGCAGGTCGACGGGACCGGCGACGGCACCCGCACCGCGCTGATGGTGGCGGCGATGTTCGACCGCACCGAGATCGTCGAACTCCTGCTCGCCCAAGGCGCAGACCCGTCCCGGCGCGACGCTTCGGGGATGAGCGCCGCCGACATGGCCCGCCAGATGGGGGCGCAGAATACGCCGGCCCAGTTGGAACGCGCGCAAGGGGACCGACAAGCCGGTTGACCGGTTCCGGCGCGCCCGGCCTCGTGTAGGATCGGGCGCGAGCCGGGCGAAAAAACCCGGAGGCGAGACACGCCGGGAGGAACGCCATGCCGGATGCGGTCGGGGCGATCGATCAGGGCACCACGAGCACGCGCTTCATCGTGTTCGACCGCCGGGGCACGATCCTGGCGCAGGCCCAGCGCGAGCACGAGCAGATCTTCCCCCGTCCCGGCTGGGTCGAGCACGACCCGCGGGAGATCTGGCGCAACACCCATGCGGTGATGCGCGAGGGGCTGGCCCGCGCCGGGCTGGCGCCGGGGGATCTGGCCGCCATCGGCATCACCAACCAGCGCGAGACCGCCATGCTCTGGGACCGGCGGACCGGCGAGCCGCTGCACGATGCCATCGTCTGGCAGGACACCCGCACCGACCGGTCCGTCGCCGCGCTCGCCCGCGACGGGGGGCGCGACCGCTTCCGCGCCGTCACCGGCCTGCCGCTCGCGAGCTACTTCTCCGCTTCCAAGCTCGCTTGGCTGCTCGACCACGTGGACGGGGCGCGGGCGAAGGCCGAGGACGGCACCGCCCTGTTCGGCACGATCGACTCTTGGCTCGTCTGGAATCTCACCGGCGGCCCGCAGGGCGGGCTCCACGTCACCGACGTGACCAATGCCAGCCGCACGCAACTGATGTCGCTCGCGACCCTCGACTGGGACGAGGCCATGCTCGGCGTGTTCCGCATCCCGCGGGCGGTGCTGCCGACCATCGTTTCTTCGAGCGCCGTGCTGGGCGAGGCCCGCGACCCGTTTCCCGGCGTGCCGCTCGGCGGCATCTTGGGCGACCAGCAGGCGGCCCTGTTCGGGCAGACCTGCTTTTCGGCGGGCGAGGCCAAGAACACCTACGGCACCGGCTGCTTCGCGCTGATGAACACCGGCCCCGCGCCCGTCGCGTCGAGCGCCGGGCTCATCACCACCGTGGCCTACCGGCTCGATGGGCGCCCGCCGGCCTACGCGCTCGAAGGCTCCATCGCCATCACCGGCGCCCTGGTGCAATGGCTGCGCGACAATCTCGGGCTGATCGGCGCCTCGAGCGAGATCGAGGGGCTGGCCCGCAGCGTCGAGGACAATGGCGGCGTCTACGTGGTGCCGGCCTTCTCCGGCCTCTACGCCCCGCATTGGCGCGACGACGCCCGCGGCCTCATCATCGGGCTGACCCGCTACGCCAACAAGGGCCACATCGCCCGCGCCTGCCTGGAGGCCACGGCCTACCAGACCCGCGAGGTGCTGGAGGCGATGGAGCGCGATTCCGGTTGTCCGATCGCCGAACTGCGCTGCGACGGCGGCATGACCGTCAACGACCTGCTGATGCAGTTCCAGGCCGACATCCTCGACCGGCCGACCCTGCGCCCGAAGGTCTCGGAGACGACGGCCCTGGGTGCGGCCTATGCCGCCGGACTCGCCACGGGGTTCTGGAAGACACTCGAAGATCTTCGCGACAACTGGGCCGTGGACAAGCGCTGGCATCCGCATATCCAGGCAGAAGAACGTCGGGCACTGTTCGCCGGTTGGGGCCGGGCCGTAGAACGCTCGTTCGGATGGGTCGAGGAGAACGCTTGATGGGTGCTCGGATACGCTCGCTTCGAACGGCTCTCCTGGTTTCGGCCTTGGCGCTGACCCCGCTCGCCGCCGGCCTCGCTCCGATCGCGGCCATCGCCGCGCCGGCCGCCGCCTATCCCGGCCAGCAGGAGGGCGACCACGTCGTCGAGAACTTCAAGTTCGCCAGCGGCGAGAGCCTGGATCGGGTCAAGCTGCACTACACCACCCTCGGCACGCCGCATCGCGGCGCGGACGGCGAGATCGACAACGCGGTGCTCGTCCTGCACGGCACCACCGGCACGGGCAAGAGCTTCCTGATCCCGACGCTCGGGCCGGAGCTGTTCGGCGAAGGCGCGCCGCTCGACGCGCGGCGCTGGTACGTGATCCTGCCCGACGGGCTCGGGCGCGGCGGCTCCTCGAAACCCTCCGACGGGCTCAAGGCGCATTTCCCCCGCTACGGCTATGGCGACGTCGTGGAGGGCCAGCACCGGGTCGTCACCGAGGCGCTCGGGGTCAAGCATCTGCGCCTCGTGCTCGGCACCTCCATGGGCGGGATGCAGGCCTGGATGTGGGGCGAGCGCTATGCCGGCGCGATGGACCTGCTGATGGCGGTGGCGAGCCAGCCGATCCCGGTGAGCGGGCGCAACGCCCTGTGGCGGCGCCTCCTGATCGAGGGCATCCGCACCGATCCCGACTGGAAGGGCGGCGAGTACACCGCGCAGCCGCGCAGCTTCGGCCGCATCCTGCCGATCTTCAACATCATGACCGAGAGCGTGCTCGGCCTTCAGAAGCAGGCCCCGACCCGCGCGGCGGCCGACACCGCCTACGACAAGATGATCGCCGGCTACGAGAACAAGGCCGATGCCAACGACTGGCTGTACTGGTTCGATTCCTCCTACGATTACGACCCCTCGCCGGACCTCGAAAAGATCACCGCCAAGGTGCTCGCGGTGAACTTCGCCGACGACGAGCTGAACCCGCCCCAGCTCGATGTGATGAACGGGGCCATGGCCCGGGTGAAGGATGGCCGCTTCGTTCTGGTTCCGACCTCGCCCGAGACGCACGGCCATCAATCCCTGCGCTTCGCCAGCCTGTGGAAGGGCTACCTCGCCGAATTCGTGAGACAGCCCGAGGCGACAACGGAGAAGAAGAGTTCGTCGGAGCGGCCGGAGGGCAGCCGGTAGAGGTGTCGGGCCGCCGGCCGAGCGGAGGCGGCACCGAAAGCCATCCGTCGGAGCCTGCCATACGCCGTCGTGATACGGCGGCCTGCCTATCCGAGCCCGTGGCGCAGGCCGCCGCATGCACTTTCCTGCAGAAATCGAGAGAGCCTTAAGTATTCCGTTGCAGGGTGGGGCATCTCAAGAGGCCAATCACACCCCCGGATTCATGATGCGCGTTTCCCTCAAGGCTGCCCTGGCGGGCTCGTTCAGCCTGCTGGCCGTGATTGCTGCGGCCCAAGGCGGGATGAGCGTCATCAAACTCTCGAACATCGATCGCGAAGTCCGCGACATCGCCAACAATTGGCTTCCCTCGGTGGGATTGCTCGGCGACATCAGCACCGCGACGCGGGACGAGCGGGTGAAGACCTACCGCTACGTCGCCGCCTCGCCGACCGCCGCCATCCTCGCCGAGAACGAGAAGAGCGTGCGGACGAGCCAAGCGGCCCTCGAAGCCCTGCGGCGCGCCTACGAGCCGGTGATCGCCTCCCCCGAGGAGCGGGCCCTGTACGAGCGCTTCGCCGCGATCTGGACGACCTATACGGGTCGGGTCGAGGCGATCGTCGCCCTGATGCGCGAGGGGCGCCAAGCCGAGGCGCTGGCCCTGCTCACCGGGCCCGAGGCGCTGGGCCTCGCGCAATCCGCGACCAAGGCGCTTCAGGAAAACCTCGCGCTCAACAAGCGGAGTGCCAAGCAGAGCGTCGAGGGCGCCGTCGGCAGCGCCGCCTCCGCCACCGCCGCCGCCTGGATCGCCATGGCCGTGACCCTGCTCTCGGCGCTCGCCGCAGCCCTGTTCGGCTGGTTCGGGATCTCGCGGCCGATCGCGCGGATGACGGGGGCGATGGGTGCCCTCGCGGCGGGCGATGCGGCGGTCGCCGTGCCGGGGCGGGGCCGCGGCGACGAGATCGGCGCCATGGCCGCGGCGGTGCAGGTGTTCAAGGACAACCTGGTCCGCACCCGCGCCCTGGAAGAGGAGACGCAAGCCGCCCGCGCCGGTGCCGAGGCGCAGCGCCGGGCCGCCGCGCGCGCGCTCGCCGACGACTTCCAGCGCGCGGTGGGCGGCATCGTCCAGGGCGTGACCGCCGCCGCGACCGAGCTTCAGGCCACCGCCCAGCAATTGACCGCCAATGCCAGCCAGACCGCCGGGCAATCCGGCACGGTGGCCGCCTCCGCCGAGGAGGCCGCCTCCAATGTCGGCACCGTCGCCGCCGCGGCCGAGGAACTCGGCGCCTCGGTGCAGGAGATCGGCCGGCAGGTCGACGGCTCGGCCACCCTGGCGCAGGCCGCGGTGGCCGAGGCCGGGCAGACGGCGATCCTCGTGCGCGACCTCTCCGAGGCCGCCGCGCGGATCGGCGACGTGGTGGCGATGATCTCGACCATCGCCGGCCAGACCAACCTGCTCGCGCTCAACGCCACGATCGAGGCGGCGCGGGCCGGCGAGGCGGGCCGCGGCTTCGCCGTGGTCGCGGCGGAGGTCAAGGAACTCGCCAACCAGACGGCGCGGGCCACGGACGAGATCACCGGGCAGATCGGGCGCATCCAGGGCGCGACGGGTCAGGCGGTCGCGGCCATCGACAGCATCAGTGGGCGCATCCGCGAGATCAGCGGCGTCGCCACCGGCATCGCCGCCGCGGTCGAGGAGCAGGGCGCGGCGACCCAGGAGATCGTGCGCAACGTCGCCCAGGCGGCGGGCGGCACGGAATCCGTCACCCGCACCATCGCGAGCGTGGCGGGTGCCGCCGAGGAGACCGGCGCGGCGGCTGCGCAGGTGCTGTCCTCGGCAACCGAATTGTCGCGCCAGTCCGAGCACCTCTCGGCCGAGGTCGCCCGCTTCCTCGACACCGTCCGCGCGGCCTGAAGGGGCAGGGCTCTGCCCTGCACCCGCCAAAGGGCTCGCCCTTTGGGAACCCCGATTACGGGCGAAAACCCTCGAAGATCATCTGGTCCGCGTGCTCCTGGGCCAGCGCCCGCTGCGCCTCGGTGCGCACGGTCCAGGTCATCACCGGCATGTTCCCGAGCCGGCGGCAGAGATAGGGGACCGGCCCCGGCAGGTCGCCGACGCGCCAGGACAGGAAGTGCGGCCGGCTCACGTGGAGGTGGAGCAGGCCCGACAATTCGGCCCGCACGGACGGCGCCAGCAGGGCGTAGTGCGGATCGTCCTGGCTCGCCTCCGCGACGATGCCGCGGGGCAGACCCGGCGCGATCTCGGCCAGCGTCGCGACGATGCCCGGATCGAACGACTTCAGCGCCACCGGTGCGTCGAGCCCGGCGACGATCTCGGCGGCGCGGCGGGTGAGCCGCCGGTCGCCGTCGAAGCGCGACTTGATCTCGACGATGACGGGGACGCGGCCCGCGACCCGCGCCAGGAAGTCCGGCAGCGTCGGGATGCGCTCCCCCGTGCCGGCCACGGTCAGCGTGCCGAGTTCGGCCGCTTTCCGCGATTCCACCGGCTCGGAGGCGGCCGTGAGACGCCCGAGCGCCTCGTCGTGGAACACCATCGCCTCGCCGTCGGCGCTGAGCTGCACGTCGCACTCGATGGCGTAGCCGCCCGCCACCGCCGCCTCGGCTGCGGCCAGGGTGTTCTCCGGGATGCCGGCGGCGCGGTCGTGCAGGCCGCGATGGGCGATCGGACGGGCGGTGAGCCAGTCCGGCGCCCGGTCCAGAGGGCCGCTCACGCGACCTCGAACATCGCCTCGACCTCGACCGCCGCGTCGAGGGGCAGTTCGGCGACGCCCACGGTCGAGCGGGCGTGGCGGCCGCGGTCGCCGAGGATCTCGACCATCAGGTCCGAGGCGCCGTTCATGATCGGGGCGAGGCCGGCAAAGCTCGGCACCGCGTTGATGAAGCCGCCGAGCCGCACGCATTGCACGACGCCGTGGTCGAGGTCGCCCACCGCCGCCTGGACCTGGGCCAGCACGTTGAGCGCGCAGAGCCGGGCCGCCGCGATGCCCTGTTCGGCCGAGACCTCTGCGCCGAGCTTGCCCTTGTGGGCCGGGTCGAGGGTGCCGTCCGGCCCGAAGCAGATCTGGCCGGAGATGACGACGAGGTTGCCGGTGCGCACGTACGGCACGTAGTTCGCCACCGGGGCCGCCGCCTTCGGCAGCTTGAGGCCGAGCGCTTCCAGACGTTCCTTGACCGAGTTCATCGCCGTCTCCCGCTGAGAGTGCCTCACGCAACGCCCGGTCACTGACCCCTTCGCCTTCCGGGGCGACGGCGCAGCGGGCGCTTCGTGAGAGACACGAATGCTGCGGCGCTCTGAGCATGGGGGAGGGGCGTCTCGCAAGGGGGCGGGAGGGCAAAGCCCCCTCAACTGGCGGTCTCTGTCGCTAGAGGCTCGACCCGCGGCGCCTCCGCGGCGAAATCGTAACGCCAGTCGGCATGGGCCACGGTGGCCGGGCGGTGGGCGACGATGACCCGCGTCATCTTCAGGTCGCGGAGCGCGGCGGCGATGACCGCCTCGGTCGGCTCGTCCAGCGCGCTCGTCGCCTCATCCAGAAACAGAATCTCCGGGCGCCGGTAGAGGGCGCGGGCCAGGATCACCCGCTGGCGCTGGCCGCCGGACAGCGTCGAGCCCATGTCGCCGACCAGGGTCTCGAAGCCCATCGGCGTGCGGGCGATGTCGTCGAGAATCGCCGCGCGGGCGGCGCATTCGCGGATCCAGCCGGGATCGGGCCGCTCGTCGAAACAGGCGATGTTCTCGGCGATCGAGCCGGCGAACAACCCGTCATCCTGCATCACCCCGGCGATGCGGGCGCGGTAGGCCGCCAACCCCCCGGAGCGGATGTCGCGGCCATCGACCAGCACCGCGCCTTCGGACGGCGGCAGCAGACCCATCAGGATCTTCATCACCGAGCTCTTGCCGCAGCCCGAGGGGCCGGTGATGGCCAGGCTTTCGCCCGGCGGCACCTCCAGGCCGAGATTGCGGAACACCCAGGGCTCGTCGTCGCCGTAGCGCAGGGACAGGCCGACGGCGCGCAAGGATGCGCCCCGGACCGGCGGGCGCGCCCCGGTGGCGGGGAGGGCGGGACCTGCGACCGGCTCCGTCGCGGCGGGCATGGGGGCTGCGGCCTCCTCCGGCTCGGTCATGACGATGTCCGAGAGCCGGTCGGTCTGCACGTTGAGCATCCGCAGCTGGAAGCCCGACTGGATCAGGTTGCCGATGCGGGTCGAGAACTGGTCGCGGTAGGCCAGGAAGGCCACCAGCATGCCGAGCGTCATCGACTGGTCGATCACGGCCCGCGCCCCGAGCACCAGCAGGATCAGCCGGTCGGCGCCGAACAGGAACTCGTTGCCGCGCCCGAACACGAGGTCGAGCCGCTGCAGCCGCAGCCGTGCGTTCAGCGCCTGGACGAACTGGTTCATCCAGGTGCCGCGGCGGCGCTCGCGCAGGTTCAGGAGCTTGACGCTCGCCATGCCGCGCACGGTCTCGATGAAGTGGCTCTGCTGGCGCGCCTCCGCGACGATCGCCTCCTCGGTGCCCTCGCGATAGGCCTTGTAGGCGGCGATCCGTAAGCCGGCGTTGAGCGCGGTGGCGGCGATGGCCACCCCGGCGAGCCAGCCGCCGTAGAGGAACAGCATGATCAGCATGCCGACCGACATCAGCCCGTCGAGCAGGGCCTGGACGAGATCGGTGGTGATGCCCTTCTGGATCGTGGCGAGCGTGCCGAAGCGGGAGATCACGTCGCCGACATGCCGCTTCTGGAAATAGTCGAGCGGCAGCCGCGAGAGGTGGTCGAACAGCGAGCCGGACCATTGGTAGTTCAGCTTCGTGCCCGTGAGCATGATCGCCCAGCTCCGGGCGACGCCGAGGCCGAGCTGCAGCACCAGCAGCAGGGCGAGGCCGAGCGCCACGACGAGCAGCAGGTCGAGATCGCCGTTGACGATCACCTCGTCGATGACGATCTGCGAGGCGATCGGCATCAGGATCGCCACGAGTTCGATCCCGAGCGACAGGGCCAGGATCTGCATCATCGCCGCGCGGATGCCGGCCATGCCCCGGAACAGGTCGGAGAGCGTGAGGCCCCGCGCCGCCCGCTCGCGCACGAAGCTCTGGTTCGGCGCCACCTCCAGGGCGACGCCGGTGAATTCGCGCGAGGCTTCCGCGAGGCTCAAGGTGCGGCGCCCGCGGGCGGGATCGTGGATCACGATCTCCCGGCGCCCGACCCGCGCCAGCACGACGAAGTGGTTGAGCCCCCAATGCAGGATGCAGGGCAGGCGCAGGCGGCCGAGATCGGGCAGTTCCACCCGCAACGCCCGCGTCGAGAGTCCCATGGTGCCGGAGAGGTCCATGAGGTTTCGCAGCGTCATGCCCTTCAGCGACAGGGCGTGGCGGGCGCGCAAGCTTCCGAGATCGACCCGGCGGCCATGGTAGCCCAGCACCATGGCGAGGCAGGCCATGCCGCACTCGGCGGCCTCCGCCTGGAGCACGACCGGCAGGCGCCGCCGGAAGCCGAACTGAAGATCCGACAGCAGGCTCACCGTGTCCCTCCTTCGGTGACGAGATCGACGCTGCGCTTGACGTGGTAGAGGGGGTCGAGGAGCCAGCGGTAGAGCGGGCGCTTCTCGAGCGCGATGTCGGCCTCGACCCGCATTCCGGCCTCCAGCCGGCGCGGCTCGCCATAGGCCGTCACGCTGTCGGCGTCCGGCCGCACGATGATGCGGTAGACGCCCCCGCTCCCCGCATTCTTGGCCGTGTCCCTTGCCGCCTCGGGCCGGGCGTCGCCTTCGAGCGGCGCGCGGGTCACCTCCGTCACCGTGCCCCGGTGCAGGCCGAAGCGCTGGAACGGGAAGGCGGCGTAGCGCAGCATCACGCTGGCGCCGGGCTCGATGAAGCCGATCGCCGAGGAATCCACGAACAGGTTGGCCTGCAGCCGGCCCTCGCTCGGCAGCAGGGTGAGCAGGTTCGCCCCCGCCGCCACGGTCTGCCCGGCCTGCGCCCGGATCGAGGTGAGGATGCCGCGCTCCGGCGCGCGCACCTCGATGGCGCGGCGCGCCTCGCTCTCGGCCCGCTGCTGTTCGAGCTGCGCGGCGGTGCGGTCGAGTTCGGCCAGATCGCGCGCCAGGGTCTCGTCGAAGGTGGCCAGCTTGGCGCGCAGATCGCCGAGCTTGCCCTCGACCTGAAGCCCGCCCTGGCGGAACTGTGCGAGCTGTGAGCTGGCCTGGAGATAGAGGTAGTTCTGGCTCTGGAAGTCGGCCGCGCGGGCAAAACCCCGCGTCACGAGGTCGGCGAGTTCGTCGGCGCGGGACTTGAGCGGCGGCACCAGCTTTTCCTGGAGCGCGAGCTGCTCCTCGATCCTGGCGCGCTGTGCTTCCAGGTTGGCGACCTGCTCCCTCAAGCCCTCCTTCTCGGCGGTGGCCATGGCCGCGCGGGCGGCGCGCTGGCGCTCCACGCTCTCCCGCTGGCGGCCGAGCTGGGCGATCACCCGCTCCTGGGTCGGGCCGCTCGCCGAGACCGCGTCGAGGTCGATGGTGAAGAGGAGCTGGCCGCGCTCGACCCGGTCACCCTCCTTGACCCCCGACGCGCTGACCCGCCCCGCGAGCGGGCTCGCCACGGTGATGAGGCCGATATCGGGCGCGAGCAGGCCGTCGGCATGGACCCGGCGGGTATAGCTGCCGAGCCAGGCGTAGACGCCGACGAGGACGGCGAAGGCGAGGCACAGGCCGACCACGATGCGGATCGCCAGGGGCTGGATCACCTGGGCCTCGCCGAGCCAGGCGCTTCGCCGGGCCTCCACGACCTCGCGACGGAACAGGGGCGCGTTCACCGGGAAGCTTCCTCCGGGGTAGCGATCGAACGATCAGGTGCGTTGTTCTGACGCATGCAGGGCGTAATCCGCAACAGCTTCAGATTCTTAGCCGTGCCGGCGGCGCGGGCGGCCTGTTCTCCGGCCGGCACGTCAATTTTTGTCCCCCGCGCGGGCGGCGGCCCGTCCCGCCACACCCATCCCGTGAGAGCCGATCGCGCGGGTCGGCCGAAGGGAAGGGGAGCGGCGACCGCGCAGGGCCGGGGACGGCGCGGAGCCAGGATACGACCGCTGGTCGTGCTGTGAGAAGGCAAGATCTGTCCATCCGAGAGGTCCTGAGCCGATCGTCCCGGACCGTATACCGCAGCCCGGGTTGCCTGCCGGAATAATATCCGTACCTTATCCAGCAGAGCGACGCATGGCCGGCGCTCTTATTCCACAGGAAGGCAGAAATACAGAACGTTCTTCCAATATCCTTCGGACAAAGGAGAAAACCATGCAGCAGAACATTGATACCGTCCGCGAGCTGAACGCTGCGGAGCTGGATCAGGTCGGCGGCGGTCTGTCTCTCGGCCTCGATCTCGATCTCAGCAGCGAACTCGGGGCCGTGTCCGGTGTCGTCGATCAGGTGGGCGGCCTCGTCGGCGGCACGCTCGACACCGTGCTCGGCGCGGTGGGCGGCCTTCTCGGCGGCCTGCTCGGGAAGTAATCCGATCGCCTGACACGTCCTCCCACGGAAGCGGCCGACCCCACCGCTTCCGTGGGCCTCGCTCGCGGGCCGCGACGACCGGGTGCGCCCTCGACGGGCACCTCTGCCGCCGGCACGATCGACCCCGCGGATCGAGGGAACGAGCGCGAAGGCGGGTCGTTCTCATCGGAGCGAAGCGTCGCCGTGTCCGCGCCGTCCCGCCGGTTCCGCGCGCAGGGTGGTCCAGACCGCCGAGAGCATCATGCCAAAAGGGGATCTCCGGCTTTCGGAAAAAATGATGTGAAAGCAAGAGGATAGGCCTTGTCCTGGATTTGATGTCGAGGACGAGGCTCTCGGCAGAGGATTTCCAAGTGCGCCCCGGAGGCGCGCCAGCGAGAGGGAGAACGACGCGGCCGATGAGCGTTCCGTTCGTCAACGCTTCGGTGCAAGGCGATCTCAGCGCCCCGCCCGACCGGATTTTCGGCCAGATCCCCGCCAGCGGCCTCGACGGCATCGCCTTCCTCGATTTCGCCTACGAGACGGCGGGGTTCAGCACGCACCGGGTCGATGGCCTCCTCGTCGGCACGTGGCACGGCGGCTGGTACGGCCTGAGCCGGACCACGCTCACCTTCAGCGGCGACAGCCCGCCCGGCAGCGCGCCCTGCGACGTGCGCACCGGCGAGGCCTTCGTTCTGCGCGGGCCCGGCTATGCCGGCCGCACGCTCTGGAGCGGGCCGTGCCGCGGGCGCTATCTCGCCTTCATGCCCGCCGCGGTGGAGCGGATGATCGAGGCGCCGCTCTCGCAGTTCCGAATCGATTCGATCACCTGCGATCTCGCCGAGCGGATGACCCTCTCCCATCTCCTGGCTGCTCTGGGGCAGGCGGCCAGCGGCCACGACAGCGCCGCGGACGCGCTTCTGGTCGACAGCGTGGCGCTCGCGGTGCTGCGCGCCTCCGGCGCCCTGTCGAGCCCGCCCTCCCGCAAGAGCGCGGCGCTCACCGCCCGGCAGGCGCGGCGGGTGCGCGACCTCGTCGCCGCGCGGATCGATGCGCCCCTGTCTCTCGGGGAGATGGCGGCGGTGGCGGGCCTCAGCGAGGGCTATTTCGTGCGCGCCTTCAAGGGCACCTTCGGCGTGACGCCCTACCAATACGTGTTGCGCGAACGCGTGACGCTGGCCCAGTCGCTGATCCGCTCCGGCACGGTCTCCTTGAGCGAGGCGGCTTCACGCGCGGGCTTTCCCGATGCGCGGCGGATGGGGCGGACCTTCCGCAAGATGATCGGGCGCTCGCCGACGGAATCAACCCGGCTGCAGCGGGCCTGAGCGTCTCTCCCGAAACCCCCGCTGCGCCGACGTGTCCAGAGCGGAGGCGATCGGTGGCCGGGCGTTTCGTGAGGCACCCTGAACCCGGAAAGTGGGTGCCGGACGGCACCGCGGCGCGTCGATTTCGGGCGGATCGCGGTGCCGCGGGCCGCCCCGGCGCCGTCCTGCGATTGACAGAAGCCCCTCGTTTCTTAGTAATCGCGCGCGTGCCGCCCGTCCCCCGAGGCGGCACTTTCTTTTGGCGACTTCGGGAGCCATGGCGTTCCCTGGATCGAGCCCGAGGAGACGGACCCGCGTGACCTCCGCCCTGCTGCCGACCTATGCCCGCGCCCCGATCGCTTTCGAGCGAGGCGAGGGCGCATGGCTGGTCGCCGAGGACGGCGACCGCTACCTCGATTTCGGTGCCGGCATCGCCGTCAACGCGCTCGGCCACGCCCATCCGCACCTGGTCGAGGCCCTGACCACGCAGGCGCAAAAGCTCTGGCACACCTCGAACCTGTTCCAGATCCCGGAAGGGGAGCGGCTGGGCCGACGGCTCGTGGACGCGACCTTCGCCGACGTGGCCTTCTTCGCCAATTCCGGTGCCGAGGCCAACGAGGCCGCCATCAAGATGGCCCGCAAGTATCATGCGGCGGGCGGCCACCCCGAGCGCTACCGCATCGTCACCTTCGAGGGTGCCTTCCACGGTCGCACGCTCGCGACCATCGCGGCGGGCGGCCAGCAGAAGTACATCGAGGGCTTCGGCCCGAAGGTGGAGGGCTTCGATCAGGTGCCGGTCGGCGACTTCGCCGCGCTGGAAGCCGTGATCGGCCCGGAGACCGCCGCCCTGATGATCGAGCCGATCCAGGGCGAGGGCGGCCTGCGGGTGATCCCCGGCGAGACCCTGCGGCGCCTGCGCGCGCTCTGCGAGGCGCACGGCCTGCTCCTCATCATGGACGAGGTGCAGACCGGCGTCGGCCGCACCGGCAAGTTCTTCGCGCACGAATGGTCGGGCGTCACGCCGGACATCATGAGCGCGGCCAAGGGCATCGGCGGCGGCTTCCCGCTCGGCGTCTGCCTCGCCACCGCCGAGGCCGCGCGCGGCATGACGGCCGGCACCCACGGCACCACCTTCGGCGGCAACCCGCTCGCCATGGCGGTGGGCAACGCGGTGCTCGACGTGGTGCTCGGAGACGGCTTCCTGGCGCATGTCGAGCACATGGACCTGCTGCTGACGCAGAAGCTCGCGGGCCTGATCGACCGGCACCCCCGCGTCTTCGCCGAATTGCGCGGGCAGGGGCTGATGCGGGGCCTGAAGCTCAACCTGCCGAACACCGAGTTCACGGCGGCCGCCCGCGCGCGGCACCTGCTGGTGATCCCGGCCGGCGACAACGTGGTCCGCCTCCTGCCGCCGCTGATCGTCGGCGAGACGGAGGTGGACGAGGCCGTGGCCCGTTTGGAGGCCGCGGCGACCGATCTGGAGGCGCAGATGCGCGGGGCCGCCTGAGTGATCTCTCACGAAATGCCCGTTGCACCGTCGCGCCAAAAGGCGGGCACGGTCCGTATTCGGGCATTTCGTGAGGCACTCTGAGGGCGGCACCGCGAGCGTAGATATTGAGATGACCACGACCCTGAACGGCAGCGGCCCGCATGTCCGCCACTTCCTCGACCTGAAGGATTTCTCCGCCGAGACCCTGCGCGGTGTCCTCGACCTCTCCGCCGCGATGAAGCGCGCGCGGGTGAAGGGCCAGCGCGCGGCGGAGCGACCGCTCACCGGCAAGATGCTGGCGATGGTGTTCGACCGGCCCTCGACCCGCACGCGCGTCTCCTTCGACGTGGCGATGCGCGAACTCGGCGGCGACACCCTGATGCTGACGGGCAAGGAGATGCAGCTCGGCCGCGGCGAGACGGTGTCCGACACCGCCCGCGTGCTGTCGCGCTTCGTCGACGCGATCGTGATCCGCACCCTCGACCACGGCTTGGTGATGGAGCTGGCCGAGCATGCCGAGGTGCCGGTCATCAACGCACTGACCAAGGCCTCGCATCCCTGCCAGATCATGGCCGACGTGCTGACCTTCGAGGAGCATCGCGGGCCGATCCAGGGCCGCACGGTCGCGTGGTCGGGCGACGCCAACAACGTGCTGGCGAGCTGGGTCCACGCCGCCGCCCGCTTCGACTTCACCCTCAACGTCGCCGCGCCGCAGGAACTGGCGATGCCGCCGGCCCTCGTCGATTGGGCCAAGCGCGAGGGCGCCCGCGTCAACGCCACCACCGACGCCTACGCGGCGGTCGAGGGGGCCGATCTCGTGGTCACCGATTGCTGGGTCTCCATGGGCGACGACGACGAGCATTTCCGCCACAACCTGCTCTCGCCCTACCGGGTGGATGCGGCGCTGATGAAGGCCGCGGCCAAGGACGCGCTCTTCATGCACTGCCTGCCCGCGCATCGCGGCGAGGAGGTCACCGCCGAGGTGATCGACGGCCCGCAATCGGTCGTGTTCGACGAGGCCGAGAACCGCCTGCACGCGCAGAAGGGCATCCTGGCCTGGTGCCTGGGCGAAGCGGCCTGAGGCGAGCCCATCGATCGATCGTAGCCGCCGCCCGGCCGTGCCGGGCGGCGGCGCTGCGTCAACGCCGGTTGGTCGCCGCGCGGCCGCGCTTCCTGTGCTCGCCGCGCAGATGCCTATGGTCGTGGCGCTGACGGGCCGGGTGATGTGCGTGGAAATGATGATCGTGGTGGCGGGGGTTGGGATGCCGATCCGCGGCTCCGACCGGACTGCCGGCCAGGACACCGCCGAACACCACGCCGGCTGCAAGCATCCGGACAAAACGCATCGGTCGCTTCCCGCTGTCGCACGGAGGTCGTGCACAGGCTCGAACGCGCGCCCGAATGTCTATTCCGCGCCGATTTCGGCTCGCGGTGCGTGCCCTCCGTCGAGCCCCGGTCACCCCCGGTTTCGGGATTGGACGTCGATCACCGCCCGCCGCGTCCTCAGAGGTCCCGGACCAGCTCGGTCAACTGGTCGGCGCAGATGCCCCAACCGTGTTCGAACCCCATCGCCTCGTGCGTTTGGCGGTCCTCCAGCGTCCAGTGGCGGGCGCGTGCCGTGTAGCGGGTGCCGCCGGCTTCATCCGCGAAGGTGAGGATCACCATCAGGAACGGTTTCTCGGACGGCACCCAGGCCGAGCGATAGGCGTCGGTGACGACCAGGCGCGTGTCCGGCACCACTTCCAGATAGACGCCCCGGTTAGGCAGATCCTGCCCGTCGGGACTGCGCATCACGATGAAACTCGACCCACCCGGCCGCAGGTCCAGTTCGACGACCGGCGTCGTGTAGGGTTTCGGGGCGAACCAGCGCTTCACCAGTTCCGGCTCGGTCCAGGCGCGCCAGAGCGCCCGGCGGGGTGCCGGAATCAGGCGGGTGAGGACGAGGTCGCGGGGATCGTCGGCGTCGCTCATACTGTGTCCTCCATCCCTCAGGCGGGGGGCTTGGCTTGGTTCATCGCCCAGATCACGCCGAACGGGTCGCGGAGCTGCCCGTAGACGTCGCCCCAGAACATTTCCTGGTAGGGCATCACCACCTCGGCGCCTGCCGCGACCGCCCGGTTCCACCATGCGGCGATGTCCTCGACCGGCAGGAGCAGGCTGAACGATTGCGGCGTCTGGAGCGCGTGGCCGTATTCGGGAAAGGCATCGGAGAGCATCACCGAAGTCCCGTTGATGACGAGGTGGACGTGCATGGTCCGCCCCTTCTCGTCCGGCGGTATGGAGGCGACGATCGTGGCGCCGAAGGCGTTCCGGTAGAACTCGGCCGCCCGCAGGGCACCGTCGAGCGTGAGATAGGCGACCACGCCGCCCTTCGGGGGCACGGCCGGTGACGTCGTGTCGGTCTCGCTCATCGTCGCTTTCCCTGTTCGCCTCTCGGACGTCGGGACGCGGAAGGTGCCGTGCGTCGCCGGTCCGCGCAAAGACTTTTTGGAATGCCGCTTCCCAACGCCACCGCGGTGTCAGGCGGCCCCGGCCTCGTTTCGTCCCTTCGCGCGAACGGTCGGATCGCCGCAGTCCTAGGCCGGATTGGAACGATCCCCGACGCCCCCCGTTGGCCCGCGGTTTTAGCAAATGGTCGCCGCGCCGAGGGCGCACGGTCGAACCGGACGCCGCCAAGGAAGAGGATCGATTCATGGATCTCGGCATCAGCGGTCGCGTCGCGGTGATCACCGGCGGCGATTCCGGCATGGGTTACGCGAGCGCGGAGTATCTGCTGCGCGAAGGCGTCAAAGTCGTCCTCTCCGACCTGAAGGAGCAGGAACTGGGGGAGGCGGCCGCGCGGCTCGCGGCGCTCGGCCCGGTGAAGGCGTGCCAAGCCGACCTCTCGTCGGATGCGGGGGCACGCAAGCTGCGCGACTTCGCCGAGCAGGCCTTCGGCGAGACACCCACCATCCTCGTCAACGCCGCCGGCGTCACCGGCGCCACCGGCGACTTCCTGGAGATCGACGATGAGGGCTGGATGTCGACGATCCAGGCCGACCTGATGGCGGCGGTCCGGATGGCGCGCGCCTTCATCCCCGGGATGCGGACCCAGAAATGGGGTCGGATCGTCTTCTTCACCTCCGAGGACGCGGTGCAGCCCTATGTCGAAGAACTGCCCTACTGCGCCGCCAAGGCCGGCCTGATGAACCTGACCAAGGGCCTCTCCAAGGCGTACGGGCCGGATGGAGTGCTGGTGAACTCGGTGGCGCCCGCCTTCGTGGCCACGCCGATGACCGACGCGATGATGGAGAAGCGCGCCGGGGAACTCGGCGTCTCCTTCGACGAGGCGGTCGAGAGCTTCCTGGAGGAAAAGCGTCCCGGCATCGTCGTCAAGCGCCGCGGCCGGGTCGAGGAGGTCGCGTCGGCGGTGGCCTTCCTGTGCTCGGAGCAGGCGAGCTTCATCACGGGCGAGAACCTGCGCGTCGATGGCGGCGCCGTCCTCACCATGGCGTCCTGAGCGATGCGGGAACTCTCCTGCGACGTCGCGGTGATCGGGGCCGGCAGCGCCGGTATCGCCGCCCACCGCGCCGCCCTCGATGCGGGTGTCCGCGCCGTTCTGATCGAGCAGGGCCCCGGCGGCACCACCTGCGCCCGGGTCGGCTGCATGCCCTCGAAGCTGCTGATCACCGCGGCCGAGGCGGCGCACGAGGCCCGCAAGGCGCATCGGCTCGGTGTCCGGGTCGGCGACGTGCGGGTGGACGGGCCGGCGGTGCTGGCGCGAATACGGAGCCTGCGCGACGACTTCGTCGCCTCCGTGTTCAAGGGCCTCGACGGGCTGCCGCAGGAGACGCGCCTGACGGGCCGGGCGGTGTTCGAGGGGCCGGATGCCTTGCGCATCGGCGACCACACCCGCCTGCGCTTCAAGGCGGCGGTGCTGGCGACGGGCTCCAGCCCGAGCGTGCCCGAACCGCTGAAGGGGCTGGGCCACCGGGTTCTCACCACCGACACCGTGTTCGAGATCGAGGATCTGCCGGCCTCGCTCGCCGTGCTCGGTGCCGGCCCGGTCGGGCTGGAACTCGCGCAGGCCATGGCCCGTCTCGGTGTGGCGACCAGCGTGTTCGACCCCGGCGACAGCCTCGGGGGCTTGGGCGATCCCGATCTGAAGCGGGCCGCCCGCGAGATCTTCTCGCAGGCCTTCGATCTGCATCTCGGCGCGAAGGTCGAGAGCGGTGCGACCGAGGGCGAGGGCGCGCGCCTCGGCTGGAGCGGAGATGGGGACAAGGGCGAAAAGACGTTCGATCGGGTGCTCGCCGCCGCGGGCCGTCCGCCGAACGTTTCGGGAATCGGCCTGGAGCACACCGGCGTGACCCTGAACGACAAGGGTGGCCCGGTCCACGATCCCCGCTCGCTGCTTTGTGAGGGCGCGCCGATCCTGATCGCGGGCGATGCCAATGCCGACCGCCCGGTTCTGCACGAGGCGAGCCGTCAGGGCCGCATCGCCGGGCGCAATGCCGCGCGGCTCGCACGCGGCGAGGGGGCCGAGCGGCCGGAGCGCTGGGTCGCGCTCACCATGGTGTTCAGCGATCCGCAGATCGCCGTGATCGGCGGCGGCTTCGACCCGCAAGCGGATCACCGCATCGGACGCGCCGATTTCTGCGACCAGGGCCGGGCACGGGTGATGGATCGGGCCCAGGGCGGCGTCCGCCTCTACGCGGAGGCCGACGGGCGCCTCGCCGCCGCCGAGCTGATCGGCCCGGAGGCGGAGCATCTCGGTCATCTCCTGGCCTATGCGGTGCAGGACGGGCTGGACGTGCGGCGTCTGCGCGACCGCCCCTTCTACCATCCCACTTTGGAAGAGGGCCTCGACACGGCGCTCTCGGATCTCGTCGACCACCTGAAGTAACCATTTCGCGCCCGGGCTATCGTCCTGCCTTCGCGGGGACGCAGTGTCGTCGCTTTGCAGCTGTCGCTTCCGGCTACGCACTCTGTCGCGGAGGACTGTATGTTATCAGACAAAGATAGGGCTTCTCAGACACTTGGTTCGACTTTCGGGGAGACCGAAACACGTGCCGAAGGCACACCCGGCATTGCCTAACCGGGACGCGGCAGGCATACCGGCTGCCGTAATGGTCGATCCGTCGCAGATGCACGCCGTGGGGCCGAACGGTGGTCCGGTCGACCTTCCGGTCGATCTCGATGCCTTGACCGCCGAGCAGCGGGATGAAGTCGGCGTGGGCATTCTCGCCCTCGACGCCGTCGGGATCGTGCTCGCCAGCAACCGGGCTGCGGGAGCGCTGTGCGGCCTGCCGCCCGCGGCGATGATCGGGCGCAACTTCTTCCGCGAGATCGTGCCGAGCACCAACGTGCCGAGCTTCTACGGCCGCTTCCTCAGCGGCCAGCGCCGGGGCGTGGCCGCCCAGGCCTTCGAGTTCGTGTTCGGCCGCATCCCGGCCCCGCTGCGGGCGCGCATCGGCCTGCAGGCCGGCGCGAACGTGGGCACGTGGCTGACGATCACGCCGCTGGAGCAGATCGCCGCCGGGCCGTCGCGCGAGGCGGTGCTGGCCGCGATCGCCCAGCGCAGCCGGGCCGAACCGGTCGATCCGAGCCTGTGCGAGCGCGAGCCGATCCACATCCCCGGCTCGATCCAGCCGAACGCGGTCATGTTCGCCGCCGACGCGGCGACCCTCGAGATCCTGGCCTTCAGCGCCAACGCCGCCGACGTGCTGGCGCCCGAACTGTTTCCGCCCAGCGGCCTCGCGCTCGAGGCGGTGCTGCCCGGCGCGATCGTCTCCGCGATCCGCGACGGGCTCGCGGCCCACACCCTGACCGACGGGCGGCTCCTGCGCCGCACGCTCACGCTTCCGCCGCGGGACGAGCGCTTCCACCTCGTGGCGCACGCCCATCTCGGCCGGGTGATCGTCGAGCTGGAGCTGGCGCCGGACCGGCCCGAGGACTTCCTCGCCGCGAGCCCGCTCGACGCCGAACTCGCCATGATGCGGCTGCGCGCCGCCGAGACCCTGACCGAGGCGGCCCAGATCGCCGCGCTCGAGATCCGGGCCATGACCGGCTTCGAATCGGTGCTGGTCTACCGGTTCGACGCGGAGTGGAACGGCGAGGCCATCGCCGAGGACATGGTGCCGGACTGGCAGCGGCCGCTGATCGGCCTGCGCTTTCCCGCCTCCGACATCCCGGCCCAGGCGCGCGCGCTCTACACCAAGGCCAAGAGCCGCTTCGTGATCGACCGCGACTGCGTGCCGGTGCCGCTGATGGCCGACCGGGCCGCGGGCAACGCGCCGATCGACCTCACCTTCGCCCAGAACCGCACCCTCTCGCCGATCCACCTCGAATATCAGCGCAACCTCGGCGTCGACGGCTCGATGTCGATCTCGATCATGGTCGAGAACCGGCTCTGGGGGCTGATGATCGGCCATCACCGCCGGCCGCACTACGTCGCGCCGGAGACCCGCGCGGCGGCGACCGTGCTCACCGATGCCTTCGCCATGCGGGTGCAGGAGATCGAGGGCAAGGCGCTGTGGAGCGAGCGCCAGCGCCATCTCGACGTGCAGGGCCGGCTGGTGCGCGGGCTCACCCGGTCCGACGACTTCGTCGCCTCCCTGACCCAGGGCACCCCGACCCTGCTCGACCTGTTCGGTGCGACGGGCGCGGGCATCGTTTCGGACGCGGCCGTCTGCCTTGTGGGCACGACGCCGCCCGAGGCCGCGATGCGCGCGCTGGCCGACTGGCTGCGGGAGAGCCTGCCGGCCGGCGAGACCACCTTCGTCACCGACACGCTGACGCTGCACCACGCGCCGGCCGCCGCCTTCACCGAGATCGCCAGCGGCCTGCTCGCGGCCTTCGTCGGCACTTCGCGCCAGCACCTGCTGCTGTGGTTCAAGCCCGAGGTGCCGAGCACCGTGACCTGGGGCGGCGACCCCCGCAAGCCGGTCCTGCCCGGCAGCGGCCCGGTGGCGGTGCTGCCGCGGCGCTCGTTCGAGCGCTGGATCGAGGAGCGGCGCGGCCATTCCACGCCGTGGGCGACGTGGAAGGTGGCGCTCGCCGCGCAGCTCGCCGACGCCGTGGACGGCGTGGTGCTGCGCCAGCGCCGCAAGATCGACGAACTGACGGAGCTGCTGGCCGACAAGGAGCGCCTGCTGGAGCAGAAGGATCTGCTCACCCGCGAGATCGACCACCGGGTGAAGAACTCGCTGCAGATCGTGACGGCCTTCCTGCACATGCAGCGGCGGCAGATCGCCGATCCGGAGGCGCGCCAAGCCTTCTCCGAGACCTCGGCCCGGGTGATGAGCGTCGCGCGCGTGCATGACAGCCTCTACCAGGGCGAGAGCATGGAGCAGGTCGATCTCGGCCAGACCATCCAGGCCCTGTGCAGCGACCTCGCCGGCATGGCCGGCGACGAGCACAGCGTCGAGCTGACCGCCGAGCCCGGCCTGATGGTGCCCTATCGGCACGCGGTGGCGCTCTCGCTGATCACCACCGAACTCGTCACCAACGCGTTCAAGTATGCCGGCAAGCCCGACAAGGGCGCGCGGATCAGCGTCTCCGTCGCGGGCGGCGAGGGCGAGGGCGTGCGGCTCAGGATCTGCGACGACGGCGAGGGCATGCCGCCGGGCTGGGAGAACGCCAAGGCGCGGGGCACGGGCCTGGGCATGAAGCTGATCCGGGCCATGCTCGACCAGATCGGCGCCCGCCTCGACGTCGAGAACGCCGACGGCGCCTGCTTCACCGTTCACGCCTGAGCCTCGCTTGATCGACAGCCTGCACGCCCGCCTGCGGGACGCCACGCAAGGGGCGCACGAGGCGCTGGAGCGCGACCTCGATTGGGAGGCGCGCGTGGCGACGCTGCCCGGCTACCGGGCTCTGCTGATTCGTCTGCGCGGCTTCCACGCCGCCTATGAGCCGGCGATCGCGGCCGCGCTCGCGGACGCAGCCTTCTTCGATCCGCGCCGACGACTCCCGGCCGTCGATGCGGATCTGCGCGCCCTCGATCGCGCGGCGCCCGACACCGTGCCGGCGCCCGATGCGCCCCGTCTCGACGGGGTGGGCGCGGCTTTGGGGGCGCTCTACGTGCTGGAGGGCTCGACGCTGGGGGGCGCCGTCATCGGCCGCCACGTCGCCCGCCTGCACGGGGAGGGCGTGCCGCTGGCCTATTATGCCGGCCGCGGCCGCGCGACCGGGCCGCTCTGGCGGGCTTTCCGCGAGCGGCTGGATGGGTTGCCGGAGGCGGAGGCCGCCGCCGCCTTCGCCGCCGGCATCGCGACGTTCGAGGCGATGCGCGGGTGGCTGACGATGAGCGAGGGCTGAATCGCCCCCTTCCAGGGCTCTGCCCCGGACCCGCGAAAGGACTTGTCCTTTCGAAACCCGGTATTCACCGCGGCGGCAGCACCTGCGCCCGCTTGGCTTCCAGGGTCTGCCAGACGATCAGCGAGGGCAGGCCCAGCGCCACGTCGGGCACGCGCTTGGCGAGCGACAGGGCGATGGCGGTGCCCGCATCGAGCCCGAACAGGGCGCCCACCACGACGAAGCCGCCCTCCTGCACGCCGAGCCCGCTCGGGACGGCGAAGGCCGCCGACTTGATCGCCTGCGAGAGCGATTCCAGCACCAGCACCTCGGTCAGGCTCACCTCGACCCCGATGCAGGCCAGCACGATCCAAATCTCGGCCGCGCCGAGCCCCCAGGCCACGGCGTGCAGGGCGACCGATTGAGCGATGGGCCCGCGGCGGTCGCGGGCCCAGACCGCATCGAGGGCCTCCTGCACCGAGAGGATGCCCGCCGCGCCCGCCTCCGGCTTCGCCCCCTCCGGGGCCGCCGAGCGCAGGAAGCGGCGCCCGAGGGCGGCGAGACGCCGTTCCAGCCCCCGGGCCGCACCCAGCGTCTGCAGGGCGAAGAAGGCGGCCACCGCCACCACCGCCACCGCGGCGGCCTGCGTCGTCCACCACGCGAGCACGGCGGCGGCCTCCCCCGGCAGCCGCCAGAGCAGGCCGGCGCCGAGCCCGGTGAAGGCCACCTGCGTCGCGACCTGGATCAGCATGTCGGCCAGCAGCGAGGCGGCCGCGAGGCTGCCCGCGAGGCCCCAGAAGGTCAGCAGGCGCCCGCCCACCACCTCGCCGCCCACCGAGGCGACCGGCAGGAGCACGTTCACGCCCTCCCGCACGAAGCGCAGGATCACGAAGGCGCCGGTCTCGACAGGGGGCTCGGTGGCGGCCGTCGCGGGATGGGCGTGACGTCCCGACGGCGGGATGCCGCGCAGCACCCGCGCCCAGGCGAGCCCGCACAGCAACACGATGACGGCCCGCACCCCCACGATGGCGCCCAGTCCCGCCGGACCGATCCGCCCGAAAGCCGCACCGATCGCCGCAATATCGTTGGTGGCGACGAGCCAGACGCCCAGCCCCAGCCCGACCAGGGTGCCGAGGAGCGGCAACCGGCGCAGCAGCCCGCGCAGGAGACGCTCCGGCAGCGGCCTTTCGGCAGGCCGGTCCGAGGAGGAATGTTCGTGCCCGTCCCCACGGCGGGCGGGGGCCTCAACCATTGGCGGCTCCATCGGCGGGGGCTGCCGGGCTCGCCTCGGACATTTCGAACACCACGACGGGTGCGGCCGGCGGCGGCACCACGGTGGCGAGGGTGAGTGCCGCGGGGCCGATTGCATCGAGCGTCGGATCGACGAGGATGACGCGGCGGCGCGCCAGGGATTCCGGTGTGGCCAGTGTCAGCATCCGCTTGGGGCAGGGCCCGAGACAGCCCGTCTCCAGCACCCGGACCTTGCCGGCGCCCCTGCTCGCGCCGTCGTCGCGCGCGCCCTGCCGGAACGCCCGCTTGACGGCACGGCCGAGCTGCTTGCGGTCCACGCCCTGGCGCTTGGCGCATTTGCGGCAGACCAGCACGAGGTCCGAGAAGCCCGCCTTGGCCGTCCTCACCTTGGTCGTCTCGACCCGGTCCGATTCAACCCGGTCTTCTCGGGCCGCCCCGCCCGGATCCTGCCGCCGTCCCACATGTCCCCCCGTCCGGCCCTGCTCGCTTCGGGCCGCACTCCGTTTCGGGGGGCGGTATCGCAGCCCCCCGGCCCGGGGCGCAATCCCGGCGGATCGCCGCGCCTTAAAAAGGGCCGAAAAGAACGTGACCTGAACCACCAGACAGGATGCTGCCCCGAGCTTGCCGAAGCGTCTGGTCCGAGCGTATCGCGCGTGGCCGGGCGCCAGGCCCCTCGCGCGGGTGTGCTCCGGCCGCGGATCCGTGAGGACCCCCATTCGATGAGTTCCGACGACGAGGTCAAGCAGGCGACGCGGGTCCGGCCGAGCCCGAGCGTCCAGTCGCTCATGGATCTTGCCCGGCGCTCCGTGCCGGATCTGCGGCGCAACGCCGAGACGATCGAGCCGCTCTCCCCGGGCAAGGGCCGGTTCCCCGGCCGGGCGCTGGTCGAGCGGGCACGCCGCGGCCTCGAATGGACCCGGCTGCCCGGCCTGCGGCCGCAGCAGGCGCGTCCGCCCGAGCGGATGGCCAAGCGGCTGTTCCGCAGCTACTGCCTGTTCGCGCTGGCGCCGACCGCGCTGGTCGGCCTCTACGTCTTCGTGATCGCCAGTCCGCAATACATCGTCGTGTCGCAGTTCGCCGTGCGCGGCAACGTCGAGCCGATGGCCAGCGCCGAACTCGGCCTGCACAGCGACCTGATCCAGAAGCACAACAGCCAGGACAGCTTCATCCTGCGCGACTACATCGGCAGCCGGCCGATGGTGGAGGCCGTCGATGCCAAGCTCGGCCTCGAACGGATGTTCTCTCAGGACGGGATCGATTTCTGGGCCGGCTACGGCGCGGGTCAGCCGATCGAGAAGCTGGTGCGGTACTGGCGCCGGCAGGTGATCCCGCACATCGATGCGATTTCCGGCGTGATCCACCTGAAGGTGCGCGCCTTCAAGCCCGAGGACGCGGTCGCGATCTCGAAGGAGGTGATCGCCCGCTCCGAGACCTTGATCAACAGCATCTCCCGCCGCGCCCAGAGCGACATGATCGTCAACGCGAAGAAGGAGGTCGAGCAGTCGTTCGAGCGTCTGAAGCAGGCGCGGGTCGCGATGCAGGAGTTCCGCAACCGCTGGGGCATCATCGACCCGGTCAAGTCGGCCGAGGCGACCGTGACCACGATCGAGCTCCTGCGCAAGGACAAGATCAAGGCGGAGAACGACCTGCGCGTGCTGCGCGACTCCAAGCTCGACGAGAAGAGCCGCGGCATCCAAGTGCTCGTGGCCACCCTCGGCGCGCTGGACGGGCAGATCAAGGATCTCCAGGGCCGCCTCACCACCGACGGCATCGTCTCGAATTCCGAGCACAACCTCACCCAGGCCCTGCTCGAATACGAGGGCCTGATGGTCGAGCAGACGGTGGCGGAGAAGCTCAACGCCTCGATGCAGATGATCCTCGACCGTGCCCGGGTCGCGGCGGCCAAGCAGCAGATCTATCTGGCGACCTTCGTACCGCCCCTGCTGCCGACCTATTCGGAATACCCGGCCCCGTTCTACGCCCTGTTCGCGGCGCTGTTCTGCTTTACCGCCCTGTGGAGTTCGGTCTCGCTCGTGACCGCAGCGGTCAACGACAACCGGCTCTAGATCCTTGTTTTGACACGCATTCTTTCGACGGACCGGCTTCCGCTTCGTCGGAATGCGCTCTAAGTGTCTCTGACGAAACTCCCGATCACCGATCATCTCCGTTCTGGGCACGGCGGCGCAGCGGGAGTTTCGTGAGGCACTCTAAGCGGCGGCCGGCAAACGGCTTTCATCGAACGGCTTCCATGGCGGATTTCACCGATCTCATCGCGCGCGCCGTCAGTCCGTCCATGAGTCGGGAGGAGCGCGATCAGGTCTACGCCGTGGTCCGGCAGGCGGTGCAGCGGCTCCAGGACCGCGAGGGCCTCGCCGGCGACGATCCCCGCATCCTGCTCCAGCGCCACTTGATCGAAGAGACGATCCGCGACGTCGAGTTCGACATCGTCCGCTTCCTCACCCTGCGCAAGATCGAGCAGGCGCGCGCGGCGCAGAACGCCGAGTACGAGGCGCAGTTCAGCAAAAAGTAGTGAGGGGCCGCTCGCATCAACCGCGCGGACCTCGTCGCAAAGCCCCCACAACACGTCCGATCCCCGATCCGCGGCGTTCCCGCCGTTACGATGCCGCGGGGGTATCGTAAGAGACGTTCAGCCATAGGCCGCCATGGCCCGCACGCCGCCGGGCTCGGCCACCTTCACGCCGGCCTCGACATACTCGTTGAGCTTGTTGCGTAAGGTTCGGATCGAGATGCCGAGGATGCGCGCCGCGTGCGTGCGGTTGCCGAGGCAATGGTCGAGGGTGTCGAGGATCAGGTCGCGCTCGACATCCGCCACGGTGCGTCCGACGAGCCCGCGGGTGGCCGCCTCCGCCGCGCTTGCCGCCCGCTCGACCGGGCCGGAGGCCGCCGCCGTCGGTGCTGCGAGCGACTCGCCCTCCGGGCTCAGGATCGCCTCCGGACCGATCTCGGCCCCCTGCGCCAGGAGCACCGCGCGGTGGATCGTGTTCTCCAACTCGCGCACGTTGCCGGGCCAGGGGTTGCGGGCGACCAGAGCCTGCGCCTCGCGGGCCAGCGGACGCAGCGGCAGCCCGTTCAGCTCCGCGTATTTGCGGGCGAAATGGGCGGTCAGTTCGAGAATGTCGGCCAGCCGCTCGCGCAAGGCGGGCAGGCGCAGATGCACGACGTTGAGGCGGTAGTACAGATCCTCGCGGAACGTGCCCTTCTTCACCTCGTCGGCGAGGTTGCGGTTGGAGGTGGCGAGCACGCGGATATCGACCTTGACGGGGGCCGCACCCCCGACCCGGTCGATCACCCGCTCCTGCAGCGCGCGCAGCAGCTTGGATTGCAGCCGCACATCCATCTCGGAGATCTCGTCGAGGAGCAGCGTGCCGCCATTGGCCTCCTCGAACCGGCCGATGCGCCGGGCGACCGCGCCGGTGAAAGCGCCCTTCTCGTGGCCGAACAGCTCGGATTCGAGCAGGGCCTCGGGGATCGCCGCGCAGTTGACCGAGACGAAGGGGCGGCCCGCCCGGTTCGACTTGGCGTGGACGTGGCGGGCCAGCACCTCCTTGCCGGTGCC
Organism: Methylorubrum sp. Q1; assembly: GCF_004683995.1. NCBI lineage: Bacteria > Pseudomonadati > Pseudomonadota > Alphaproteobacteria > Hyphomicrobiales > Methylobacteriaceae > Methylorubrum > Methylorubrum sp. Q1. The sequence continues at coordinate 244,303 of NZ_SRHQ01000003.1, read as the reverse complement.
GCTCTCGCCGGTGATGAGCACGGAGGCTTCCGAGCGGGCGACCTGCTCGGCGAGCCGCACCACGCGCTCCATCGAGGGATCGCGCCAGATGAAACTGCGGGCGTCCGCCGCCACGGCCTCCAGGACCGCCGCGATCAATTCGGGATCGGGGGGGAGGGGGATGTACTCCTTGGCGCCCGCCTGGATCGCCGCCACCGCGGCGCGGGCGTCGGAGGCGATGCCGCAGGCCACCACCGGCGTGCGGATGCGCTCGTCGGACAAAGCCTGCACCAGCCGGCGGATGTCGAGGCCGACATCGACCATGACGAGGTCGCCGCCCTTGGCGCGCAGGGTCGCGAGCCCTTGGTCGATCCCGTCGGCGTGGGTGACCGAGGCGCCCCGGTTCATGGCGATCTTCGAGGCGGTGACGAGTTCGCTCGAGAGCCGTCCGACGATGAGCAGCCGCATGGCGTGGTGTCTCCGAAAATTCATCCGGTTCGGATGGCCGTCCCGGCCTGCGATGATCGCTCATCGCAGGCCGGCCCCCGCGAAGGCGGGGCGGCGGCCGTCCGCCGGACGTGTCGATCCCGACCCGCGGCCGGGATCGACACACCAAAGGGTCAGTGATCGTTCTTGATGATCTCGGTCATGGTGACGCCGAGGCGCTCCTCGACCAGAACGACCTCGCCGCGGGCGACGAGGCGGTTGTTGACGAAGATGTCGATGGCCTCGCCGACCTTGCGGTCGAGTTCGAGCACGGCGCCGGGGCCGAGCCGCAGGAGGTCGCCGATCGGCATGCGCGAGGAGCCCAGCACCGCCGAGACCACCACCGGCACGTCGAAGACCTGTTCGAGGTCCGCCGCATTCTTCGGGCTCGTCGGCGCGTCGCGGACGGAACCGGGGGCGCCCTCGTCGTAGGGCAGGTCGCCCTCGTTGAGCTGGGGCAGGCTGAAATCGTCGCTCGACATCGGGCTCAGGCCTCTGCGCTGGCGAAATTGGGGGAAAGGGCGGCCTCGACCGCGGCCTCGATGCGGGCGCGCTCGCGCACGACGCCGCCGTCGGCCCATTCGAGCCGGGCATCGCCCGGCGCCATGTCGGGCTCGCCCAGCACCACGAGGCGCCCCTCGAAGCCGTTCTCGCGCGACAGACGCCGCATCAGCGTCTCCGCGTCATCGACGAGCCCCTCGTTCACCCGCAGCACGAGGTGGGGCACGCCGCGCAGGTGCCGCAGCGCCGAGCGGGCCGCCTCCTCCACCGTCGCCAGCGGCCGCGCATCGAGGGCGTCCCCGGCGATCCGGCGGGCCAGCGCCGCCGCGAAGGCCAGAGCCTGCGCCTCGCGCTCGCCGTCGCGGGCATCGGATTGGTTGAGAAGGCCGGCTGCTGCGAGCCCGACCCGTGTCAGCGCGTCGGCGAGCCGGGCCTGTTCCTGCAGGGCGGCCTCGGCCCGGCCGTCCTGAAGGCCGCGGGCATAGGCCGCCGCCTCGATGGCGGCCCGCTCGGCCTCGGCGCGGGCCAGGGCTTCCGCGTCGGTGGAGGAGGGGCCGCGCGGGCGGCCGAAATCGGTGTCGAACAGGAAGGGGCGGGAGGCGCGCGTGCTCAATAGACCAACTCCTCCTCGCCGCCGTTCTTGGCGATCATGATCTCGCCCTTCTCGGCCAGCTCCTTGGCCAGTTCCGTCATCTTGGCCTGCGCCTCATCGACCTCCTTGAGGCGGATCGGCCCCATCGAGCCCATCTCGTCGGTGAGGTTCTTGGCCGCGCGGGTCGACATCTGGCGCATGAAGAAGGCGCGCACCCGCTCGTCGGCGCCCTTGAGCGCGCGGCACAGGGTGTCGTTGTCGACCTTGCGCATCAGGGTCTGGACCGAGCCCGGATCGAGCTTCAGGAGATCCTCGAAGGTGAACATGAGCTGGCGGATCTTCTTGGCCGAGCCGCGGTTGGCCTGGTCGATCGCCGCGAGGAAGCGGGTCTCGGTCTGCCGGTCGAAGGCGTTGAAGACCTCGGCCATGAGTTCGTGCGCGTCGCGCCGCGTGGTCTGGGCGATGGTCGAGACGAACTCGGTGCGCAGCGTCTCCTCGATGTGGCGCAGGGCCTCCTTCTGGACGGTTTCCATGCGCAGCATCCGGTTGAGCACGTCGATGGCGAACTCCTCGGGCAGGATGGTCAGCACCTTGGCGGCGTAGTCGGCCCGCACCTTCGACAGCACGACGGCCACGGTCTGCGGGTACTCGTTGCGCAGGAAGTTCGCGAGGATCTCGGGGTCGATCTGGGTCAGGCTCGCCCAGACGCGCTTTCCGGAGGCACCCTTGATCTCCGCCATGATCGAGGAGACCTGCTCGGGCGGGAAGATCTTGAGCAGGAGCGACTCGGTGCGCTCGAAGTTCGAGGTGATGCCGCCGCCCGAGGACAGCCGCGAGACGAAATCGACGATCAGCCGCTCGACGGTGGCGGCTTCCAGCGAGCCGAGCTGCACCATGGCATGGCTGACGAGCTTGATCTCGTCCTCGTCGAGGCGCTGCCAGATCGGCGCACCCTCCTCCTCGCCGAGCAGCAGCAGGAGGGCGGCGGCGCGCTGCGGGCCCGGCATCTCGGCGAACGCCTTCGACGCATCGAGGCTCTCCATGGCAACGTTGAAGTTTACGCCCGCGGACACGAATTCCCTCCTCTCTTCCGGTTCTGCGTGGTGTCAGCGTCCATCAGGAATCGTGGATCCAGTTGCGCAGCACCTCGACCGTCTCGGTCGGGCTCGCCCGCACCATGTCGACCACGCGCTCGACCGTCTCGGCCTGGATCTGGCCGTTGATCTTGGCCGACTCGAGGAACTTGTTGGTGGTGTTCTCGCGTACCGCGATCTCGACCGGTCCCTCGCCGCCCGCCGCCCCGGCCAGCGCGAGCGCTCCGGCCGGTCCGGCGAGCGCCACCGGCGCCTCGGATTCGAGCACGCGGCGCAGGAGCGGACGCACCACCGCCATCAGCACGACCAGGGTGAGCAGGCTCAGCACCGTGAGCTCGACGAGGCGCATCACCTCCTCCTTGGTCGGGCTCAGGAACGACTGGATCAGGCCGGGCTCGGAAAATTCCGGGGCGGTGGGGGTCTCGGCAAAACGCAGGTTGACCACCTCGACCTGATCGCCGCGGACCTTGTCGTAGCCGACCGCGGTGCGCACCAGCGCGCTGATGCGCGCGATCTCGGCATCGGAGCGCGGCTGGTAGGCGGGCTTGCCGTCGGCGCCGGGTGCGTAGACGCCATCGACCAGCACCGCCACCGACAGCCGCTTGAGGCGGCCGCCCTCCAGGGTCTCGACCTTGGTGACGCGGGAGATCTCGTAGTTCGTGACCTCCTCGTTCTTCTGCGAGGAATCCTTCTGCTGGGGCTGGGGCTGATTCGGGTTGGCGCCCGGCAACTCGTTGCCGACGCTGACCTGCCCCTCTGCCCCGCCGGTCAAGGAGTTCTCGGAACGGGTCTGGGTGGAGCGGACGACGCGGCTCTCGGGGTCGAAGCTCTCCGAGCGGCTCTCGACCCGGTTGAGGTCGAGTTCGGCGGTGACCTGCACCCGGGCGCGGCCCTGGCCGACGATGCCGGCCACGATCTCCTCGATCTGCGAGCGCATCCGCCGCTCGATGCCGGCCTGCCGCTCCTCCAGGGCGCCCGCCCCGTCGGCTTCCGCGCCGCGGGCGCCGTCGGCGAGCAGGCGCCCGCGCTCGTCGACGATCGAGACCCGCTCGGGCTTCAGGCCCTCGACCGCGGAGGCGGCGAGATGCCGGATCGCGCGCACCTGGCTCGCATCGAGGTCGCCCATCAGCTTGACGACGATGGCGGCCGAGGGTGCCTCGCGGTCGCGCTCGAACAGGCGGCGCTCGGGAATGACGAGGTGGACGCGCGCCGCCTGGACCCGGCCGATGGCGCGGATCGAGCGGGCGAGTTCGCCCTCCATCGCCCGCAGGTGGTTCACGTTCTGGACGAAGCTCGTGGAGGAGAAGGCGTCGCCCTTGTCGAAAATCTCGTAGCCGATGCCGCCTTGAGACGGCAGGCCCTTGCCGGCGAAGTCCATGCGCAGCTTGGCGAGGTCGGCGCGGGGCGCGAGCACGGTCTGGCCCATCTCGCCCTTGGTCTCGTAGGTGATGCCGCGCGCATCGAGTTCGCGGATCACGGCCGAGGAATCCTGCATCGACAGGTCGGAGAACAGCACGCCCATATCGGGCCGCGAGACCCGCAGGATCACGAAGGCGAAGAAGCCGATCAGCGTCAGCGTCACGGCCGCCATCGCGGCGATGCGCGCGGGCCCGAGCTTCGTCACCAGATCGAGGATGGGTTTCACGGACGGGCACGCCTGCGCACAGCGGTGCGGCCGCGAGGGATGCGCGGTCGCCCGGCAAGATTTGCCCGGTGCGTGGTTAGCGAGGCGTTAACGCCGGGCCGGTGTCCTTCACGAACGGTGCCCCGGATCGCGCGGATGCGAGGGGGCGGACGGGCTGCGGAGCCCGAAAACGACGAGAGCCGCCCCGGTGCTCCGGAGGCGGCTCCTCATGCGTTGCGCGAACAGGTCATGCGCAACGCACGGGTCGAACTGGCTGATTTCAGTGACGGTAGTGCTGGATGCGCGTGGTGCGCAGGCCGGCGAGTCCGTGCTGGTCGATGGAGTACTGCCAGCTCAAAAATTCTTCCGTGGTCAGGGTGTAGCGTTGGCAGGCCTCCTCCAGGCTGAGCAGGCCGCCGCGCACCGCGGCCACGACCTCAGCCTTTCGGCGGATGACCCAGCGACGGGTGGTGACGGGGGGAAGATCGGCGATCGTCAGGGGGCTGCCGTCGGGCCCAATCACATACTTCACGCGGGGCCGGGGTGTTTCGGTCATGATACGCTCTACACTCGACTGACCTGTCGAGAGAGAAGCTACTTGCACCCGCTTAAAAGTTCTTGAAGTCGGCCGCTCGAATGCGATTCGATTGTTGTGAGCAGATGTGGACAAACCCGGATCCATCGATGCTGCAACGCATCAAGAGGTTGGTGCGGAAAGCGTTTTCACGCTCGAGGCCGGCACGCGGGCCGAGCCGATCGTCAGCACGGGTTCAGAGCCGCTGAGGTCGACGCCGTCCACGATTCCCGAAACCTTGGTGTCGACGGTGACCTTCGTCCCCGTCGTATCGAGGGCATCCACGGTGATCGCGTAGCGCCCGTCCTTGGCCGTCAGGCCCGAGGTCCCGGTGCCGTCCCATTCGAAGGGTTGCGGGCCGGCCTTGAGCGTCGTGGTCTTGGTGGCCACCACGGTGCCGTCGCTGGCCTTGAGGGTGATGACGGCCCTGGCGGCGGCCCGTTCCGGGGTCAGCGTCCAGGTCGCCTTGCCGTTCGTCAGATCGGTGGCGGCGCCGTCCGCCGTGATCGTCCGGCCGATCAGGCCGGAGGCGGACGAGGCCGATGCGGCCTTGGAGTTGGTCAGGATCGTGTCGAGCGAGGCGTTGGTCTTGAGCTGCTGCTCGACGCCCGCGAACTGCACGAGCTGCTGGGTGAACTGGTTGGTGTCGAGCGGATCGAGCGGGTTCTGGTTCTTGAGCTGCGTGGTCAGCAGCGTCAGGAACTGCGTGAAGTTGCCCGCGATCGACTTCGTGTCGGTGGTCGAGGCGGCACTCGCGCCGGTGATGCTGGTGCTGCTCGTATTGCTCGTGATGCCGGCGGCCATGGCGTCGTCCTAAATCCGGATGTCGAGATTGCCGACGGCACGGAGCGGCCGCAGGGGAATGGCGTCGAGCAGCGAGGGGCGGGCCTCCCGTCTGCCGGGCTCGCCGGGCCCGCCGTCGGAGCGGTCGCGGGATGCGGATTCGCCGTCCCGGCCGCCCTGGGATCCGGTCTCGCCGCGCAGGGAGAGATCGATCCCGCCCCCGCCGGCCTCGGCGGCGACGTCGAAGCCCGCCTGCGCGAGCGCCTGCTGCAGGGAGCCCGCATCGCGCTGGAGCAGGGCCAGGGTCTCGGGACGGTCCACCACGAGATGCGCCCGCGCCTTGCCCCCCGCCTTGTCGAGGTCGAGCGACACGTCGATGCGGCCGAGTTCGACCGGGTCGAGGCGGATCGCGAAGCGGTTCATGCCCGAGAGCGAGCGCAGCCCGATCGTCATCGGCACGGCGCCTAAGGGAATCGGCGGCGTCGCCGGCTGGGGCTGCGCCGCCGCGGCCTCCGCGGCCTGGGCTGCGTGCGGGCCCTGCGCGGCGCCGACGCTGCCGGGCGGGGCGAGAGGGGTTCCGGGGCCCGCGGGCGCCGGAATGGGTGAGGCGGTCGGCGCCTGCGCCTCGGTGAGCGCCGCCTCGAAGCCGGCGGCCGTGCCCGCGGCGGCGGCGGCGGAGACATCCCCCGTGCCGGCCTTCGCGGCGTGACCGGTTGCCGTCGCTTCGCCGGGCAGGCCCGTGACGGGCTGATTCGCGTCGAGCCCGCCGTCGCCTGCGGAAACACCCGTCGCGGTCGTCGGCGCCGGAGCGGGCGGCGGCGAGAGGAGAGCGGCGGGATCGGCGGCCTTCGGCGATGCGGGATCGGTCTCGCCCCGCTCCCGTGCCTCGTCCTCGGACACCACCGCGGCACCGGCTTCCTTGGCGGCGACCTCTTCCGCAGCCGCTTCCTGGACCGGTTCCGCGCCGTCGGCGGCCGGGCGTTCCGGCCGCTGCGAGGCGGGGTTCGCGGTCTTCTCGGTGCCCGGACCTCGGGCGGAGGCGGCCTGCGCACCGTCCCGTCCTGTCCTTGCCGCGAGCGGCTTGCTGCGGGCGGAGGCGGCCTGGGCACGGCTCTCCTGCAAAGCTCCGGACGGGCCGCTCTCGGCCCTGTCGCTCTCGGCCCTGTCGCTCTTGGCCCCGTCGCTCTTGGCCGCTCCGGTTCTGGCAGCCCCGGTCTTGGCGCTCTCGGCTTTTTCCGCGTCCGCCCTGGCGGCATCGCTGCGGGCGGAGGCGGTTTCGTCGCGGCGGGATGCGGGCCGGGCCGGTGCCGCCGGCCTCCGCTCCGCGGATTCCAGGCTGAACCGCGCCGTGCCCTCAGCCCCCCGCGCCCCGGACGAGGCGGGCCGCAAGCTCTGCCTGAAAAACGCCTCCGCCAGATCTGCGCGCGAAACCACGATGCCGTCCTTATTCTTCGTCGCCGAAGCCGGAGGAGACCAGAGCAAGCCGCGCACCATCGATCGATGTCGGGCAAATCACTGACAGAAAAAGAGAAAAATTTTTGCGGTGAGGGCCGCCTCGCGCCGGCCCGGCGGGATCTGCCGGCCTCCCGGCAGGATTTGCCGGCCGCCCGGGGCCACGATCCGGGCTTTGAACCGGCTCTCGTCGCTCCCATCCCTGGAAAGTCGGGATCGGGATCGCTATAGACACCGGACATGCGCCCGGACCCCACGGTCCGGCGCGCGCCCGAAGGCTCCGCCAACGGCCGGCACCCGGCCCCATCACCGGCCATGAACTCGCTGGATCTCCCGAAGCCCCCGCACGAGACGCGCGTCGTCGTTGCCATGTCGGGCGGCGTCGACTCGTCGGTCGTGGCCGGCCTGCTGAAGCGCGAGGGCTACGACGTCGTCGGCGTCACGCTCCAGCTCTACGATCACGGCGCGGCGACCCATCGCAAGGGGGCCTGCTGCGCCGGTCGCGACATCCACGATGCGCGGGCGGTGGCCGAGGCGCTCGGCATTCCGCACTACGTCCTCGACTACGAGGACCGCTTCCGGGAATCGGTGATCGACCGCTTCGCCGAGAGCTACCTCTCGGGCGAGACGCCGATCCCCTGCGTCGAGTGCAACCGGTCGGTGAAGTTCCGCGACCTGCTCGGCCTCGCCCGCGACCTCGGGGCCGAGGCTTTGGCGACCGGCCATTACGTGGCGAGCCGGGCGCGGCCGGAGGGCGGACGCGCGCTCTACCGCGCCCTCGATCCGGCCCGCGACCAGAGCTACTTCCTCTACGCCACGACGCCGGAACAGCTCGCCTATCTGCGCTTTCCCCTGGGCGAGCGACCCAAGGACGAGACCCGCGCGCTCGCCCGGGAGCTGGGCCTGGCCGTCGCCGACAAGGCCGACAGCCAGGACATCTGCTTCGTGCCCCAGGGCGGCTATGCCGACGTGATCGCCAAGCTCCGGCCGGAGGCGACCCGCCCCGGCGAGATCGTCGATCTCGACGGCCGGCGCCTCGGCGACCACGAGGGCATCATCCATTACACGGTGGGCCAGCGCCGCGGCCTCAAGCTCTCGGCCGGCGAACCGCTCTACGTGGTGCGGCTGGAGCCGGAGACCGCCCGCGTCGTGGTCGGCCCCCGCGCCGCGCTCGCCACCCGCCGCATTCGCCTCACCGATCTCAACTGGCTCGGCGACGGTGCGCCGGAGGACATCGCGGAAAGGCCCGTGGCCGTGCGCGTGCGCTCGACCCGCGAGCCGCGGCCCGCGCGCCTGTCGTGGAACGCGGCCGAGGCCTGCGCCGAGGTCGAACTGCTCGTCCCCGAGGACGGGGTCTCGCCGGGTCAGGCCTGCGTGATCTACGCCGATGACGGCCCGCGCGCGCAGGTGCTCGGCGGCGGCACCATCCGGCGCATCGGCGCGTTGCAGGCAGGCGCCGCCGAGGCCGCCTGATGGGGGTGCTTCGCGCCGGGCTGATCTCGGTTTTCCCAGATCCCGCTATCGCTCTTCGGGCGATCGCACCGCTCGGCAGGCGTGAAGAGCGCCCGCGAAGCGGCCTCGGCCACACCGAGGCGTCTCGATCGTCGTCCCGAAAGGTCGCTGCCGGCTTTCGGAAAAGACGATGCGAAATGAGATGGCGAGAGCCCAAGCCGCGGAGGCGGCTGCCGGCGCGTGAGGCCGGAAGTCATGAGAGGGTGACAGTGAGATGCTGAGCGAGCGGGTGCCCGAGGCCGGGCCCACCACCGAGCTGATGCGCAAGGCCTATGCCCGCTGGGCGCCGGTCTACGATGTGGTCTACGACAAGCTCACCGAGCCGGCCGCCCGCGCCGCCGTCGAGGCGGCCGTCGCCCACGGGCCGCGGGTGCTGGAGGCCGGCGTCGGCACCGGCCTGTCGCTCGGCTACTATCCCCGCGACAGCTTCGTCTGCGGCGTCGATCTCTCCGAGGACATGCTCAAGCGCGCCCGCGGCAAGGTCCGCCGCAAGGGGCTGACCCACGTGAAGGGCCTCCAGGTCATGGACGTGTGCCGCCTCGGCTACGCCGATGCGAGCTTCGACGCCGTGGTGGCGCAGTTCCTCATCACCCTGGTGCCGAACCCGGAAGCCGCGCTCTCCGAGTTCATGCGGGTGGTGCGCCCCGGCGGCGGCATCGTGCTCGCCAACCATTTCGGTCAGTCGAACGGGCCGGTGGCGCGGGTCGAGGAGATCGTCGCGCCGCTCTGCACCAAGATCGGCTGGTCCTCGGACTTCAAGGCGACCCGGATCGAGGCCTGGGCGCAGCGCAACGGCGTCGAGGTCGTCGGCCTCGCGCCGACCTTCCCCGGCGGCTTCTTCAAGATCCTGCGCATGCGCAAGCGGGGCTGAGGACGGACACGCGACATCCGTCCGGCGGAGGCAGGCCGATGACGTCAGGGGACGGGGAGGGCGATCGACTCGACGGCGCGGCGAACCGGCCGGATCCTGCGGCCGGGCCGCCGGGGCCGCGCCGGCCCTGGCTGCGCTGGCTCCCGCTCCTGGCGCTGGCCCTGCTCTCCGTCGGCATCCTCGCCTCGGGGGGGGGGCGCTTCCTCGATCTCGACCGGCTCTCCGAGTCGCGGGTCTGGCTTCAGGCGCTCATCGCCGAGGACCGGGTGCGGGCGATCGCGCTGGCCTGCCTCGCCTATGTCGGCTCCGTGGTGGTCTCGCTGCCGGCGACGCTGGTGCTCACGGTGCTGGCCGGGCTGCTGTTCGGCCCCGTGACGGGCGCCTTGATCGCCATCGCCTCGTCCACGACGGGGGCGGCCATCGTGTTCTCGGTCGGGCGCTACGCCGCCGGCGACCTGATCCGGCGCAAGGCCGGCCCGCGGGTCGGCCGCTTCGCCGACGGGTTTCGCCGCGATGGCTTCGGCTACATCCTGATCCTGCGGCTCCTGCCGATCTTCCCCTACTGGATCACCAACCTCGCCCCGGCCGCCTTCGGCGTGCCGCTTCGCACCTTCGCGCTCGCCACCCTGCTCGGCCTGACCCCGGGGGCCTTCATCTATGCCGGTCTCGGTGCCGGCCTCGAAGATCTGCTGGCCACGCGCGACGAAGTGAAGGCGGCCTGTCTCGCGGCCGGGGGGGCGGATTGCGCGAAGGGCATCGATCTGCGCGCGCTGGTGACGCCCGGCATGGTGGCCGCGCTGGCGGCGCTGGCAGGATTTGCTCTTTTGACGGTTTATCTGCGCCGACGGCTTGAGCGGCGGACGCTTCGCGCATAAGACTTGCGCACAAGCGAATGGCGCGTTGCCGGACTGACGTGCAACCTGACCGGCACAGGGGGAGCCGGGACAGGAACACGCCCTTCGCGCCGCGATTGACCGACACAACGACGGGTGACGCTTGAGACGGCCCCGCCTTCCGTTCCCCGGCCGGCAGCCCGAGCCGGCGGACATGGCGCAGAATGAACTGGCGGCGATCGCCGCCCTGCCATGGCACAGCGAGGCAGCGACCGCGACCGCGCGGTCGCCCGGCCGGCTCGGCCTGTCCGGCCGCCTGTTCCTGCTGACGGTCGCCTTCGTCGTCCTGGCCGAGATCCTGATCTACGTTCCGGCAGTGGCGACCTACCGGATGTCGCGGCTCTCCGACCGCGTCGCGGCGGCGCGGGTCGCTGCCCTCGTGCTGAACGCCGCCCCCGAGGGGCAGGTCCCCGACGAGACCGCTCGGCGCCTGCTCATGGGGGTCGGCGCCCGCGCCATCGCCGTGCGGGTCGGCGAGACGTGGCGTTACCTCACCGATGGACCGGCGCCGTCCGCCGTCGCCGAGACCGTGGATCTGCGCGAGCGACGCCTGACGGGCTCGGTCGGCGGCGCCTTCCGGACGTTGTTCCTTCCCACCGAAGCGCCGATCCGGGCGATCGGACCCGGCCAGGACGGCTTCGACGCCGTCGAGGTACTGCTCGACGAGGGGCCTCTGCGGGCGGCCCTGGCCGATTTCTCGCTCCGGCTGCTCGTCGCCTGCCTCATCATCGCGGCCCTGGCGGCCGGGCTCGTGTTCTTCGTGCTTCAGCGGGCGATCGTGCGGCCGGTGGTCCGGCTCGCCCGCGACATCGCCGCCTTCGCCGACGACCCCGAGCGGACCGACCGGGTTGCCCGGCGCTCGGCGCGCACCGACGAGATCGGCGAGGCGGAGAACGCGCTCGCCCGGATGCAGGTGGCGCTTGGCGGCGAGCTGCGCCAGCGGCGGCGGCTGGCCGAGCTCGGCCTCTCGGTGAGCAAGATCAACCACGAATTGCGCAATCTGCTGACCACCGCTCAGCTTCTCGGTGACCGCCTGGAAAGCGTCTCCGATCCCCTGGTGCAGCGCGTCGCGCCGCGCCTCGTGGAGACCCTCGACCGGGCGATCCGCTTCTGCGAGGCGACGCTCGCCTATGGCCGCGCCACGGAGCCGAACCCGCAGCGGCGCATGGTGGCGCTCGGCCCTCTGCTCGAGGAACTGACCGACCTCGCCGACCTGATGCCGGCGGCCCGCATCCGCGTGGAGGTGCGCGCGGCGCCGGATCTCGAGATCGACGTCGATCCCGAACAGCTCCTGCGGGCGCTGACCAACCTCGTGCGCAACGCGGTCCAGGCCCATGCCGCTGCCAAGACCGCGGACGGCACCGTGCTGATCGAGGGGGTCCGGAGCGGCGCGCTCGGCTCGGGCTCGGTCACGGTCCTCGTGACCGACAACGGACCCGGCGTGCCCGAGCGGGCCAAGGCGAACCTGTTCGCCGCCTTCCAGGGCTCGACCCGGGCCGGCGGCACGGGCCTCGGCCTCGCCATCGCCTCGGAGCTGGTGCGCCTCAACGGCGGAACGCTCTGCCTCGACGAGACGACGGACGGCGCGCGCTTCCGCATCGTCATCCCGGACCGCGCCGCGGGGGTGAAGGCGGCCTGAAGGCCGCCTTCCGGAGTGTCCGCGGATGGGGCCGCGTTCAATGCCCCGCGCCGGCCGGTGCCGCGGCGCGGGGGCGGCGGATGAGCGGGGTGCCGCAGGCCATCGCCAGGAACAGCACCGTGAGGACGAGGAACACGTCCTCGAAGCTCATCACCAAGCCTTGAATCCGCACGGTGTTGTTGAGCGCCTTCAGCGCCATGCCGTTGGCGTCGCCCCCGAACACCTCGAACTGGCGCCGCATGGCGTCGAGGCGCTCCAGCGCGGCGCCGTTGGCCCAGGTGAAGCGCTCGTGCAGGCGCGCGAGGTGGAAGTCCCAGCGGGCGTTGAGCACCGTGTTGATGAGGGCGAGGCCGACCGCGCCGCCGAGGTTGCGCGTGAGGTTGAACAGGCCCGAGGCGTTCTTCATCCGCTCCGGCGGCAGGGTGCCGAGCGCGATGTTGTTGATCGGGATCATGCACAGCATCAGGGAGCAGCCCCGCAGCACCTGGGGCCACAGCAGCTCGTAGAAATCCCAGTCCTTGGTCAGTCCGGTGACGATCCAGGTGCCGACCGCGAAGCCGGAGAATCCCATCGCCATCATGATGCGCGGATCGAGCTTGGCCGAGAGCTTTCCGGCGATCGGGGCGGTGGCGAACATGCACAGGCCTGAGACGAACATCGTCTCGCCGATCTGCAGCGCCGAGTAGCCGCGCACCCGGGCGAGATAGACCGGGTAGAGGTAGGTCAGGCCGTAGAGGCCGATGCCCATCACGAAGCTGAAGACGCAGCCGGCGGCGAAGTTGCGGTCCGAGAAGGCGCGCAGGTCGACGATCGGCTGGCGCGCGGTGAAGACGCGGGCGAAGAAGGCCAAGCCCGACACGGCGCAGACGATGGCGCAGACGAACACCGCCTCGTCCTGCAGCCAGTCGTGGTTCGGCCCCTCCTCCAGCACGTATTCGAGGCAGCCGAGGAAGCCCGCCATGAAGGCGAGCCCGGCCCAGTCGAAGGACTTGAGCAGGTCGAAATTCGGCCGGTCGAAATCGATCAGGAGGAAGGTCGAGATCGTGACGAAGATGCCCGGCACGATGTTGATGAGGAACAGCCAGTGCCAGGAGAACAGGTCGGTGAGGTAGCCGCCGATGGTCGGGCCGATGGTGGGGGCCAGCGTCGCCACGAGGCCGATCATCGGCGAGACGATGGAGCGCTTGGAGGGCGGAAAGATCGTGAAGGCCGCAGCGAACACGGTCGGGATCATGCCGCCGCCGATGAAGCCCTGGAGCGCGCGCCAGACGATCATCTCGCCGATCGACGAGGAGGTGGCGCACATCAGGCTCATCAGCGTGAAGCCGGCCGCCGAGACCGAGAACATCCAGCGCGTCGAGAGCACCCGCGACAGGGTGCCCGAGAGCGGGATCGAGATGACCTCGGCGATGAGGTAGCTCGTCTGCACCCAGGGGATCTCGTCGCCGGAGGCCGAGAGGCCGGCCTGGATCTCGTTGAGCGAGGCCGAGACGATCTGGATGTCGAGGATCGCCATGAACATCCCGAACACCATGCACAGGAACGCCACCATGCGGCGGCGGTCGATGGGCGGGTCGGCGGCAGGGCTTGCGGCGAGGGTCGCGCTGGCGGCCATGGGGCGCCTCGGAAAGTCTTGAATGCGATTGATCCCCTCCTCACCCTCATCCTGAGGTGCCTCCGCGAAGTGGAGGCCTCGAAGGGTGTTCCAGGGATCGTGCGGGAACTGGAGGATCCTTCGAAGGCCCGCTGACGCGGGCAGCTCAGGATGAGGGGTTCGGCAGGATCGAAGGCCTTGTTCGGCTGGCCAAAGTCTCAGGGCCGGGCGGCGAGCCGTTGCACCGGCGCGTCGGCGCCCTCGCGGGTATCGACCCTCACCACGACCGAGAGGCCGGGGCGCAGCAGGCCCTCGCGGGCGAGATCCTCGGGCACGTGGACGCGCACGGGCAGGCGCTGGACGATCTTGGTGAAGTTGCCGGTGGCGTTGTCCGGCGGCAGCAGGCTGAAGACCGAGCCGGAGGCGGGCGAGAGCGATTCCACCGTGCCGACGATGTCGCGGTCGGGATAGGCGTCCACGTGGATGTGGACCTCCTGGCCGGGCCGGACGCGGGCGAGCTGCGTCTCCTTGAAGTTCGCGTCGACCCGCACGCTCTGCAGCGGCACCAGGGCGGCGATGCGCGAGCCGGGGGAGACGTAGGCGCCGGCCTCCACGGCCTTGTTGCCGACGACGCCGTCGAAGGGCGCGCGGATCACCGCGAAGTCGAGGTCGCGCCGGGCACGGTCGACGGCCGTGCGCAACTCCGCGGCGAGGTTTTCCGCCTCGCGCGTCTGCGCCCGCAGCACCTCGACATTGGCCCGCGCGGCGACGAGGGCGGCCTCGGCCGACTTCACCGCCGCCCCGGTGCGGTCGCGGTCGGCCTTGGCCTGATCGAGACGGGATTTCGCGACGAAATCGGCCTGCATCCCCGTGGCGCGGGCGTAGTCGGCGCCGGCTCGCACGGCGTCGGCCTTCGCGGCCTCGATCTGCGCCGCGCTTTGCAGCACCTGCGCCTGCGCCGCCTCGGCCTGCCGGCCGACGCGGGTAATGGTGCTCTCCTGCGTGGCGAGCTTGTCCTCCGCGGCCTTCAGGGCGAGGCGATAATCGCCGTCGTCGAGCCGGGCGATCACGTCGCCCCGCTTCACCGCCTGCCCGTTCACCACGGGCACCGCCGCGAGATAGCCCGACACCTTGGCGGCCAGAACCGAGATGTCCGCCTGCACGTAGGCGTCGTCGGTGCTGACGAAGAAGCGCCCGACCGTCCACCAGTCCCAGCCGGCATAGGCGCCGCCGCCGAGCGCCGCGCAGAGCAGCAGGCTCAGCACCGCCCGCCGCAGCGGACGCCGGGGTTTGGCGGGGGAGGGCGGCACCGGCTCGGCGACGACCGGGGCGGGGCGCAAGGCCGATGCCCGGCCCGCTTCGGCGCGCTCCTCCTCGGCCGTCTCAAGGGCGGCCTCGGAGCGGCCGGCATCCTCACGCAGCGACATGGCTGACATCCCAGACATGTATTGACCGAACCGTTCGGTCATTCGGCGGGCCGAGTTGACGCCGCCCTCATTGGAGGGCTAGCTAGCACTGACTGAACGGTTCGGTCAATGCGGGCGAGTTGGGGTAAGCGGGTCAGGCCATGGTGGGTGCGGCGACACAGGAACGGGGGCCGGTGGCCCCGCAAGCAACCTCATCGGGCGAGAGCGACAAGCGCCGGCAGATCCTGGAGGGCGCGCGTCAGGTGTTCATGGCCTCCGGCTTCGACGGGGCCAGCATGGGCGAGATCGCCAAGACGGCGAACGTCTCGAAGGGTACGCTCTACGTCTACTTCGACAGCAAGGAAGCCCTGTTCGAGGCCCTGACCACCGAGGCGAAGGCGGGTTTGGCCGAGAACCTGTTCCGGCTCGACGAGGACGACCCGGATGTCCGCGCCGTGCTGACCCGGCTCGGCACCAGCTATCTCACGATGATGGCGCGGCCGGAGCACGTCTCGATCATCCGCATGGTGATCGGCGCCTGCGAGAAATTTCCCCGGTTCGGGCAAGCCTTCTACGAGGCCGGTCCCGCCTGCGGGGTCGGGCGGCTCAAGGCCTATCTCGATGCCCAGGTCTCGGCCGGGCGCCTCTCCGTCGCCGACACCGATCTCGCCGCCAAGCACTTCCTCCAGCTCTGCCAGGCCGGGATGCTGACGCGCCTGCTGTTCAATGCGGGCGCGGCACCGGACGAGGCCGAGATCCGGCACCGGGTCGCGGAAGCCGTTCGCGTCTTCTACGCGGGCTACGGACCGTCCACGGCGGGGTGACCGCTCACCCGGCGAGCGCGAAGGCCGGATCGTCGGCGAAGTCGCCCCCGGACAGAATCGACTGCTCCAGGCCGCCCGCCGCCGGCAGCAGGTTCTCGGCGAAGAAGCGGGCGAGTGCGATGCGCGCGGCATGGGCCGGATCGGTCTCGCCCGCCTTCACGGCCGCGCTCGAAGCCAACCCCGCCGTCGCGAGGCAGGCCGCGCCCTGCACGAGGCCGAACAGGCGCAGATACGGCGTCGCACCGGGGAGCGCCTCCTGCGGGCGGTTCGAGGCGAGCGCCTTGAGCAGGAAACTCGTCGCCCGGTCGAGGCTGCCGATGCCGTCCCGCAGGCGCGCCGCCGCGTGGCCGAAGCCGGGGCTGCTGTCCTTCAACAGGCCCTCCGCCACCCGCCGCATCGAAGCGATCTGCGCGCCGACCGTGGCACCGCCGTTCAGCGGCAGCTTGCGGGTGACGAGGTCGATCGCCTGGATGCCGTTGGTGCCCTCGTAGATCCCGAGGATGCGGGCATCGCGCATGAGTTGGGCCGCACCCGTCTCCTCGACGAAGCCCATGCCGCCATGGACCTGCACGCCGAGCGAGGTCACCTCGTTGGCGATGTCGGTGGAGAAGGCTTTGGCCACCGGCGTCAGCAGCGAGGCGCGGTCATGCGCCGCCTTTCCCTCGGGTCCATCAGCGGCGTCGAGGCCTTGCGCGGTGAGGTAGCAGATGCCGCGGGCCGCCGCCGTGTAGGCCTTCATCGTCAGCAGCGTGCGCTGGATGTCGGCATGCGCCACGATGGCGCTGACCGGCTCGGGCGAGCCCGGTGCCCGGCCCTGGCGGCGCTCGCGGGCGTAGTCGAGGGCCTTCTGATAGGCGGCTTCCGCCACACCCACGCCCTGGAGGCCAACATTGAGCCGGGCCGAGTTCATCATCGTGAACATGCAGGCCAGCCCCCGGTTCTCCTCGCCGATCAGCCAGCCGGTCGCGCCGCCGGCGTCACCGAAGGCCATGGAGCAGGTCGGCGAGGCGTGGATGCCGAGCTTGTGCTCGAGGCCCGAACACCGCAGGTCGTTGCGCGTGCCGTCCGGCAGCACCTTCGGTACGAGGAACAGCGAGATGCCGCGGGTGCCGGCCGGGGCGTCCTTGAGGCGGGCGAGCACGAGGTGGCAGATGTTGCCGGCCAGGTCGTGCTCGCCGTAGGTGATGTAGATCTTGGCGCCCGTGATCCGGTAGGTGCCGTCGCCGTTGGGCTCGGCGCGGGTGCGCAGCGCCGAAAGGTCCGAGCCGGCCTGCGGCTCGGTCAGGTTCATGGTCGCGGTCCACTCGCCCGAGACGAGCTTTTCGAGGTAGCGCCCCTTCAGGTCGTCGGAGCCATGGGCGGCCAGCGCCTCGATGCCGCCGACGGTGAGGATCGGGCACAGGCCGAAGGCGAGGTTCGCGCCGTTCCACATCTCGGTGCAGGCGGCGGCGATCAGGTGCGGCAGGCCCTGCCCACCGTAGTCGGGGTCAGCAAGCACGCCGTTCCACCCGCCCTCGACGAAGGCGCGGTAGGCTGACGCCCAACCCGGCGCGGTGGTGACGTGCCCGTCCGAGAACGGCGTGCCGTGGCGGTCGCCGATCCGGTTGAGCGGTGCGATGACGTTGCCGGCGAACCGGCCCGCCTCCTCAAGAATGGCGACCGCATCCTCCGGGCCGATCTCCGCGCCGCTGCGCGCCAGCACGGCGTCGAGCCCCGCGACGTGGCGGAGGGTGAAGGCCATCTCCTCGACGGGCGCGCGATAGCTCATGACCGGTTCACCGCTCCTCCCGCCGCGCCTTCCGGGGGCGGCGATCCCGTTTGACGGCTTGCGGCTGAAGGGTCTACGGCCGGCCGTTCTTCCTCGCATCCCCTCCGATATGGACGCCGCACCGTCAACCATCCCCACGCTGCGCCTGGCGGCCGACGCGGACGGCCTCGCGCGAGCGGCCGCCCTGCTCCGGGCGGGGCGTCTCGTCGCCCTGCCGACGGAGACGGTCTACGGGCTCGGGGCCGATGCCACCGACCCGGAGGCGGTGGCCGCGATCTATGCGGCCAAGGGCCGCCCGCGCTTCAACCCGCTGATCGCCCATGTCGCGACCGCCGAGGCTGCGTTGGCCGAGGGCGTGTTCGACGAAGCCGCCCTCCGGCTCGCGGAAACATTCTGGCCGGGGCCGCTGACCCTGGTGGTGCCGGCGGCACCCGGCGGCTCGGTCTGCGATCTCGCTCGGGCCGGCCTCGACTCCGTGGCGCTCCGCGTGCCGGCCCACGACATCGCCCGCGCGCTGCTGGAACGGGCCGGGCGACCGGTGGCGGCGCCCTCGGCCAACCGCTCCGGACGGGTGAGCCCCACCAGCGCCGACCATGTGCTGACCGATCTCGACGGGCGCATCGCGGCCGTGCTCGACGGAGGCGAATGCCCGGTCGGGGTCGAATCCACCGTCGTCGCCTGCCTCGGCGGCCCGCCCCGACTGCTGCGCCCCGGCGGGGTGACGCGGGAGGCCATCGCTGCCGTGCTGGGCTTTGCCCCCGAAGCAGTCAGTGATCCGGGCTCGCGGCCCGTGGGCCCTGGTCTGCTTGCCTCGCACTACGCGCCGCGGGCCGGGGTGCGGCTCGATGCCAGGACCATCGAGCCCAGTGAGGCGGTTCTGCTGTTCGGGGCCTTCCGCCCCGCTGGGCTGGACCATGCAGCAGCGGTCGAATCCTTAAGCGAGCGCGGGGATCCGGCGGAGGCCGCCGCGCGGCTGTTCGGGGCCTTGCGCCGGCTCGACGCCTCGGGCGCACCGACCATCGCTATCGTCCCGGTGCCGGAGGAGGGGCTGGGCGAGGCGATCAACGACCGCCTGCGCCGGGCTGCGGCGCCGCGCTGAAACCGGCACGATTTTTCGTTGAATTTTTTTTCGGAACCACACGGCCTTCGGCGCATTGTCCGATCACGAAGGCCAGTTCAGCCCCCAATGGCCTTTTCCCTTCAAGGCTCGGAGCAATCCGAGCCTTTTTTCTTGTCCGCTCCGCAAGCCGCTGCGGACGAAGGGAAAATCATCGTGCTCGCGCGGTGCGCCGCTGGATCGCCCGGCGCAGGATGCGCGAGAGATCCTCCACCGAGTAGGGCTTGTGCAGCAGCGGGAAGCCGTGGCGCCCGTCCTCGGCCAGTACGTGGCTGTAGCCGGAGGAGAGCACGATCGGCATGCCGGGCGTCCGCCTCCGGATCGTGCGGGCGAGTTCGACCCCGTTCATGCCGGGCATCACCACGTCGCTGAACACCACGTCGAAGCGTTCCGGCGTCCGGTCGAGTTCGGCCAGCGCCTGCTCCGCATCCATCGCCCAGACGGTGCCGTAGCCGAGTTCGGCCAGCGCTTGCGTCGCGAAGGCGCCGACCTCGCGGTTGTCCTCGACGAGGAGCACGCAGGTGCCGTGGCCGGGGGCCAGCGGTTCGGGCTCGTCGGCGGACTCGACCATCGTCGGGGCGACCTTGGCCCGCGGCAGGAACAGGGTGAAGGTCGTGCCCTGTCCCAGCACGCTCTCCACCGCGATGTCGCCGCCCGACTGCTTGGCGAAGCCGAACACCTGGGAGAGACCGAGCCCGGTGCCCTGGCCGACGCCCTTCGTCGTGAAGAACGGCTCGAAGATCCGTGACAGGTCGGCCGGCGCGATGCCCGTCCCCGTGTCGGAAATCGCCACCGCGACGAAGTCGCCGGGCACGGCCGGATGGGTGCGCAGGGCCGGGATCTGCCCGGCATGGCCGACGTGGATGGTCAGCGTGCCCTCGCCCTCCATGGCGTCGCGGGCGTTGACGACCATGTTGACCAGCGCCGTGTCGAACTGGCTCGGATCGGCCTCCACGAGGCAGGCGAAGGGCTCGCCGGCGGCGTCGAAGCAGGGCTCGATCAGGGTCTTCACCTGGATGCGCGCGCCGGTGAGCGTGCCGACCATGTCGGCCACCGAGGCGACGCCGCGGCCGGCATCGAACACCTCGGGCTTGAGCGCCTGGCGCCGGGCGAAGGCGAGGAGCTGGCCGGTCAGCTTGGCCGCGCGCGCCACCGTGTCGGAGATGGCATCGACGTAGCGGCGGCGGCGCTCCTCGGCGAGGTCGGGGCGCTTGAGCAGGTCGGTGGAGGATTTGATGACCGTGAGCAGGTTGTTGAAGTCGTGCGCGACGCCGCCGGTGAGCTGGCCCACCGCCTCCATCTTCTGGCTCTGGCGCAGGGCCTCCTCGATCCGCTCGCGCTCGGCCACCTCGGCGCGCAGGCGCTCGTTAGCCTCGGCGAGTTCGTGCAGGCGCAGCCGCTCCGCCGTGAGGTCGGTGATCACGCCGCAAAGGAGAAGGGTGTCGCCGTCGCCGTCAAGGCGGCTCAGCGACAGGTAGGCCGGGCGCTCGACTCCCGCCTCGCCGCACAGGGCGATCTCGCCGCGGGCCGGCATCTGCGCCGCCTGCGCGATCAGGGCGGCGAGCGCCGCGTCCTGGCCCCCGGCGGCGAAGCGCGCGAAGGACTGGCCGATCAGGCGCTCCTGCGGCGTGCCCAGGGTCTCGGCGAGCCGGCGGTTGCAGTAGAGCAGCGTCCCGTCCGGCCCGAGGGTGAAGGCGCCCTCCTGGATCTGCTCGATCAGCACCCGGTAGGGCCGGTCGGCATTCTCCAGGGTATAGACCAGCCGCTCGCCGCCCGGACCTTCGACCACGATCGCATCGAAATCCCCCCGGCGGATCGCCGCGAGGGTATCCTCGACCTCCTCCAGCCGCGTTTCCAGCGCGCGGATGCGCGCCTGCGCCGCGTCCAAAGCCGTGGCGGCGGGCTCAGCGCTCATCGGCGGCCCCGTCGAGTCCAAGCCCTTCGAGTCCAAGCCCGTCGAGGACATGCCGCTCGTCGCTCAGATCGCCGGTGATGCGCCGGGCGGGGAGGGGGGAGAGCCGTATCAGGGTCGGCGCCGCGACCACGCCGTCGGCGCCCGCAAGCGCCGATTGCTGGTAGATGTCGACCACTTCGAGGTCGCACGCGCCCCCGAGCCGATGCTCGCACAGGCGGCGCACGCTCTCGATGCTGCGGGTCGAGCGCGGCGAGGTGCCGGCGACGTAGAGGCGCAGCCGGGTGCGCCCGGCCTCCCCGTGGGCCGTGATGTCCCCGCCGCTCAAACGCTGTCCGCCTTCGCTGCGGGACTTTTTTCTGCGAGGTTCTGGGGTCGGATATCGAGGCCGACCAGCACCTTCTCGGTGTTGGACAGGTCGCCGATGATGCGCTTGAGCGGCGCGGGCAGGCGACGCACCAGGGTCGGGATTGCCAGGATCTGGTCACCGACCGCGAGCTGCGGGTTCTTCATCAGGTCGATGACCTCGATGTCGTAGTGCCCGGCGAGGTGCTCCTCGCAGAAACGCTTGAGGTTGGCCATCGCCGTCAGCGACTTGGCGGTCTGTCCGGCGACGTAGAGGCGCAGGTGGTAATGGCCCTCGTCCACCGGGCCGCCGGCGTCGAGTCCATCCTCGGTTGGTTCGGAGCCGCTCATTGCGTGCCTCCCCGGCGGGTTGAGAGGATGCGCCGCTCGCTGGTCAGCATCGCCTCGCGCATCTCGTCCTCGCTCGCTAGCACCGCCTCTTCCTCCGCCGCGGTTTCCAGGGTGGCGCGCAGTTCGTCGATCTGGCGCTCCAGCGACTGGCGCCGCCGCTCCGCCTCGCGCCGCCGTCGGCGGCTCTCCTGCTCGCGGCGCAGAACGGCGGCGGCTTCCTCCGTCTCCTGCACGATGCGGGCGGTGCCGGTCAGCACGCCCGCCGGGCCGATATAGGCCTCGACGAGGGTGATGCCGTCGCTCGACATACTGAACTCGCGCACTTGGTTCGAGTGGCGCATGCCGCGGGCCTTGATGACGTAGAGCGTGCGCGAGCGCTCGCCGTTGGCCTCGATGTTGAGGAGCTTGATCCAGGCATCCATCAGCGAGGAGACGCCGATATTGCTGTCGTGGTCGAGGCTGCCGTCCTCGCGCAGGCTGGTGAACACGGCGGTGATGCCGCGGCTCTTCAGCATGTCGACCATACGCAGCATCGTCGCCTGAAGCTCGGCCGGCGGGCCCCGCAGCGCCGAGAGCGGATCGACCACCACCACGGAGGGCGCGAAGCGGTCGATGTCCCGGTGCATGCGCGCCAAGTGCATTTCCAGGCCGTAGAGGCTCGGACGCGCCGCCTCGAACCGCAGCAGGCCCGCCTCGACATGGCGGGCGAGGTCGAGGCCGATCGAGCGGGCGTTGCGGATGATCTGGTCGGCGCTCTCCTCGAACACGAAGGACATGCAGCGCTCGCCGCGCGCGCAGGCCGCGTCGATCATGCTCGACGTGATCATGGTCTTGCCGGTGCCGGACTGGCCCGACACGAGGATGCTGGTGCCGCGGTGGAAGCCGCCGGGTTCGAGCATCGCGTCGAGGCCGGGGATGCCGGTGGAGGCCACGCCCTCGGCGATGGTGTAGTCGAGGTCGGCCGCGGTAACCGGCAGGACGCTGATGCCCTCGGCATCGATCAGGAACGGGTACTCGTTGGTGCCGTGGGCCGAGCCGCGATACTTCACCACGCGCAGGCGCCGGGTCGTGATCTGGTCCTCGACGCGGTTGTCGAGCAGCACCACGCAGTCGGAGACGTATTCCTCCATCCCCTGGCGGGTGAGCTGGCCCTCGCCGCGCTCGCCGGTGATGATCGCGGTCAGCCCCCGGTCCTTGATCCAGCCGAACAGGCGGCGGAGTTCGGCCCGCAGCACCGTCTCGTCGGAGAAGCCCGCGAACAGGGTCTCGATCGTGTCGAGCACGACGCGCTTGGCGCCGATCGAATCCACCGCGAAGCCGAGGCGGATGAACAGGCCTTCGAGGTCGTACTCGCCGGTCTCCTCGATCTCGCTGCGCTCCACGCGGACGTGGTCGATGGCGAGCTTGCCCTGCGCCACCAGCCCGTCGAGGTCGTAGCCGAGGGAGGCGACGTTGGCGACGAGATCCTCGGCGCGCTCCTCGAAGCTCATGAACACGCCGGGCTCGCCGAAGCGGGTCGCGCCGTTGACGAGGAAGGTGGTGGCGAACAGCGTCTTGCCGCAGCCGGCCGCGCCGCAGACCAGCGAGGGCCGCCCCTTCGGCAGGCCGCCGAAGGTGATGGTATCGAAGCCGTCGATGCCGGTGGCGACTTTCGCGAGCGCGGGGGCGCTCGTGGATGCGCTCTTGGATGCGCCCTTCGAAGCGTCCTTGGGAGTGCCTTCGGGCGGGCTCGCGGATTCAGACGCCAAGGCAGGTCTCCAGCACGGTTTCTTCCCCGGCCGTCATCGGGGGCAACCCGTCCGGTCCGCTATCCAGGCGCGGGATCGTGATGGGGAGCGCTGCGGCCGGGACACGAGGAAGAGGGCGGGCGCCGGCAGCGGCGCCGGTCGCAGGCGCCGACGGGAGGGGGCGGAGGCGTCGTGAGGCAAGGGCGTCGTCATGAAGGCGTCATGGCGGGCCTCGATCACCCGTTGCACGGCTCCCGTAATGCAAAGGCCAGGGGGTGGCAATACACGGCCCGGCGAGCGCCCGGCAGGCTCCCCGAGCCGTGGTTCGCGGCCGATATTTCTTCGAATCTTCTACGGCTCCGCTGAAACCAATCGCCGCGCGGGCACTTTGAGGAAAGCCGTGTCCCATCAACCCTCTGCAGCGCGCTTCACCCCAATGCCCTGTCTGTCCGAGCCGACCGATTCGTCCTCCGCGCCCCGCATCCTCGTCGTCGAGGACGAGTGCTTCGTGCGCATGGTGGCCGTGGACATGCTGGAGGATGCCGGCCTGCCGGTGGCCGAAGCGCCGGACGCCGACGCGGCCCTGCAACTCCTGGAGGGGAGGGCGCAGGCCTTCGGCGCCCTGTTCACCGACATCGACATGCCGGGCTCGATGGACGGGCTGACCCTGGCTGCGCGGGTGCGGGCGCGCTGGCCGCATATCCGCCTCGTCGTCACCTCGGGCCGGGTCCGGCCGCGCGCCGACGATTTGCCCGATGCGGGTTTCCTGCCGAAGCCCTATTGCCGCTCCGACCTGCTCGGCGCCCTCGGCCAGGCCGCCTGACGGCATCGCTCCGGCATCGGCCTCAGGCCGCCGGAACCGGCCAGCTCATCTCCACCCGAAGGCCGCCGAGTTCGGAGCGGCTGAGGCGCATCCGCGCGCCGACACCCTCCGCGAGGTCGCGGGCGATGGCGATGCCGAAGCCCGTGCCGGGCCGGGTCTCGTCCCAGCGCCGGCCGCGGGCGATGCCGGCGATTGCGGCCTCGCTCATGCCGGGGCCGTCATCCTCCAGCACCAGACGGTGTTCGCCCCCCTCCGCGCGTCCCGAGACGCGGATGCGGCGGTGGGCCCATTTGCGGGCGTTGTCGAGGAGGTTGCCCAGGATCTCGGTGAGGTCGCCCTCGTCGCCGGGGAAGGCGAGGTTTTCCGGGACCGCGATCTCCCAGCGCAGGGCCTCGCCCTCGGGCAGGCGCTTGAGGGCGCCGACGATCCGTCCCAGTGCCGGTCCGACCGGGCAGGCGCGCCGCCGCAGCCCCCCCGAGGCCGCCCGCGCCCGGGCGAGCGTGCGCTCGACCTGGCGGCCCATGGCGTGCGCCTGCTCGGCGATCTCCGCCGCCAGGGTGGGGTCGGCGGCTTCCGTGCGGCGGGCCAGCGCGTCGAGCACCGCCAGCGGGGTTTTTAGGCCGTGGGCCATGTCGCCGGCGCCCGTGCGCGCCCGCTCCAGGTCGCGCTCCTGGGCGTCGAGCAGGCGGTTGAGATCGGCCACCAGCGGGCGCACCTCCTCGGGAAAGGTGTCGGGCAGCCGCGCCTGCGTCCCGGCATGGATCGCGGCGAGATCCGCGCGCAGGGTCCGGAAGGGTGCCAGTGCCCGGCGCACGAACAGCGACATGGCGAGCGTCAGAGCCGCGAACAGCGCGCCGAGCGAGGGCACCAGCAGGCGCAGGAAGGTGGCGCGGCTCTGGGCGAGGTCGCGGCGATCCTCGGCCACCGTGACGGCGAGCGCCACCGCGCCGCCGTGGCCCGGAATCGAGACCCGCCGGGTCACGGCGATGAGCCGGCCGCCGTCCGGCCCGGCGAGGTCGCCGACCGCCGGCTCCTCGGATGTGTCGGGAAGCGTGCCGAGGCTCCGGTCCCAGAGCGAGCGCGAGCGCAGGGCGGTGCCGCCGGCACGCTCGACTTGCCAATAGAGGCCGCCATAGGGCGTCGAGAAGCGCGAATCCGGCGGCTCGCGCGGCAGGGTCGGGGCTCCGTCCGGCGCCAGGGCGACCTGCCCGGCGATGAGCTTGGCGGTGCGGTCGAGGCCGTCGGCGGTGCGGGCGTCGAGCACCCGGTCGAAGATCAGCGTCAGCCCGATCCCGGCCAGCACCAGCGCCAGGGCGATCAGCCCGGCGGCGGCGAGCCCGAGCCGCAGGCGCAGCGAGCCGCTGTTCACGGCGGATCGGACGGCACGAGGTAGCCGTGGCCGCGGCGGGTCTCGATGATGCCGGGGCCGAGCTTGCGCCGCAGCCGGGTCAGCAGAGCCTCCAGCGCGTTGGCCTCGCGGTCGCTGTCGCTGCCGTGGAGATGGTCGAGCAGCTCGCCCGCCGCCACGACCTGCCCCTGGCGGTGGAGCAGGAAGGCGAGCAGGCGGTATTCGAGCGCGGTGAGGTCGGCCTCGCGGCCCGCCACCGAGACCGCGCGGGTGCGGGTGTCGAGTTCGACCGCGCCGGCCCGCAGGACGGGAGAGGCGTGGCCGGCGGTGCGGCGCAGGATGGCGCGCAGCCGCGCCACCAGCTCCTCCATCCGGAACGGCTTGACGAGGTAGTCGTCGGCGCCCGCGTCGATCCCCTCGACCCGCTCGCGCCAGCCGTCGCGGGCCGTGAGGATCAGCACCGGCAGGGCGACGTCGGCCCCGCGCAGGCGGCGCAGCACGCCGAGGCCGTCGAGCCGCGGCAGGCCGAGGTCGAGCACCATGGCGTCGTAAGTCTCGGTCTCGGCCCGGAACCACGCCGCCTCGCCGTCGCCGACGATCTCGGCGACGTAGCCGGCCCGCTCCAGACCCTCGCTGATGTCGGCCGCGATGCGCGGCTCGTCTTCTACGACGAGGATGCGCATGTCGTCCCCGGAAGCAGGTCGGCCTCAGTCATCGTCGTCCACGTCGAGGAGCTTGAGGGAACTGGCATCGATCTTCACGTCGCGGCGGCGCCCGTCGGTGCCGAGGATGCGCAGCTTGTAGAGCCATCGCCCGTCGTCGCGCTTAAGGTCGAGCGCCACCACGTCCCCCGGCACGGCGGCGCGGGCGGCGGCCAGGACGGCATCGAGGGGGCGGATCTCGCCCCGCTCCAGGGCGCGGCGCGCCCGCTCGCCGTCGTCGTCGGCCCGCGCGGGCACGGCGCCCAGAGGCACGGCACTCAGGGCCGGGATCAGCGCGACGAGCGCGAGAAGGAACGGGCGAAGCGGGAAAAGGAACATCGGGGCACGAACCATGGCGCGACGCGGAGATGCCTGAGCCCGGCTGACGCGAGGCTGACAGGCGGCGTCAGGCTCGCGCGCCGCCGGGTTTGCGAGAAGGCGGCATCGACGGCGCAGCGGCTCTGAGCGGCGCGCCGACCGCCCTCTCCCCGCGAGGCCCATCCCGATGTCGCTCACCGCCACCATCCTGCTGATCTACGCGGCCTGCCTCGCCGGCACCATCGTCAGCCCCGCCCGATCCAATGGGGATCGCCCCCCGGAAGGGCCGGGCCCCCGCCGCCTGCTCGCCGCGCTCCTCGTTCCCGCGCTGGCCCTGTTGGCCGGATTCCAGGTGGCCCCGGCCCGCGCGGGCGAGGCCACGCCCGCGACCGTAAGCGGCCCGGCCACGGTGATCGACGGGAGCACGATCGAGATCGGCGGCCGGCGCCTGCGCCTCCACGGCATCGACGCCCCCGACCTCGACCAGATCTGCTTCGACGGGCACGAGCGCGGCTATCCTTGCGGCCGCGTGGCTGCCGCCGCCCTGGCGGCGCGGATCGGGAGCGACGCTCTCGCCTGCGAGCCGCGCGCCGCCGCGGACGGCCGCGCCGGCGTCGTGTGCCGCCTCGGGGAGGATGATCTCGCTGCCTGGATGGTCGCCAGCGGATACGCTGTGGCCGACCGCAGCGTCTCGGCCGACTACACCGACCAAGACCGCCGCGCCTGGGGCCGCCGTCTCGGCCTGTGGTCCGGGGTGTTCGAACTGCCCGCGGAGCGCCGCCGGGTGCTCCGAGCGAGCGCCGGCCTGTGATGCGGGCCGTCGCCGCCTCGTGCCGTGACGCTCGGGGCGCGCAATCCCGCGGGTGGCGTCCCGCCGGCCTACAGCGTCAGCGCTCCGTCCGACCATGCGCCTTGCCGGTTCAGGATGGCGGCGAAGACGGTGCCGAGGCGCAGGCGTTCGGCCTCGACCTGAGGCCCATCCACTGCGACCGGCCGGCAGCGGGCGCCCCAGCCCGCGGGCACGAAGTCGGGGTTGTGCAGGGCGTGGTCGGAGGCTTCCGAGAAGAAGGCGCGGTCGCCGCCGTCGATGTAGCTCTCGGCCGGCAGGCCCTCGGCGAGCAGGATGTCGTGAGCGTCGAGTTCGACGTGCCAGTAGGTGACGCACGTCACCGGCTCACGGGTGACCGTGGTGCCGTTGATCAGGCACATGACGGGCACGAGCAAGCCGCCCTCGTTGTCGGCATCGGCCCCGACCAGAACCGGGTGGCCCGGCGAGAGGAAGAGATCGCGCTTGGGCAGACCGCCGCCGAAGGCACCCGCGCGCACGCGGACGGGCTGCCGGTCGTGGTGCAGGGCCCTGCCGCCGCCGTCGAGGACGCGATGGCCGATCCAGGTGATCGTCCGGCGCGCGCCGGACGCGGTGACGGCGACGTCCCGCTCGCGCAGATCCTCGACGGCCACCTCGCCGCGCTCGGTCAGGATGTGGGTGCCCGAGCCGAAACAGAGGACGTTGTAGTCGCCCAGGGACGCATTGCTCACGTTGACGACCTGTCCGGGCGTGAGCGGGCTGTTCGACAGAATGATGTAGCTGCTGGCGCCGCCGGCTCCGTTCGGCTGGCTTGCGAGCACGATTAGGCTTGGGTCGTCGAAATTGGTCGCGTAATAAGTTGCGCTGCTCTCGAATCCAAATCTATTGATAACGAAAGTTACCGGATCGTTGGGGTTCGATATGGTTCCGTTGACGACGACATTGGAATCTCTGCTGATCGCATCGACGGAAAAGCTCGTGCTATTGCTGTTTGATTGGGTTGCGCCTCCGGACTGTCCGGCGCGGAACATTGTGTTGTTGAAAACGATTGGCATAGCCAAGCCCATTCTCCTGTCGTCTTTGGCTTGGCGCGCCGATAAGACAGCACATCGCGCACGCACCTCTGATTTGGGAAAGACCAGACTGCCAAGCTTATGTCCAGCATAGATTCGCTGCGTCGCGCCTCGGCGCAGCGGCGGCGCCATCGCCGACCGGAAAGCGTCGAGCCGCGTACGCGGCACCGGGTCAGTGCGGCCCTGTCAGGTGCTTGCACCGCCGCGCGAGCCCGCCCGCGAAGTCGCGCAGGGCGGCTTCGACCAGGGCGGCGACCTGCGCTTCCGTCTTCGGCGCGCGGATCACGAGGCTCGCCATCACCTCGGGATGGACCCGCCGCTGCTTGGGCGTGCGGGCATGGTTCGACAGGCGCAGCCGCTCCGGCCCCTCGCCGCGGGCGAGATAGAGGCTGTCGCCGCGCGCGTTGCGGGCGGTCTCGCGAAAGCCGTGCGCGGCGAGCAGGCGGCTCGCAAGGGCGAGCGCCTGGGGCGGCGGCAGCGGGCGCATCAGGCCGCGGCGGCGAGAACCGCCAGCGGCAGGGCCGCCGCGACGAGGGCGGCGAGCGCGGCGGGGGCGACGTAGCGCGGGCGGTAGGAGAGGAGCAGAACCAGTCCGAGCGCCGCCCCGGTGAGCGCGCCGATCCACTGCACGGGGCCGAAGGCCCAGCCCTCCCACAGCCCCGCGACGACCAGGGACAGGGCGATCGCGAGCCAGCCGAAGAGACGCAGGCGCAGCACCGCCGCCCGCTCCGCCCTGCGGTCGAAGACCTCCGCGTGGTGCCGGTTCAGGCTGAGGCAGAGGGCGGCGAGGCCGGCGAAGCTCAAGGACAGGTTCACGGCCAGGACGAGAGGCGTCATGCGTGGGTCGGCTCAGGGCGCCGCGCGGGCTGGCGGGTGGGGGAGGCGGGAACCGGGGCCGGCTTCGCAGCCCGCTTGGGTGCCTCGTAGCGCAGGATCTTGCGGGCGGCGACGGCGAACAGCATTGCGAGCAGCAGCATCGCCCCGTCGAACCACACGAAGAGCGGGTCGCCGCCAGCCAGCCGCAGGGGATGGCCGGGGATCGTCAGGATGTCGGCTGCGACCACCGCGACGCAGAGCACCGACACGGCGGCCAGACCCTCGCACCACGCCCGGCGCTGCGGACGGACGAGCGGCACCAGGGCCGCGACGATCCAGGCGCCGAAGAAGACGCGGATCTCCCAATCCTCGCGCCCGGCGAGGCCGACGGGCAGGAGCCGGTTGGCGATGAAGAAGCAGGCGATGGCCGCCGGCAGGCCGGCGATGCTGCCGACATTCAGCGCCTGGACCAGCCGCAGGCCGAAGAAGGGCCGCTCCCCCGCCTTCGGCAGGCGGGCCAGCGACCAGAGCACGACGCCGGTCGCGACCATGGCGCAGCCCATGATCCCGCACAGGAAGAACACCAGCCGCAGCAGGGTGCCGGCGAAATGCGCCTCGTGCAGGCCGGTCATCACCGTGAAGGTCTTGGCCGCGGGCTTGAGGCCGCCGTCGCGGACCTCGAGGATCGCGCCGCTCACCCCGTCGAAGGCGATCTGCGGATGCTCGTGCGAGAGGCCGTGCGGCTCCTCGAACACCGCGACCACGGTGGCGTTGGCGTCGCCCGGATTGACGATCGTGAGCCGCTCCAGCGGCTCCGGCCGGGCCGCGACCGCCCGCGCCACGATCGGCCCGAGCGGGGCGAGCGCGGCGGCCTGCTTCGCGGGCGGGCGCGGCGTCGTGATCCAGTTCGCCTCGGTGAAGAAGGTCTGGGCGTTGCCCTTGTAGGCGGTGTTCACGCCCCAGGGCATGTAGAACGTCGCGAGGGTGATGATCCCGGTATAGGTGATCATCACGTGGAACGGCAGCGCCAGCACGCCGGTGACGTTGTGGGCGTCGAGCCAACTGCGCCGGGGCGCCTTGTCGCGGCGGAAGGTGAAGAAGTCGGCAAAGATCCGCTTGTGGGTGACAATGCCGGAGATCAGCGCCACCAGCATGATCATCGCGCAGAACCCGACGACCCAGCGCCCCCAGAGCGGCGGCATGTGCAGCTCGAAATGGAAGCGGTAGAGGAAGTCGCCCCCTTGCGTATCGCGCACGGTGGACTCGGTTCCGGTCCGCGGATCGAGCAGGACGTGACCCGGACGCTCGCCCGGCCGGGTGCGCCAGAACAGGTCGAGCACCGGGTTGTCGGGCTGCGGCAGGCCGACGAACCAGGTTCGGGCCTTGGTCGCGTGCTGGCCGAGATAGGCCACCGCATGCTCGGCCGCCGCCCCGAGGGCGGCAGCCTCCATCGGCTCGGCCCGCGTGAATTCGGGGCGCATCCAGCGGGAGATGTCCGGCCGGTAGTAGCTCGCGGTACCGGTGACGAAGATCGCGAACAGCACCCAGCCCACGATCAGGCCGGACCACGTGTGCAGCCACGCCATCGACTGGCGGAAGCTTCCCTTCATGGCGCGGATCCTCCCATCGCCAACCAGAGGAGGGCGCCGAGCACGACGGCCGTGCCGGCCACGGTGAGGAGCGCCCGCAGCAGCGTGCGCGTCGCGAAGACGAGTACGACGATGCCCGCCATCACGGCGAAGCTGAGCAGGGTCGCCGTCGCCACCGCCTCGGAGCGCGCCATCGGCAGGGTCAGCGACAGCAGCGCGGTGGCGAGCGCGGCGATCCCGTAGCCGCCGCCCGCGGCCAGGACGACCCTTCCGGCCACGGAGACCCGCTCAAGCGCCCTCGTCCTGCCTTGCGCATTGCCTTGCGAAGCCATGCCGGCCTCCTACCAGCGATAGCGCAAGGTTGCATAGACGGTCTGCGGCAGGCCGTAATAGCAACTGGTGTAGCCGTTGCAGCCGCTGACGTAGCGCTCGTCGAGGAGGTTGTTGGCGTTCACCTGCATCGAGAAGCCCTGGAGCGTCGCGTCGAGGTACTTCAGCTCATAGTTGAGCGTGGCGTCGACCAGCACGCTGGCCGGCACCTTGAAGGTGTTGGCCGCATCGCCCCAGGACGGTCCGAGGTAGCGCACGCCGCCGCCGACTTCGAGGCCGAGGAGCGGCCCCTCGCTGAAGCGGTAGGTCGCCAGCAGCGAGGCGGTGGAATCCGGTACCAGAACCGGGCTGCGGCCCTGGAGCGGCACCGTCTGACCCGGGGTCAGGTCGTTGGCGGTTCGGCCGTCGTCCCGGACGTTGCGGATGTCGAGGAGCGAGAAGCCGCCGACCAGGGTGACGCCCTCGGTGAGGTTCACCCGCGCCTCGAACTCCATGCCCTGCACGCCGACCTGACCGGTCTGGACGACGAAGCCTTGGCGCGCCGGGTCCGCGGTCGTGCGGTTCGACTGGCGGATGTCGAAGAAGGCGGCGGTGAGCAGGATGTCGGTGCCCGGCGGCTGGTACTTGATGCCGGCTTCGTACTGGTCGCTCAATTGCGGATCGGGCACGCGGCCGACGGTGCCGAAGGCCGTATCGAACACGCGGCCCGCGACGATCGGTTCGAAGGCCTGACTGTAGGACACGTACGGCGCCACGCCCGAATCGAACAGGTAGAGCAGGCTCGCCCGGCCGGTGAAGGCGTCGGCCGGCGCGTTCTGGAGCGTCAGGGTGCTGGTGCCGTTCGCGGCAAAGGAGCGGGTCGGCCCGGTCTGGCGCGCGACGTCGTAGCGCCCGCCCAGCGTCAGCACGAGGCGGTCGAACTTCATTTGATCCTGAAAGTAGACGCCGGTCTGCTGCGCATCGACCCGCGAAACGGTGTTGAAGGCCGGGACCGCGATGTTCATGTCGTAGTTCGGCGCCAGCACGTTCAGGTCCGGCGCATCCGGGAACGGGGAGCCGCTGGTCCGGGTGCTGAAGGTGCGGTGATCGACGCCGAGCAGGGCGGTGTGGGCGATGAAGCCGGTGTCGAAGTTGGCGACGAAGTTGCTGTCCATCGTGTAGGCTTCCGCCGCCACGTTGGTTGCGATGACGGCGCGCGGAATCAGCGGGCCCGAGGCGAACGGTCCATTGCGGGGATTGAAGGCGCTGTAAACGCTGCGGTAATCGCCCTGGGTGCGCAGGTAGCGCCCGGCCGAGTGGAAGCGCAGGTTCTCGCTGAAGCGGTGATCGAACAGGTACTCGAGCGAGGCCTGGGTCCGGTCCGAGCGCTCGACGCCGCGGTCGCCGTCGTAGAAGTTCACCGGCAGGCGGCCGATGACGCCGTTGCCGAAGTTGCGCGGGAACACCGTGCCCACCGCCGGGAAGCCGCCGTAGAAGCCCGAGAACGGATCGCGCTGGTAGTTGCCGATGAGCGTGAGCTGGGTGTCGGCGGAGGGCCGCCAGGTCAGGCTCGGATTGATCAGCGCCCGCTCGACCCGCGTCGTGTCCACGGGGCCGTCGCCGTTCCAGCCGAAACCGACGATGCGGTAGGCGAACTGGTCGGCGAGCCAGGGCACGTCGGATGGGATCGGGCCGCCGACATCGACGCCGCCGCGCACCTCGCTGAAGCCGCCGCCCTGGACGAAGACCTCGCCGTGCCGGACGAATTGCGGCACCTTCGACACGAGGTTGACGATGCCGCCCGGACCCGACTGTCCGTAGAGCACCGAGGCCGGGCCCTTGATGACGTCGATGCGCTCCAGCCGGTAGGGATCGATCGTGGCGTTGGCGTCGCGTCCCCCGAGCAGCGCCATGCCGTCGAGGAAGACCGGCGCGGTGAAACCGCGGATCAGGAACTGCTCCAGGCGGCTCGAGCCGGCGCCGCCGCGCTGCTCGGTGGTGACGCTTGGGGTGTAGCGCAGCGCCTGGTTGATGCTGAGCGCGTTCTGGTCCTCGATCTGCTTGCGGCCGATGACGGAGATCGACTGGGCCGTCTCCAGGATCGGCGTGTCGGTCTTGGTGGCGACGGTGCTGCGGCTGGCGACGTAGCCCGGCACCGCGCCCGCGGCGCCGCCGGGGCCGTACAGCGCGCCGCCGAGTGTGGCGCCGCGGCCCTCGCCGGTCACGCTCAACTCGGACAGTTCGACGGCGCCGGCCGCCTCCTGTGCGAGGCCCGGCACGGCGAGGCCGAGCAGGGCCGTTCCCGACAGAAATGTCGAGGCAAGCAGGCGTGAGATCCGGCCCGCACGCGGAGCCGGCCGAGCGGAAACGGCACGATCTTCGAACATCTTTTCCGGTACGCTTTTAACTTAGGTTATAAAAACCCAAGAAGACACAACGATTTGTGCCCCGCGTATGACAAACACCGAATGATGCATGCAAGATCTATGTTTTATAGCTGTTATAAATACAAATACTTGAACGCTCGATTATGTTTGCGCGCAACCGTTTTTACTATCTGATATTTTCCTGTTCTGTTGCGGTTCTGCATCGGTCGCACGGTTCGGATCACGGGCTCGGGGCGACGCGCTACAGATCCGTTCGGTCCGCTTCGCTCAAGACCTGCCGGCGCTCGATCGGATCCCAGATTCCCTCGAAGACCGGAGCCGGGCCTTTCAGCCGCTCGGGGGCGGGCATCACCGCAGCCGGAGCGATCGGCTGCCCCAGAATGGGAGCAAGCGACAGCACGGCCACGACGGTGCCGATCACGCACAGCGCGGTGATCGCCCAGCGCGGCGCATCCCAGCTATGAAGAAGGACGGATCCGGCCGCGAGGAGGGCTGCGGATCCGACGAGTTTGGGAAACATCGACGGCTCACTCGATACGGCTCCGCTCCCCGGTGCGAGCGGGATGCCACCGTGTTTCGTGCCAAATCGGGACATGCGCCGGATTTCGCGTCCCGTCCCGGCTGCGGGGCGCCCAGTCGGACCAGGGCGCTCGAGCGCAGCCGGTGCGGGATGCCGCGACGGCGCGATGGGCATGGCCCGCAATCCGGCGCACGGCCTGGCGTAATAGTGATTGGCCGCGACAAAGACCTGAACCATATTTCATGTTAGGGGCTCGCAACGGTTCCACGATCTCAGGCGATCGGGAGGCGAGCCAATTCGGTGAGGGAGGCCGACCCTATGACAAGCATGCTGACCGTGATTGCTCTTCTTCTTGCCCCCGTGGGGGCTCTTGCCTTCGGCGCCTGGGCGTTCGGGCGTCTTCGTCCCGCGTCCTGACGCCGTGGCATCGCCGCCCGTTCGATCGGGCGGTGGCGCTCCGATGCGACGTCCAGCCGATTTCCGACACAAAGCGGCATCACCGATGGGGCATCGTGGCACGCGTGCCGGCGAAGGGAGATCCTGCGCATGACGATTCTGCTTCGGTTCGCGCGTGGCCTTGCATCCGCAGCGCACCATGTCGTCCGCCTCTCGCCGAAGGTGATTTCCCTCGCGCTCGTCTCGGTGATCGGCCTGTCGGCCGGCCGACAGGCGAATGCCGACCGCGACGGCGATGGCGACGAGACGACCCGTTCCATCGTCTACCGCCACTACATCTGAGCGCATGCCGGCCGCCGCCGGCCACGCGAAAACGCGGCCCGTCCTCCTCGAGCGCGAGGATCGGCTGGGCTCGGTGATCCCAGCTCGCGCTTTCTTCGGCCGGTGATGGCGCGGTCCCCCAGGCGAAAGCCGCGTCGCGCGAGCCGGAACCCCCCGGAATGCTGACAGGGACGACGAGGGCGGCACTCCGGCAAATGCCCTGAATCCGAGGCCGCGCCCGAAAACCTGCACCTGCGCATCGTCCAGAGCACGTTCGGCGAGACGATGCCCAAATGCTCCGTGCCCGGAATGGTACGATCGAGAGCGGCTCTTACTCCTTGTTCCGAGGCCGGCTCTTTCGCTGAACTGGCATCCACTTCGGTGGAGACCGCCCTAGCCCGGAAGAGCGCCGCGGAATACCGCTGCGCGCATGAAGCCCGGATCGGGCGCGGATACGGTCGGCCCCAAGTCTGATGTTGAGTCTGATGTTGAGTCTGATCTCAAGTCTGGCGCGAGTGGGGATGATCATGGCCGACGTCACGTTTTCTCAGTCAACACTTGCCGGTTACTCGGGGCTGGCCTCGGCTCTGCAATGGGGGCCGGACGGACGACTCTACGTTGCCGAGCGGTTCGGCAGTATCAAGGCCCTGACGGTCGCCCAGCAGGGCAACGGCTACGTCGTCACCAAAACGGAATCGATCGACCTCATCCTCAACCTGCCCAACCACAACGACGACGGCTCGCTGAACGCGAGCCTGAAGGAGCGGCAGGTCACCGGCATCCTCGTCACCGGCACCGCCGACAACCCCGTCCTCTACGTCACCTCGAGCGACCCGCGCATCGGCGCCGGCAACGGCGGCGAGGACACCAATCTCGACACCAATTCCTCGATCATCTCGCGCCTCACCTTCGATTCCACGACCGATACGTGGAAGAAGGTCGATCTCGTGCGCGGCCTGCCCCGCTCGGAGGAGAACCACTCCGCCAACGGCATGGCGATCTCGCCCGACGGCAAGACGCTCTACGTGGCGGTGGGCGGCAACACCAACGCGGGCGCGCCCTCCAACAACTTCGCCGGCCTGCCGGAATTCGCCTACGCCGCCGCCGTGCTCAAGGTCGATCTGACGGCGCTCGACGCCATGACGCTCAAGAACCCGACCGGGCTCAACCCCTACCTCTACGACCTGCCGACCCTCGACGATCCCTACCGCCCCAACAACGGGACAGCCGGCAACGAGAACCCGGACGGCTCGGATGTCAGCGGTCCGTTCGGCGGGCGCGACGGGTTCAACATGGCAAAGATCACCGCCGACAGCCCGGTGCAGATCTACTCGCCCGGCTACCGCAATGCCTACGACGTGCTTCTGACCTCCGACGGCAAGATGTTCACCTACGACAACGGCGCCAATAACGGCTGGGGCGGGCGCCCGTCGGATGCCGCCGGCAACGTCGTGACCAACCAGAACCAGATCCCGCTCAACACCCCCGACCTGGACGGCGGCACCAAACGGCTCAACTACGACCAGCTCCACGAGATCACGGGGCAGGGCTATTACGGCGGCCATCCCAACCTCGTGCGGGCGGTGGGGGGCCAGGCCGGCTGGCTGCTGACGCCCGGGGCAGGCGTCACCGGCGCGACCTTCCTGCCCCAGGGCAGCGCCGGCCTGCCCGCCGATTTCAACTCGGTGATCCCGGCCGGCACCGCCGACCCGCGCGAGAGCGTGTTCTTCGAGGGCGGCATCAGCGACGGCGCCCTCGACACCGGCCAGGGCTCGCTCAACGGCCTGGCCGAGTACACCGCCTCGACCACCTGGACGACGGCGAACGGCGGCACGACGAGCATTAAGGGCGCCATCCTCGTCACGGATCTCGCGGGCTACCTCCACATCATCCCCCGCAACGCGTCGGGCGGCGTCGACACCACGGTCGGCGCCGCCGGCCAGATCGTCGCCGCGGGCAAGCAGGTGGTGCCGATGGGCGGCGGTGCGCCGCTCGGCATCGACGCGGTCGGCGACGGCAAGCCCTTCGCCGGCACCGTCTGGGTCACGACGCTGGCCGACGGCAACATCAAGGTGCTGACGCCGGGCCCGACCAACCCGCAGAACCTCGACCTCGATGGCGACGGGATCAACAACACGCTCGACCCCTTCGCCCTCGACCCCGACAACGGCACCGCGGGCACCGACGTGATCTCGGGCGGCAAGACCGTCGTGTTCAACTTCGAATCCGGTGCGATCCCCGGCACCTTCGGCGGCAGCGGGCTCACCGGAGCGATGATCAACGGGCTCGACCCGTTCCTCGACGGCGGCCTCTACACCTCGGCCAACATCATCGCGGGCGGCGCGGGCGGCGTCATCCAGTTGAAGAACGTGCAGGAGGGCGACTTCACGGAAGGCAACAACACCCTCAAGGACGCGTTGCAGGCCGGCGTCACCTTCGACGACAGCGTGGCCACCGCCAACGTCACCATGACGATGGCGAACTGGATTCCGAACGCCACGAGCAACGGCGGCTTCCCCTCGGCGGGCCTGCAGATCGGCACGGGCGATCAGGACAACTTCATCAAGCTGGTGCTCGGCGGGCGCGGCGAGAGCGCGGCCGGCAAGTACACCAGCGCGATCTTCGAGACCTCGATGGAGAATCTCGGCGTCGCCCAGACCAGCGCGGTCACCAACAACGCGCTCCTGAGCGCGACGAGTGCGAGCTGGGTGCAGCTGCGCCTCGCGGTCAATCTCGAGACCAACACCGTCACGCCCTACTGGCGCTTCGGCACCGGGGCGGTCTCCTCCGCCACCGACGCGAACGCCGCCTTCACCGCCGGCACCAGCCTGAGCGTGCCGAGCGGCAGCGCGCTGCTGAAGGCGATCCAGGGCGATTACACCGTGGGCGGCAAGGCCAGCGGGATGGCGGTGGGCCTGCTCGCCACCTCCAACGACGGCGAGGCTTTCACCGCCGATTTCGATGGGATCACCATCACGACCACCGCCAAATCGGGCACGACGAACCCGGTCGTCGCCGCGATCAATGCCGGCGGCGCAGCGCTGACGCAGGACGGGATCGGCTTCTCGGCCGACCAGTACTTCACCGGCGGCGCCACCTTCATCGACATGGCCGGCGGCAACGGCCTGCAATCGGCCTTCACCAACACCGTCTACCAGACCGAGCGCTACGGCAATTTCAGCTATGCGATCCCCGTCGCCAGTACGAGTCAGGCCTACACGGTCGAGCTGCGCTTCGGCGAGCTGTGGTGGAGCAATCCGGGCCAGCGCGTCTTCGACGTCACGCTCGAAGGGCAGACCATCCTCAACGACCTCGACATCCTGGCCCAGACCGGCAGCTTCAACACGCCCTACACCTACGTCTCGGGCCCGATCACGGCGGGCGCCAACGGTACGCTCGACCTGCAATTCGCCAACGGCATCGACAACGCCAAGCTCAGCGGCATCGTCGTGCGCCAAGCGAATGGGGGCGGCGGCACCGACATGACCAAGCCGACGGTGGGGCCCTTCACGGTCCAGGCGCCCGTGGCGGGTGACGCGAGTGCCAGCGTCACGGTGGTCTACAACGACGCCTCGGGGATCAACCTCGCCAGCATCACCGCGGCCGACATCGCGGTGACGGGGCCCGGCGCGATCGGCGCGATCAGCCTGCAATCCAAGACGAGCACCAGCGCGACCTCGGCCACCGCCACCTACATCGTCGCAGCACCCACCGGGGGCTGGACCAACGGCCAGTACACCGCCACCGTCAAGACCGGTGAGGTGTCCGATGCGAGCCCGGCGGCCAACACCAACCTTGCGGCCTCACAGCTCTTCTCGGTCCAGACCAGCAGCGCGGGCGGGATCGTCGCGGCGATCAATGCCGGCGGCGGGGCGCTGATTCAGGACGGAATCAGCTTCTCGGCCGACCAGCACTTCACCGGCGGCGCCACCTTCATCGACGGCACCGGCGGCAACGGCCTGCAATCGGTCTTCACCAACACCGTCTACCAGACCGAGCGCTACGGCAATTTCAGCTACGCGATCCCCGTGGCCAGCACGAGTCAGGCCTACACGGTCGAGCTGCGCTTCGGCGAACTCTGGTGGAGCAATCCGGGCCAGCGCGTCTTCGACGTGTCGCTGGAGGGCCAGACCGTTCTCAACGACCTCGACATCCTGGCCCAGACCGGCAGCTTCAACACGCCCTACACCTACGTCTCGGGCCCGATCACGGCGGGCGCCAACGGCACGCTCGACCTGCAATTCGCCAACGGCATCGACAACGCCAAGCTCAGCGGCATCATCGTGCGTCAGGCCACGGGGAGCACCGACACGACCGGGCCGAGCATCGGTGCCTTCACCGTCGACGGTCCCGCGTCCGGCACGGGTGGGGCCAGCGTGACGGTGATCTACAACGATGCGTCTGGCATCAACCTCGCCAGCATCGCCGCGGCCGACCTCGCGGTGAGCGGAGCCGGTGCGGTCGGGGCGATCAGCCTGCAATCGAAGGTGGCGACCAGCGCGACCTCGGCCACCGCCACCTACCTCGTCGCCGCTCCGGCGGGCGGCTGGGCCGACGGCCAATACACCGCGACCGTCAAGGCCGGCGAGATCGCCGACGCAAGCCCGGCGGCGAATACCAACGCCGCCACCTCACACCCCTTCACCATCGACGTGACGCCCGGCAGCGACACCCTCGTTCTCGCCATCAATTCCGGCGGGGCCGCCTATACCCGTGCGGACGGGACCGTGTTCGAGGCCGACACGTCGGCCGCCCCCCACCGCTTCTACGTCGCCGGCCAGGACGGGAACGCGACCTATTCCGACATCGACCCGATCGCCGGGACGACCGACGACGCGCTCTACCAGAACCAGCGCTTCGGCTGGGCCAGCGCCTCGACCACGGATGCGGATGACGGCCGCTTCGGCTACGCGATCAAGAACGCGAACGGCAGCGCGCTGGCCTCCGGCTCCTACGAAGTGATCCTGCACTTTGCCGAGATCTACAACCAGCCCGACGATCCGGGCGGCCTCAGCGGGGCGGGCCAGCGCCAGTTCCATATCGGCATCGAGGGCACCACGATCACCAACTTCGACATCTGGGCGGCGGCCGCGGCGGGGGCGACCGCGACGACCCTGACGCGGACGGTCTCGGTCACCGACGGGACGCTCGACCTCGCCTTCTGGCAGGGGGCGGCCGAGAATCCGACCGTGGCGGCGATCGAGGTGTGGAAGGTCGACCCCGGCTCGGCTCAAGGCGGCCTCTTGGTCTAAACTCTCGACCGATTTCCGGCTTCCCTTCCAGCGGCCT
Source organism: Methylorubrum sp. Q1 (assembly GCF_004683995.1). Lineage (NCBI taxonomy): Bacteria > Pseudomonadati > Pseudomonadota > Alphaproteobacteria > Hyphomicrobiales > Methylobacteriaceae > Methylorubrum > Methylorubrum sp. Q1. The sequence continues at coordinate 204,561 of NZ_SRHQ01000003.1, read as the reverse complement.
CTCGTCCGCCGCCGCCCTCGCGAAAGGTCCGTCATGTCCTTCGACCCCTCCAAGGCCTTTCCCACCCCCGTTCCGAAGCTCGAACCCAACACCTTCGCCTTCGAGCAGCTGCCGATGGTCAAGCCCACCGGCTTTCGCGAATACGACGCCCGCTGGTTGTTCCCGCAGGAGATCAACCTGATGGGCGTCCAGGCGCTCGGCCTCGGTCTCGGCACGCTGATCCATGAGCGCGGCGTGCGCCCCGACATCGTCACCGGCCATGACTTTCGCGCCTACTCCGCCTCGATCAAGCTCGCGCTGATCGCCGGGATGCAGGCGGCGGGCCTGCGGGTGAAGGATATCGGGCTCGCGCTCTCGCCGATGGCCTATTTCGGCCAGTTCGCCCTCGACTGCCCCTGCGTGGCCATGGTCACCGCCTCGCACAACGACAACGGCTGGACCGGCGTGAAGATGGGCGCCGAGCGGCCCATGACCTTTGGCCCCGACGAGATGGGCCGCCTCAAGGAGATCGTCACCACGGGTGCGTTCCGGTACCGCGACGGCGGCGCCTACGAATTCGTCTCGGATTTCGCTCAGGTCTATCTCGACGACCTCGTGGCGCGCGCCAAACCCGTCTCGCGAAAGCTGAAGGTCGTGGCCGCCTGCGGCAACGGCACGGCCGGCGCCTTCGCCCCCGCGCTTCTGGAGCGGCTCGGCGTCGAGGTGATCCCGCTCGATGTCGAGCCGGATCACAGCTTCCCGCGCTACAACCCCAACCCCGAGGACATGGCGATGCTGCACGCCATCGCCGACAAGGTGCGCGAGACCGGCGCCGATGTCGGCCTCGGCTTCGACGGCGACGGCGACCGCTGCGGCGTGGTCGATGACGAGGGCGAGGAGATCTTCGCCGACAAGATCGGCGTGATGCTGGCCCGCGACCTGTCGAAGCTTCACCCGAACGCGACCTTCGTGGTCGACGTGAAATCGACCGGCCTCTACGCCGCCGACCCCGAGTTGCAGGCGCGCGGCGTGCGCACCGACTACTGGAAGACCGGCCATTCCTACATCAAGCGCCGCGTCAACGAACTCTCGGCGCTCGCCGGCTTCGAGAAGTCGGGGCACTTCTTCTTCAATGCCCCGGTCGGCCGCGGCTACGACGACGGCCTGCTGACCGCGATCGCGGTGATCGAGATGCTCGACCGCAATCCGGGGCAGACCATGGCCGACCTCTACCGGGCGCTGCCGAAGACCTGGGGCTCGCCGACCATGTCGCCGCATTGCGCCGACGAGGTGAAGTACGGCGTGGTCGAGGCGGTGACCGAGCGGTTCCGGGCGCTGCAGGCCTCGGGCGAGCCGGTGGGCGGGCATCCGATCACCGATCTGGTGACGGTCAACGGCGTGCGCGTGACCACCGCCGACGGCACCTGGGGGCTGGTGCGGGCCTCCTCGAACAAGCCGGAACTCGTGGTGGTGGTGGAGAGCCCGGTCTCCGAAGCGCGACTTCGCGAGATGTTCGCGGCGGTGGATGGGGTGCTGCGCCAGCACCCGGAGGTGGGCGCCTACAACCAGACGATTTGACCACACCTCTGGCCGACAGGCGCGTGATAACGGTTCCGGCTGATCACCTCGGTGATGGGTGCGTGTCCCCTCGCCCCGCGTGCGGGTAGGGGGGAGAGCCGGCTCGCCGAACCCATCACCCGAAGACCGTAAGAAGGCATGATTCGGGGAGAAGGACCTTCGCTAGCCGGCCTGGCGATACCCAGGCCAGCCGATCAAGCGTGGCCGTTCGGCAACAAACCGTTGTCTGTCAGAAAATTTCTGACAAAGACCCACGAGAAAACAGCATTAAGCTGAACCGTTTTCGTCGGCCCATACCTCGTGGGGAGTAGTCCTCACGGGGTACGTTGCAGATTTACGCAATCGATCTGCTCGCTAACATTCATTAATTCCCCGCTCCGTTGCGATCATCGCATCTCAAGGAGCGATCATGCCTGCGGGCCAAACCTACAGCACCACCCCCATCCGCACGACGTACGACGGACAGGTTATCGAAAATCTGGATCTCTGGGTCTCCGACGGCGACGCCATCCGCGTCGATCACAACAACGTCGTCATCCGCAACGTCACCATTCACCACGCCGACGGCAACGGCATCGTCGTCGAGGACGTCAGCGGCGTCACCGTCCAGAACAGCCTCATCGTCAATTCCGATCCGCCCGTGGGCAACGGGGGCGAGACCGATGCCGAGACCACCGGCATCCGGGTCGTCAACGCGTCCGGCTTCACCGCGTCGCACGTGACCCTGCAGGACAGCGGCACCGGCATCTATCTCGGCCAATCCCCGAACGCGAAGCTCTCCTACATCGAGGGGCACAACTTCCACGGGCCGTTCCCCGGCGGTCAGCTCGTTCAGTTCTACCAGTCGCCGAACGGCAGCCTCTCGGATTTCGCCGTCACCAACGATGCGAGCCACTCGCATGTCGAGGACAACGTCTCGATCATCGACAGCCGGAACGTCTCGATTACCAACGGCGTGATCGACGGCAACAACTCGCCGAGCGGTGCCGGCGTGATGTTCGAGGGTAATTCGCAGGGGGGCCACGTCCAGAACGTCGACGTGATCCACATGAGCAATGGCGGCTTCTCGTCCTACTCGGACGACGTGTCCTTCGTCGACACCCGCTCCTTCGACAACGATGCCGGCGACCAGGGCCGCGGCGTGTCGCTGTCGAACGGGCTGATCTGGAACACGAGCGGCCACAACGTCACGATCGAGGACTCGACCTACACGGATCCGGGGGTTCCCAACAACATCGTCTGGGGAACCTCCTCGGCCGGCGCGGACGTGTCGGCCGCGCCCTCGGCCACGCCGATGACGCCGATCCACAACGTGTTCGACGGGACGGCGACCGGCACTGCGCCGGTTGCGACCCCGGTGCCGACCCCTGCCCCGACCCCTGCCCCGACCCCAACTCCCGCGCCGGCCCCGACTCCGGCCCCGGCCGGCACGGGCATCGACCGGGACGGCACGGCGGCCTCCGACACGATGACCGGCTCGCGCTTCGCCGACGACCTCGACGGGCTGGCCGGCAACGACACGCTCAACGGGCTGGCCGGCGACGACCGCCTCCACGGCGGGGCCGGCAACGACCGCCTCGACGGCGGCAGCGGCACCGACCACCTCTGGGGCGGCGCCGGCGCGGATCACTTCGTGTTCAAGGCCGGCAACGGCACCGACTGGATCGAGGACTTCCAACTGCGTGGCACCGCGCAGGACGTCGTCGAAGTGAGCAAGGCGATGTTCGGTTCGTTCAACGCCTTGCTCTCCGCAGCCCATGATGTCGGCTCCGATGTCGCCATCACCTCGGGCGCCGACACGCTGTGGCTCGCCGACGTTCACAAGGCGCAGCTCTCGGCCGGCGACTTCCTGTTCGTCTGAGCATTTCTCGCGAAGCGTCCGGTGCCGCCGTCGCGTCCGAAGGGAGGCGGACCGGTCACCGGATGCTGCGCGGGGCGGGCTTGACATGCCGCAGCCGGCGGCAACGCGCCACCGAATCCCTCAGCGCCCGATCAAGCGTGGCCATACGGCCACATCGGTTGTGCGCCGCGAAAAATATCGGGCTGCGGTGCCGGGACTAAAATCTTTACAGTTAATGATTTCCCGCGCCGGATAGACCGCATGGCCTAGCGCAGATTGATTACGTTGCAGATTTGCTAGGTCGATCCACTGATTCTATTCATATAGTTATTGATTTTGTTGTAATATTAACAAATGGAGCAAATATGCCCACGGGTTTGACCACCAGCACCACGCCCATCCGTACGACGCATGACGGACAGGTCATCGAAAATCTGGATCTCTGGGTCTCCGACGGCGACGCCATCCGCGTCGAGCACGACGATGTCGTCATCCGCAACGTCACCATTCACCACGCCGACGGCAACGGCATCGTCGTCGAGGATTCCAGCGGCGTCACCGTCCAGAACAGCCTGATCGTCAATTCCGATCCGCCCGACGGCAATCAGGGCCTGGCCGGCGAGGCCACGGGCATCCGGGTCGTCAATTCGCCCGACTTCACCGCCTCGCACGTGACCCTGCAGGACAGCGGAACCGGCATCTATCTCGGCCAGTCGCCCGGCGCGGCGCTCTCCTACATCGAGGGTCACGACTTCCACGGGCTCTATCCGTCGGGCCAGTTCGTCCAGTTCTACCAATCGCCGGATGGCAGCCTCACGAATTTTGCCGTCAGCAACGATCCGAACGGGTCGCATGTCGAGGACAACGTCTCGATCATCGACAGCCCCAATGTCTCGATCGCCCACGGCGTGATCGACGGCAACAACTCGCCGAGCGGCGTCGGAGTGATGTTCGAGGGCGAGTCCCAAGGCGGCCACGTCCAGAACGTCGACGTGATCCACATGGGCAATGGCGGCTTCTCGTCCTACTCGGACGACGTGACCTTCATCGACACCCGCTCCTTCGACAACATCGCCGACGACCAGGGCCGGGGTGATCCCCTGTCCAACGCCGTCATCTGGAACGCGACCGGCGACGACGTTTCGATCATCGACTCGACTTACACGGACCCGGCGGTGGCCAACAACATCGCCTGGGGCCCGTCCTCGGCCGGCGCGGACGTGTCGGCGGCCCCCTCGGCCACGCCGATGACCCCGATCCACAACGTGTTCGACTGGGTGGCGGGTACGGTCGGAACCGTCGTGGGCATCGTCACGGGCAACAGCCCGGCATCGCCGCCCCCGGTCGCCGCCTCACCCTCCGGCGCGGGCCTCAACCGCGACGGCACCGCCGGGGCCGAGACGATGAACGGATCGAACGCCGCCGACGACCTCGACGGGATGGGCGGCAACGACACGCTCAACGGGCTGGCCGGCGACGATGCGCTCTACGGCGGGGCCGGCAACGACCGGCTCGACGGCGGCAGCGGCACCGATCATCTCTGGGGCGGGGCCGGAGCCGACCGGTTCGCGTTCAAGGCCGGCAACGGCACCGATTGGGTCGAGGATTTCGAGACCGGCGGCTCCGCGCCAGACGTGATCGAGATCAGCCGGTCGATGTTCGGCTCGCTCAACGCCGTCCTGGCCGCGGCGCAGGATGTCGGCACCGATGTCGCGATCCGTTCAGGATCGGACACGCTCTGGCTCGCCGACACGCAGAAGGCCGAATTGAGCGCAGGCCATATCCTGTTCGTCTGACCGCGATGTCCGCGCGATGAGGCGGAAAACCCATCCCTCCGCCTCCTCCTGAGGTGGCCGCGCCAGCGGCCCTCGAAGGATCTTCCAGGGATCGCACGGGATCGGGAGGATCCTTCGAGGCAGCTTCGCAGCACCTCAGGACGGGGGCGTGGGTGGGAAAGCATCGGCGCCCCGGCCGTGCCCGTGGCAGCGATGGGGGGCCAGGACCCGCTCGATCCCGGCCCGGAACGCGGCCAGCGTACCGAGCGGCCGGGCGCAGCCGCCGCAGGCGATGGCCGCCTCGGCGGTCGGGTCCGCCGGCCAAGTGACGGCGGGGGAGCCGCAGGCCGCGCAGGCGAAGCTCCATTCGCTCACGAGGATCGCCGCCCCCAGACCTGCTGCGGACTGCGCGCCCATCACGCGCTGTTCCGGTAGTAGTGCGAGAAGTCGCGGTAGAGCGTGCCGCGATCCGCGGCGCGGCCCTGGTGGCGCTTCAGATCGACCTTGTTCAGGACGAGCCCGGCGACCGTCAGCCCGAGCCGGTGCATATAGGCGAGGCTCGCGGTGACGGCGGCCTTCTGCGTGCCGTGCCACGCCACGACGTGGACCACGGCATCGGCGTGCTGGCGCAGGAGCGCGACATCGCCCAGCAGCAGCACCGGGGGCACCTCCACGAGGATGACGTCGTAGCGCTCGCGCGCCTCCCGCACGAGCATCCCGAAGGTCGGCTCGGCGTAGATGTCGTGACCGTCCTTGAGGCCGGAGACGCGGCGGATGGTCGAGATGCGGCCCTCCGTCTCCTCGTCGTCGGCGTGCGTCTCGTGCCCGAGATTGCCGTGGCGGCCGTCCTCGATCGCCGCGCGGCGGGGCGAGCCGTCGAGGATCAGCACCCGGCGCCCCATCGCGGCGAGCGAGCGTGCCACCGAGCGGGCAACGACGGACTTGCCCTCTCCGGGCATCGCCGAGGTGACGAGGACGACCTTGAGTGGCTCGCGCACCGCGACGAGTTCGGCCACCGCCGCCCGCACGGCCTCGCGGAAGACGAGATCCTGTTCCAGGCGCTCGCCCGATTGCGCACCCGCCGGCCGGTTCGGCAGCAGCGCGAGGCAGGGCAGGCCGGTCTCGGCCTCCATCTCGCCCTGGCTGCGGTAACCCCGGTCGCGGCGGTCGAGCCCGAGCGCCAGCACCGAGCCGGCGCCGGCCCCGGCGAACAGGCCGAGGCCGAGCACGAGGCCGAGGCCGGGCCCGGTGGGCAGGGTCGGCACCTTGGCCGGCGCCAGCATCTGCGCCATCACCGGCTTGAGTTCGCTCAGCGCGTTGGCGGTCTGGTAGCCCTCGTCGAGGACGCGCAGGCGGTCGCGGGCGGCCGTCGCGTCGGCTTGGAGTGCGCGGAGCTTCGATTCGAGCGCCTTGCTCTCGATAAGCGAGCGGCGCACGGTCGAGACCCGCGCCTCGGCCGAGGCTTCGAGCCCGCGGGCGGCGCCGAGATCGACCTCGACCAGCTTCAGCACCTCGGCCATGCGCAGCTGAAGCCGCTGCTGGAGCGCGGCGATCGAGGCCTTGAGGCGCAGCACGCTGGGATGGTTGTCGCCGGAGACGGCGGTGAGTTGCTCCAGTTCCTGGCGCAGCTTGCTGTCATCGGCCAGCATCTGCTGGATCACCGGCGAGATCGTCGTGTCGGAGGCGTTCGGCACGCCGCCGAAGCGCATCACGTCCCCGGCGCGCTGCAGCCGCGCCTCCTCCGCCAGCCGCTTGGCCGAGGCGCTGGAGAGTTCGGTGAGGGCGTCGCGCAATTGCTGCTCGCGCAGGTCCACGCCCTCGCGCACCGATTCGACGAAGCCCGTGCGCTTGCGGAAGGCGTCGATCTCGCTGTCCAGCCGGGCCAGTTCGCCGCGCGAGACCTGGATCTGCTCGGCGTACCAGCGGCTCGCCCGCTCGGTGGCGAGGGAGGCTGCCTGCATCTTGCGGGCGAGATACTCGGTGGCGAAGGTGTTGGCGGTCTCCGCCGCCCGCTTCGGGTCGCGGTCACGGTAGCCGATGGTGATCAGGTAGGCCTTGGCGTCGTTGCCGACGGTGAGCCCGCGCAGGAGCCGCTGGGCCTGGGCGTCCCGCTCGGTCTCCTGCTGCGCGGTGTCTTCCGGACGGGTGCTGGGGAGGGCGGGCAGCGCGGCCTGAACCCGATTCTCGAGGGCTTGCCTCAGGGAGCCGACCCATCCCGCCGATGCCTCCTTGGCCGCCTGCCCCGCCTGGGCCGCCTGCTTGGCTTGCCCGGCTTCCTCGAGCCGGCCCGCCACGGATTGCGCGATGGCAAACGAGCGGATGATGCGCGCCTCGCTCTCCACCACCGAAGCCGGTTCGAGGGCGATCTGCGGGCCGGACTTGCCCGTCCCGCGCACATCTTGGGTCTGGCCGAAATCGAACTGGAGCAGCACCTCGGCGGTGTAGCTCGGCGGCAGGGAGAGCGAGGCCGCCCCCGCCGCCAGCGCCGACAGCCCGGCGATCGAGGCGATCATGATCCGGCGCCGCCAGAGCACCGCGAGGGCGTGCCCGGTGACCGCCTCGTAATGGGAGGTCAGCGATCGCCCGCCGCCGGGCGGGTCGGCTTCGTGGAACGGATCCATGGGTCACGCCTGCGTCGGGATCGAAAAGGGGGAGCGCGTCGAGGGGAGGAGGGGCCGCCGGGGCCCCTCCTCAGCGGGCGCCCTTGGCGGTGAGCACCGCCGGCACCGTCTCGAGGAGGATGTACAGGTCGGTCCAGATCGACCAGTTGCGGATGTAGAAGCTGTCCTGCTGCTCCTGCACCGTGAGGTCGCCGTCGCTGCGGGCCGAGATCTGCCACAGTCCGGTCAGGCCCGGCGGCACGCTCGCCCGCAGCGCCTGGAAGGCCGGGCCGAACCGCTCGGTGTGGTAGGCGGGGAAGGGGCGGGGCCCGACCACGCTCATGTCGCCGCGCAACACGTTGAGGAGCTGCGGCAGCTCGTCGAGGCTGGTGCGGCGGATGAAGCCGCCGATGCCGGGCAGGACGCGCGGATCGTTGCGCAGCTTGCAGAACCGGTCCCATTCGCGCCGGGCGGCCTCGTCGGCAGCCAGATGCTCGGCGAGCCGCGCCTCCGCGTCGCGGAACATGCTGCGCAGCTTGTACACGCGGATGGTACGGCCATCCCGCCCGACGCGGGGCTGGACGTAGAAGGCCGGGCCCGGATCGGCGATCTTCACGCCAAGCGCCAGCACGCCGATCAGGGGTCCGAAGACGAGAAGGGCCGGCACTGCCACGGCAAGATCGAGCGCCCGCTTGAGGCGCAGGTTGTGCGGCAGGAAGATCGCCCGGCGCACCACGAGCCCGACCACGGGACCGAGGCAGCGGGTCTGCAGGCGCACGGTCTCCACCTCCGGCGCATGGTGCGCCACGAGCACCTGCCGGAACGGGTGCCGGGTGAGCCAGGCGAAGCGGGCGGGCTCGCGTTCGCCGGGGGTGCAGATGGCGACCTCGGCCGCCTCCAGCAGGCTCGCCATGCGCTCGGCCGAACGCTCGGCGTCCTCCGAGGGCCCCGGCGGCACGACGGTGCGGAAGGGCTCGACGGTTTGATCGGCCGTGCGGACGATGCCGATCGGTCGCAGTCCGAGTTCCGGCCGGGCGGCGAGGCTGCGGGCCAGCTCGGCGGCGCCCTCGCCGTAGACGATGGTCGCCGCCCCCCAAACGCCCCGCCGGACGAGACGCGCACGCACGAACCCCTCCGCGTAGTGCCCGAGCGGGATGGCGAGGAGGGCGGCGATCCCGGTGGCGGCCCAGGACCATGGCCAGGACCAGGGCCCGCCGCCGACCAGGACGGCAGCGGCGAACGCGAGGGCGGCGGCCAGACCGCGGCGGCGCAGCCGCTCGATCGGCTCCGCCTCGATCGGTTCGTAGAGGCCGCACAGGGCCAGGGCGCCGATCTGCAGGGCGCACCAGCCGATCAGCATGGCCGGCGCGAGGCCGGCGGCCGCTCCGGCCGCCGCCATGACGAGCAGGCTTCCCCCGCAGGCGACCAGCACGGCGACGGCGTCGCCGCCGAGCAGGGCCCCGGTGACGATCCGGCGCCGCGCCTCGGCGATCGTCTCGGCGCGCCCGGACCGGGCGGGTCCGAGACGCTCCTTGAGACGCTCTCGAAGGCGCCCCGGCCAGCCGGCTCCGCCGGCCGGCAGGAGACCGGTATTTGCGACATCGACGTCCGGCATGGGCTCGCTCGCACTGCGTAACGGGCGGGAGGGGCGGGCAGGGGGCAGACAGCGGGCAGACAGGGGGCGCGGGATCGGCGCGCTTACTCGGCGGCCTGCCGCGGGGCGGCGTCCGCTTGTGCCTGGGCCTCTCGAATTTGCTCGTCGATCCAGCGGTAGGTCGGCTGCAGGCCTTCGCGCAGGTGGATGAGGGGCTCCCAGCCCAGAACCTCGCGCAGGCGGGTGTTGTCGCTGTTGCGCCCGCGCACGCCCTGCGGCTTGCTCAGGTCGAACGCCTTGTGGATCGTCTTGCCGGAGACTTCGGCCACGAGATCGACGAGGCCGCTGATGCTGACGAGTTCGTCCGTGCCGAGGTTGAGCGGCCCGTGATGGTCCGACTGCATGATGCGGTAGATGCCCTCGACGCAGTCGTCGACGTACATGAACGAGCGGGTCTGCTGGCCGTCGCCCCAGATGTCGATCGTGCCGCCGTCGGGCGTGCGCGCGATCTTGCGGCAGATCGCGGCGGGCGCCTTCTCCTTGCCGCCGTCATAGGTGCCGAGCGGCCCGTAGACGTTGTGGAAGCGGACGGAGCGGGTCGGGAAGCCGTAATCCTCGGTGAAGTACTGGCAGAGCTTCTCCGTGTAGAGCTTCTCCAGGCCGTAGCCTTCCTCGGGCGCGGCCGGGAAGGCATCCTCCTCCTTCAGCGGGATCACGCTCGGCACGTCCTGCAGGTGCTGCGGGTAGACGCAGGCCGAGGAGGAGAACAGGAACCGCTCGACCCGCGCGTCGAAGGCGGCCTTCAGCATCTGCGCGCTGATCATCGTGTTGTTGAAGGTGATCGAGGCGTGCGCGCCGGAGATGTAGCCGATCCCGCCCATGTCGGCGGCGAGATTGTAGACTTCGTCGACGCCCTTCACCGCCTCGCGGCACTCCTCGATCGAGCGCAGATCGGCGAGCATGAACTCGTCGGCGTCGCTTTGCCCGAAATCGGGGTATTTAATATCGACGCCACGGACATGATAGCCAAGGCGACGCAGGTACGTCACCAGATGTCCACCAATGAAACCGCCGGCCCCGGTAACAACTGCGCTCTTCGACATGGGTGTCACGCCTTTTTCTGCTTTGGCGCTTCCATTCTTATTTCAGGGGCCGTCTGAGCATATCTTCTCGATGGGCGATCATACTTTCGCGCTGCGGTAATCCTTTGGGGCGCTGCGCAACGACGTGGAGATCGGCCGGGAAAAACTGCGCGCGCCGGGGCGCAGGCCGGGTGCCTCGCAAGAACCCCGGCCCCCGAACGTTCCGGCCGGGGCAACGATGCTCACAGGCAGTCGCTCGAACGGGCATGCCCGCGGACACGGGCCCGATCATGCCGGATCGGGCCCGTGTCCGCGGATCATGGCGCGACGCCCCCCGCGCCGGGCGGGCAGCGTCCGCTTCGTCGGATACGCGTTCTCGATCATCGTCCTGGATACCGGATCCAGGACGATGATTGAGGCTCTTGTTCTCGCATCATCTTTTTTCCGAAAGCCGGAGGCCACCTTTCGGGACGATGCTTTAGAACGACCGCCGCGGTCGCGACGGGGCGCTCAGGAGCTGGAACCCGGCGCGCAGGATGAACTCGGGCACGATCCGACCGTAGCGGCGCGCCAGCCGGCGCGGCTCGGTGCCGAGGCGGAAGGCCCATTCGAGCCCGCGCCGCTGCATCCAGGCCGGCGCCTGCCGCTTGGTGCCGGCGAGGAAGTCGAAGGCCGCGCCGACGCCGACCATGACCGGCACCTCGAGCCGGTCGCGGTGGCGCGCCATCCAGTATTCCTGCTTCGGGGTGCTGAGGCCCACCCACAGGATGTCGGGCGCCGCCGCGTTGATGCGCGCGACGATCGCTTCGTCCTCCTCCGGCGTGGTCGGGCGGAAGGGGGGCGAGAAGGTGCCGGCGATGGGCAGATCGGGGAACTGCTCCGTCAGGCGTGCCGCCAGCCGCTCGGGCAGGCCGGAACCGCCGCCGAAGTAGTATTGCCGGTAGCCCTTGCGGGCGGACAGGGCCGTCAGCGCGCGCATGAGGTCGGGTCCGTAGACCCGCTGCGTGCGCGGGAAGCCGAGCCGGCGCGCCATGAACACCAGCGGCATCCCGTCCGGCGTGACGAGGCCGGCGCGCTCGTGGATCGCGCGCAAGCGCCCGTCGGTCTGGCACTCGATGACGCCGTGGGCACCGGTGATGCAGACGTAGTGGCGCTGGCGGGCGAGGATCCAGTCCTCGACCGCCATCACCGCCTCGTCCAGCGTGATCGCGCTGACCGGCACCCCCAGGATCGGAACGCGGGGGAGGGGTGCGCTCATGAGCCGGTCTTCGCGAGTTCCACCTTGGCGAGTTCGGGCAGCGCCGGCTCGAACGGCGTCACGCTCGAGCCGGAGGCCGAGAGCAGCGCCTCGAAATAGGCGATCGTCCGCGTCAGCCCCTCGTCGAGCCCGACCTTCGGGGTCCAGTGCAGCATCGCCTTCGCCCGGGTGATGTCGGGGCAGCGCTGGCGCGGGTCGTCCTGCGGCAACGGGCGGTAGACGATCTCCGAGCGCGAGCCGGTGAGCGCGATGATCCGATGGGCGATCTCGGCGATGGTCACCTCGGTCGGGTTGCCGAGATTGACCGCGCCGTCGAGCGTGCCCTCGACGTTCATCAGGCGCATCAGCCCCTCGACGAGGTCGTCGACGAAGCAGAAGGCGCGGGTCTGGCGGCCGTCGCCGTAGAGGGTGATCGGCTCGCCCCGCAGCGCCTGCACCACGAAGTTCGAGACGACCCGGCCGTCGTCGCGGTTCATCCGCGGCCCGTAGGTGTTGAAGATGCGCGCCACGCGGATCGGCACGTGGTGCCGGCGCTGGTAATCGAAGAACAGGGTCTCGGCGCAGCGCTTGCCCTCGTCGTAGCAGGCGCGCGGACCGCTGACGCTGACGAGGCCGCGATAATCCTCCGGCTGCGGGTGGACGTCCGGATCGCCGTAGATCTCGCTGGTGGAGGCCTGGAGGATCGGGATGCCGAGCCGCTTGGCGAGCCCGAGCATGTTGATGGCCCCGATCACGCTCGTCTTCGTGGTCTGCACCGGGTCGCGCTGATAGTGGATCGGGGAGGCGGGGCAGGCGAGATTGTAGATCTCGTCGACCTCGACGTAGAGCGGGAAATTCACGTCGTGGCGCATGACCTCGAAGCGCGGATTGCTCAGGTGCTGGGCTAGGTTCGACCGGTCGCCCGTGTAGAAATTATCGACCGCGAGCACGTCGTGTCCCTGCGCCACCAGTCGATCGCACAGGTGGCTGCCGACAAAACCGGCCCCACCCGTCACGAGGATACGCTTCTTCATCGCTCGACGTCTCCCATTGTCGGTCGATCCCAGCTTAGGAGACCTTGATCGGGTGCGGCATTGCTGTTTCGAGGAAGACGCGGCGTCCTGCGTGCGAAGGCGGTTTACCACGATCGGGAGGTGCAAGCCCCATTCTTGCCGTGGGCCAAGCGGCGCGCGCGGAATCGGTTCCCAAGCGCGCCTTCGAGCCGCAACCGGCACCGTCGGACTAACCCGGTCGCGAACCCTGAGGTGACCGAATAGCCAGAGCCAACGGGGAGGGGCTCTGGCATTCAGACAGGGCGTCACGACAGCCCGGCCGCCTCCCGGTTCTCCCCCGGTGCTCCCTTGAGCGCGGAGGGCTTCGGGCGGCACCTCCGGGGTACCGGCCGAGCGGCAGATCTCCCGAATGGAGCAGTCTCCCGAACGGCCGCGTCGCCGGCCGGCGCCCGGCAAGCGGCCTGAGAGGCGAAGGCATGCTCGATTTCAGGACATTTCGGTTTTGGGGCGGCGAGGGGCCTCTTCGCGCAACGCTCGGCGCAACGCTCGGCGCGATGCTCGGCTCGGGACTCGTGCTCCTCCTCGCGGGCGCCCCCCTGGCCGCCGAGGCGCAGGCTCCGGAGGCCTTGCCGGAGCCCTCGGCCGAGACCGCGCTGCTGCTGTCGAGCGGCGACAAGGTGACGATGGTCGTCTTCGGCCAGACGGACCTGACCGGCGAGTACGTGGTCGATGCGGTGGGCGACCTGAACCTGCCGATGGTCGGCCGTGTCCGGGTCGCCGGGCTGTCGCCCGAGCAGGCCGAGACCCTGGTGCGCACCCGCCTCAACGACGGTTACCTGCGTTCGGCCACCGTCAGCCTGCGGCTGTCCGAGATGAAGCCGGTCTATGTTCTGGGCGAGGTGCGCTCGCCCGGCAGCTACACCTACCGCTACGGCCTCACCGTGCTCGGCGCGGTGGCGCTGGCCGGCGGCGGACGGGTCGGCGACCGCTCCATCACCGAACTCAAGGGCGAGGTGCTGACCGCGCGCGAGCGTCTGCGCAGCCTGGAACTCGCCCGGCTCGCCCAGCGCGCCCGGCAACTTCGGCTGGAGGCCCAGCGCGACGGGCGGACGAGCTTCGTCTCGGACGAACTGATCGGCCCGGAGGCGACGGCGCTGATGCGCGGCGAGCAGGAGATCTTCTCGCTCCAGCGCGAGACGGAGCGCAGCGAGGTCGGCCTGCTGCGCCAGCAGGTCGAGCGGCTGGAGACCGAGCGGACGTCGCTGACCCAGCAGCGGTCCCTGATCGAGGAACAGGTGAAGCTCACCGAGGCCCAGGTCCGCAACTACGCACGGCTGACCGATAACGGCCACGGCCTGCAGACGATCATGGTCGACCGGCAGCGGGAGAACGCCCGGGTCCGGGCGGAACTCGCCCGGATCGACGCGGAACTCGCCCGCAACGGCACCGCCACCGGCGAACTGACCCTGCGCCAGCGCGACACCGAGAACGGGCATCGCCGCCGGGTCGTGGCCGACCTTCAGGCCACCCGCCAGCAATTGCTGGAGACCGAAGCGAGTCTGCCCATCGCCCGCGACCTGCTGGAAAGCCGCGCCCGGCGGCTCGCCGCCTCCGACGGCGGCACCGAGTCCACCGGCTGGAACGTCGAGGTGACGCGGACCCAGCGCGACCGGGCGGCGACGTTCCGGGCCAGCCTGACCTCCGTGCTGCTGCCGGGCGACGTCGTGCAGGTGTCCCCCGCCAAGGCCGGCACCGGAGAGGCGCCGGCCCCGGCCCCCACTCGTGGCGGGGCGGTCGCTCCCGGCCCCGTCTCGCAGGCGGCACCCGCCCTGCGCAGCGCGATCGAAACCCCCTGACCTTTTTTCCCAGTTCCATCTTCCAAGTCCCAGCACAAAAGGACGCCCGTCGATGCCTGCACGGATCCAGCCCGTCATCCTCTGCGGCGGCTCGGGAACGCGGCTCTGGCCCACCTCCCGCACCTCGCTGCCGAAGCAGTTCGTGCCCCTGCTCGGGCCGCACTCGACCTTCCAGCAGACCCTGCTGCGGCTCCAGGGCCCGCTCTTCGCCCGGCCGATCGTCGTCGCCAACCGCGATCACCGCTGCCTCGTCGAGAAGCAGGCCGCCGCGATCGATGCGGGCGTCACCCTCCTGCTGGAGCCGGAGCGCCGCGATTCCGGCCCGGCGATCCTGGCCGCCTGCACCCTGGTGGCGCGGGAGGATCCGGAGGCGGTGGTGCTCGTGCTGCCCTCCGACCACATCGTCACCGAGCCGCGTGCCTTCCGGCGGGCCGTGGCCTCCGCCCTGCCGGCGGCGCGGGCCGGGCGGCTCGTCACCTTCGGCATCGAGGCCGATCACGCCAGCATCGAATACGGCTGGATCCGGCCCGGCGACCGCGTCGAGGCGCGCTGCCACGCCGTGCACACCTTCGCCGAGAAGCCGGACGCGGCGCGGGCCGCCACCTACCTCTCGGAGCGCTGGCTATGGAACTCCGGCAATTTCCTGATGCGGGCGGACACCCTGTGCGCCGAATACGCCGCGTTCGATCCCGACACGGCCGCCGCCGCCGCCCGGGCGGTCGAGGCCGCCGCCGACGAGGGCGGGGCGCTCGCCCTCGACGCCGAGGGGTTTGCCGGCACCCACAAGACCTCCCTCGACTTCGCGGTGATGGAGAAGACGAGCCGCGCCGCGGTTGCGCGGATGCGCTGCGGCTGGTCGGATGTCGGCAACTGGAACGCCCTCTGGGCGATCAGCGAGCGGGACGATCTCGGCAATGTCAGCCGCGGCGCGGCCGAGCTGTTCGACACCGAGGGCTGCTTCGTCTCCTCGGAGGGGATGGTGACCTCGCTCGTCGGCGTGCGGGATCTCGTGGTGGTGGCCGAGAAGGACGCGATCCTGGTGGCCGACCGCAGCCGCTGCGGCGACGTGCGCAAGATGGTCGAGATCCTGCGCAGCAAGGGCCGGCCCCAGGCCGAGTGGCACGCCTCCTCGCACCGCCCCTGGGGCAGCTACCGGGTGCTGGAGGCTTCCGACGGCTTCCAGGTCAAGCGGATCACCGTGGCACCCGGCGGCCGGCTCTCGCTGCAGAAGCATCGCCACCGGGCCGAGCACTGGGTCGTGGTGCGGGGCTGCGCCCGGGTCACCGTGGACGACACGGTCGCCGATTACCGCGAGAGCGAGCACATCTTCATCCCGCTCGGCGCCATCCACCGCCTCGAGAATCCCGGCAACGACGATGTCGAACTGATCGAGGTGCAACTCGGCAGCTACCTCGGCGAGGACGACATCGTCCGCCTCGAGGATGCCTACCACCGCGCCTGACCGCTCGCCATGACAGCCCCCGAGGAGCGGACAACGGAGACCGGACCGGACGCCGCGGCGTCCGAGCCGGCGGAGCACGGCGCCCTGACCCGGCACTGGGACAGCCTGGACGGGGAGGCCGCCGCGCTGCTCGGCGCGGTCGAGCGGAATCTCGAGCGCAACTTGGACCGGGACAGGGACCGCGGGCCGGAGGAGGGCCGGCGTCCGACCCCGTTCGGCGGGGAGGTGCACCGGCCCCGCCTCAACGGTCCGAGCCGTGCCGCGAGCCTGCCCGACCGGCCGAAGCGCTGGATCACCGCGGTGATCGCGGCGGCGGCGCTGACGCTGCCCTTCGCCACGCCCGCGGGCGACGCCAGCCCGCGGGCCCCGTTCGGCGGGCCTGCGCCCGAGCGGGGCGCCGAGTGACGGCCATCCGACCTGCCCCCTCATTCTGAGGTGCCGACGCGCAGCGTCGGCCTTGAAGGATCTTCCAGGGATCGCGCGCTTCCCGGAGGATCCTTCGAGGCCCGCTGTCGCGGGCAGCTCAGGATGAGGGTGAGGAGGGGATATCTGTTCGCTTGCCCGCCGCCCCTTCGAAGCAACTCACAGCAGCGCGTTGCGCCGGTTGACCGCGATCTGCACCAGCCCGGCGCGCGACTCGACGCCGAGCTTCTTGCGCATGCTGGAACTGGCATTGATGATCGTGCGGTAGCTCACCGCCATGGCGCTGGCGATGGCGTCGTAGGATTTGCCCTGGCTGAGCAGCGACAGGATCTGCAATTCGCGCGCGCTCAAGGTGGCGAGCGGGGCGGGGCGGGCGCTGCGGTTCAGCATCGCCACATCGGTGGCGAGCGCGTGCGGCAGGTAGCCCTGCCCGGCATGGACGGCGTCGAGCGCCTCCAGGAAGGCGTCCGATCCGGCATCCTTGAGCGCGAAGCCGAGCGCGCCGCTTTCCAGGGCGCGGGAGACCAGCACCGGGTCGGCATGCATGCTGAACACGAGAATGCGCGCGGCCGGATCGAGCGCCCGGATGCGGCGGATCAGCGACAGGCCGGACAGTCCGTCGTCGCGAAAGCTCAGATCGGCCACGACGAGGGCCGGCCGGTGCCGGTGGAACAGGCGGTAGCCCGAGACGATGTCGGCGGCCTCGTAGACTCTGGCGACGCCCGCGGCTTCCGCCAGCCGGCGCACCCCCTGCATCACGATCGGGTGGTCGTCGATGACGAGCATCGTCTCAGGCCGCGTCGGCAGGGGCCGGGTGGAGGCGCGTCCGTCGCTCAAGGCTGCCCTCCCGGCTGCTTTTCCGGTTCCCGAGGCCTCTCCGGCGCGGCGATATCCGGCCGCTCGCGGGCTTCGAGGCGGGCCAGCGCGGCGGCGTGGTCGGCGCCCTGGGCGCGGGTGTTGTAGTAGTGCTGGCACATCTCGCCGTAGAGGCTCTTGTGGCGGCCGCGCACCGACGCGATCCCGCCGAGGCCGTCGATCAGGCTGCGATAGGATTCCGTCTTGCCGATCTCGGACAGCATCTGTCCGAGCTGCACCGTGCGGTTGGCGATCATGCGCTTGTCTTCCACGAAGGCGCTGCGCGCCCTGTCGAGGGCTTCGCGCAGTTCCCTGACCGCGGCGGCGTCTGCGGGCAAGGGGTGTCCTGCCTCACGGCCCGCGAGCCAGCGCGCCGGATCCGTCCCGTCGGTGGGCGAGAGCCAGTCGGCGAGGTGATCCTCCGAGGTCGAGGCGACGACGGCCCCGTCGTCGCCCCGGTCGGGCGCCGCGTTCGATGCCGCGTCGGAGGTCTCGCCACCGCGGTCGCAGGCGGAGAGGACCAGCAGGGTGGCGAGCCCGGCCGCGAGACCGGCCGTAAGCGGTCTCATCGCAGGGCTTCCTTCGCCGGGGCGGCGATCGCGAGGCTGCGCGGGCCCTCGGCGACCGGCACTTGGGTGACCTCCTTCAGCGTGGCGAGATCGATGACGGACACGGTGTCGGAGAACCAGTTCGCCACGTAGGCCCTTCCCCCCTCGATCACGATGCCCTCCGGATAGCGGCCGACGCCGATGGTCGCCGCATTTGCGAGCGTGCCCGCATCGAGCACGGTGACCGTGCCGGCATGCTGGTTGGTGACGAAGACCCGCGCCCCATCCGGGCTCACGCCGACGCCATAGGGCATCGCGCCGGCCGGCACGGTGGCGAGGGCTTTGAGCGTCTGCGTGTCGATCACGGTGAGGTCGTTGCTGCGCACGTTGCCGACATAGAGGCGGCGCTGGTCCGGGCCGAGCGCCAGGGCGAAGGGCGCGGTACCGACGGGAATCGTCGCGAGCCGGGTCATCCGCGCCCCGTCGAACACGCTGACGCGATGGCTCTCCCGGTCGGCGACGTAGAGCCGGCCGGCGCGGTCGAGGACGATGTGGGCCGGGTCTCGGCCGGTCTCGGCGGAAGCCTCGACGGTGCCGTCCGCGGCCGAGAGCCGGTCGATGCGGTTGCCCGACCAGTCGGCGACGAACAGGGTCCGGCCATCCGCCGAGGCGGCGAGGCCGAAGCCCTGGCCGTTGTAGGGGAGGCGGCGCAGCACCGCGCCCGTGGCGGCGTCCGCCACGGTGATCGCGTGCCCGTCCGGATGCGTGAGGAACACGGATCCGCCGCCCGTCGCGACCGTGGCGGGCGCTCCCGCCACGGTCGCGTGGCCTGCGACCATGCCCGCCTCGAGGCGCGTCACCTGAGCTCCCTGCTGGCTCGCGACGTAGATCGTCGCGGCTCGCACGGGCAGGCCGGCGAGAGCGGGGACAAGGAACAAGGCGACGAGGGCGGGGCGGATCATGTCGCGTGCCTCATTGGGACCGGCTCATTTGCCCTTGCCGCCCTCCACGGCCGCCTTCAGGCCCTTCAGCCCTTCCGAGAAATACGTGTTCATCGCCGCCTTGCCGGCCTCGTCGCTGAGGTTCTCCGGCGGCTCGTTGCCGGTGTCGCCGCGATAGAACCGGCCCATCCACTCGACCTTGGAGCCGTCGCCCTCCGGGCTCACGGTGAAGGTCGCCGAGTAGGACGAGACCGGCAGCGCTGTCAGGTTCGGCTCGCCCATCCGGTAGGAATAGGTGCGGCCGTCCGCCTTGTACTCGTCGAGGCTCTCTTCGAGTTTTCCGCCGTTCTTGAAGGTCAGCGTGCGGGTGCCGCCATCCTTCGAGCCGCTGCCCTCCGCCTTCTCGATCGCCGGGTGCCACTTTCCGATGCCCGCGAAGTCGCCCGCGACCTTCCACACCGCGTCCGGGCTCGCCTTGATCGTGATCGACTGGGAGACCTTCTGCGGGGTCGGGCCGTGGGCGAGGGCGGCGGTTGCAGCGAGCGCGAGCGGCAGAACGAGAAGGGACAGACGCATTATGACATCCTGCTGGGGGTGAAGGGTGTGAGGCGGGCGCGGAGCGCACCCGCGAGGAAGACGGCGAGCACGAGGGCCAGAGCCGCTGCGCCGAGGAAGGGGCGGAGGTCGAGCCGGCTCGGAAGGGGGCGCGGCGTGGCAGCGGCGAGAAGCGGCGCGCGCAGGTCCGGCCCGTCGAGATGGGCGTAGGCGAGGCCCGTCTGGGCGGCGAGCGCCTTCAGATGCGGCTCGCGCACGGAGGAGAGATGCTCCTCGCCGCGTGCCGCCGCGCCGCCGAAGGGGGCGTTGCGCGGATTGTAGCCCTCGCGCGATTCCGCATCGGCCGGGGGCGGGCCGAAGCGGTTCTCCTGCTGCACGTCCGATTCGGCATAGAAGCCGGTCTCGCGGCCGCGGTCGTTGAATTTCGGGATCGGCGCGAGCGCGTACCCGCCCGCTCCGACGATCAGGCCGCGCACCGCCCCCGCCTTGCCCTCGAAGGGCGGGATGCCGGTGGCGGGGAGCGGCGGCGTCTCCTGCCCGTCGGTGATGAACAGGAGGTCGGTGTCGAGTTCGCCGGCCATGGTGAGGGCGCGGTGGAGGCCGGACGCGATGCGGCTGTCGCCCTCCCAGGCCATGCGCCAGTCGAGCGCGGCGATCGCCCCGTCCAGCGGCGCGAAATCGGCGCAGACCTCGATCGGCGCGAACAGCAGGAACGGGCGCCGTTCCGTGAACAGGGCGAGCGCGAGGCGCGAGCCGCAGGGCAGTTCGGGCAGCAGACCGCGCAGGGCCGCCTTGGCGATGTCGAGCCGGCTCGCCGGGCGCCCGTCGCTTGTATAGTCGCGCACGTTCATGCTGCCGGTGATGTCGACCACCGCCAGCACCGACACGCCAGAGCGGGTCAGCGGCAGCGGGGGCACGACGATCGCCAGACCTGCGAGCAGCAAGGCTGCGGCGAGCGCCTGAAAGCGGCGATCGCGCAGGTTTCTTGCGAAGGGAAGCGCCGCCCACACACTCATGGCCCGCCGATTCATGGTCCACCCCGGGGCTGCCCGGGAATGTCGGTCCAGATCTGCTTGGGCTCGGCCTTCAGCTCGTCGCCGAACTTGCGATCGAATTCCGGAAAGTCGCGGATCAGGCGCGAGGCAACATCGAAGTTGAACTTCGCGTCCCAGAAATCGGGCCGGGCCTGAAGCGCCCGGCGGTAATCCTGGCGCGCGAGCGTGACCTGCGGGCCCGCCTTGTCGAGTTCGCTGCGCTCGATCAGCCGGAAGGCCTCGCGGATGCGGGCATTGGCGACGATGTAGCGGGCGCGCGCCGCGGCGTCGGCGGACCGCCGATGGTCGAGGGTTTCAAGCAGCGGCTCCGCCTCACCGAGACGATCGCGAAAAGCCAGGAACTTGGTGCGCGCGACGAGGAGCGCGTCGGGGGCGTCAGGCGGGACGGCGAGGTCGCGGCCCGCTTCCAGCTCGGCGATGGCCGCGTTGGTGCGCGCGTCCCGCCAGGCCGAGAGCGCGAAGGCGGCAGCAGCCCCGAGCAGCAGGATCGGCAGCAGCACGAGCAGGGTGGGGCGCAGGCTGCGCCAGCCCTGGCCCAAGCCCGCGCCGCGCCGGGTGCGCAGGGACGGGGAGGGCGCGTGGGTGAGGGCGGTGGGCATCAGGCGGCGGCCCTTTTCGGCGCAGCGGCGGGCGCGGGGCCGGACGCAGCGGCACTCCGCTCACGGACGGGCACGCGCAAAAAGTCGGTCTCCGCCAGCTTGGCGAGGACGAGGAGGAGCAGGCCGAAGGCGGCGAGCGCATAGGCCCAGCCGGTGAGGTCGCGGCGCGGGCGCTCCTCGGTATAGGGGATCGGGTCGCGCTCCAGCGCCTCGATCTGGCGCACGGCGTTGGCCACGGCCTCGGCGCCCTCCGCCTCGAAAGCGCGGTAGGGCACGCCGAGGCTCTTGAAGAACAGGTCGAGATGGCGCTCGGGGGCCGCCTGCGGCGTATCCTCGCCCGCGGGCTTGTCATAGATCGAGGGCGAGCCCTTGGTGCGCAGGAACAGCCAGTAGAGGTTCGGCTGCACCTTGGCGAACTCGGCGCGCAGCTGCGCCTGGATGCGCGGGTCGATCACCGCCGCGCCGTCCGAGACCAGCAGCAGCGCCCGCGACACACCCGGCGCGCCCGCGCCGAACTGCGACAGCGCCATGCCGAGGCCGCGGGCGACGTTGGTGTAGTCGAGGCCCGGTCGGTCGATGGCGGCGACCGCCGCGCGCACGGCGTCGTGCCGGTCGGTCATCGGCACGACCAGCATCGGCGCCGTCGAGAAGGCGGTGACCGCGAACTGATCGTGAGCGCGCTCGCCGACGAAGTCGCGCAGGATGCGCCGGGAGGCGGCGGCCTTCGATTCCTCCGCCCCCGAGGGCTGCCGGCCGGCAAAGGTCTCGTTCATGCTGCCGGAGCGGTCGATCAGCATCGAGACCTGCGCCCCGATGCCGGTGCGGGTCACCCGCTCGCCGGCGCGGTACGGGCCGGCCAGCGCCAGGACGAGACCGCCGATCGCCAGCATGCCGGCGGCGGTCAGGGCGATCCGCAGACCCGCGGAGAGGGGATCCTCGGGTGCGGCCGCGACCGAGGCGACCGCGCTGCGCCGGGTCACGGACAGGAGCAGCGGCAGAAGCGCCAGCGGCAGAAGCCAGAGCAGCCAGGGCGTGGCCAGGCCGAGGGAGGGGAGGAGCGCCGTCACCGGGTCACGCGCTCCGCTCGACCGCGCCGAGCCGGCGCAGCAAGGCCTCGACCTCGGGCAGGGGAAGCGTCGTGCCGGCCCCGGCGGTGTCCCGGCCGAAGAAGGCCAGCCGCGAGGCCGAGAAGAACCTTTCCAGGCCGCCCGCCTGCCCCCGGAAGGCGGGATGGCGGCCGAGGAAATCGGGCAGGTCGTCGGCAAGCACCCGGCGCCCGTCGGTGGCGTCGAGGCCGCGATGCAGGGCGAGCAGCGCCTCGCGGTACAGGGCTTCGCCCTGCGATTGCTGCCTCGCTCGGCCCAGCGCCTTCAGGGCGAGCGCGAAGGGCCGGCCGCGGCGACGTCCAAAGAACCACCACGCCCGGTCGTAGGCGAGCAGCACCAGCGCCAGAACGGCGAGCGCGAGGAAGCCGGCCGCCGAGGCGAGCGCCGGCTGCGGATCGAGGCGCGGCGCGCGTCCGTCGGGCCGCAGGTACTCGGCCGGGTCGTCGCGCCGCTCGGGTTGCACCTCGCGCAACGGCGAGACGCCGATCTTCCAGGCGGGCAGCTGTGCCACCGCCGTGGTCGAGCCGTTGGCGCCCGCACTCTCGACGGTGACGGGAAAGCCCGGCACTTCGAGGGTGCGGGCATCGAGCGCGACGTAGAAATCCTGGTAGGTCAGGCGCAGCCGGATCACGTTCGCGCCGTCCGCGCCCCGGCTCTCCTCCGTCCGTACGTCGCGCAGGTCGAGCCAGTAGGTGACCGGCCCGGGCTTCGGCAGGGAGGGCCGCTGCAGGGTGAAGCCGGGATCGGTGCGGATCTCGGCCTGGACCTGCACGAGGTCGCCCTGGAAGTAGCCGAAGGCGCGGGGCGTGCGCAGCTCGACGCCGCGCACCTGCGCGGAGGCGGGCAGAGACACCAGCGCGAGGAGGAGGGCGAGGGGCAGCGCGCGCATCGCTCTCACGTCGTCATCAGGTGGCGGCTCAGCGCTTCCGCATCGAAGCGGTCGGCGAGCCGGAAGGGCGGACGGGCGAAGGGGGCGCAGATCCGGCGCAAGGCTTCGACGCGCTCGGCCTCGCGGGCGATCCAGCGGCGGCGCAAGGACGGGCGCAGGAAGACGAGGCGGCGCCCGGCGCCCTCGAGGTCGTCGAGTTCCACGAGGCCCCAGGCCGGCAGGTCTTCGGCCTCGGCGGAATCGGCGAGCAGCACCGGCGTCACGTCGTGGAGCGCCAGTGCCGAGAAGACGGCCTCGATCAGCGCCTCCGGCCAGCGGAAATCCGAGACGAGGAAGATCAGCTTCGGGCGCCCGGCGAGACGGCGCGCCGCCTCCAGAAAACCCTCGGCGCCGCGTCCCTCGCAGGCCGCCTCGCCGAGACGGGCGGCGGCGGCCTGGGCGGCGGCGCGGTGGCGGGTCGCGGGGAGGTAGAGGTCGTCGCGCACGATGTCGTCGCAGGCGATCACACCGAAGCCGTCGCCGATCCGCGTCGCGGAGCGGGCGAGCGTCGTGCAGAAGGCGCCCGCGAGATCGCGCCGGTCGGCCCGGCCGCGGAAGCGCATCGAGGCGGAGAGGTCGACCAGCGCGTAGGTCTCGACCGGGCTGCGCGCCTCGAAGCGGCGCACGAACACGCCCTCGAACGGGTCGCGCAGCGACGCGCGCACATCGATGCGCCGCGCATCCGGCAGGCGTGAGAAGCTGACCTGGTCGCGGAACGTGCCGAGGCCGCCGGCATCGTGCCCGCGATGGGCGCCGACCCGATGTCCGCCGGGCCGCCAGCGCGGCAGGTAAATGATGTCGGCCCCATCGTTGACCCCGTCCTCCGGACTGCTCACGGGGCGGGCACCGTCTCGAACACCGCGCGAATGAGGTCGGGCACGATCTGCGCGCGCCGCATCTCGTAGACGGGTTCGAGGAAGACGCGGTGGGCCATCACCTCGGGGAAGACGGCGCGGATATCCTCCGGCACCAGCCAGTCCCGGCCTTCCAGCCAGGCGCGGACGCGGGCGGCGCGCACGAGGAAGGCGACGCCGCGGGGCGAGGCGCCGCCCTGGACGAGGCGGTCCATGTCGATCCCGGAAAGCCGGATGCCGGCGGGGCCGGGGCGCACCAGCGCCTCCCACAGGCCGACGACGTAGGCCTCGATCGCCGGCTCGGCCGAAATCGCGTGCTGGATCGCGCTGGCGATGGTGCCGATGCGCTCGAAGTCGAGCACGCCGGCCTCGACCGCTTCGGTGAGCCGGTCGGTGTCGTGGAAGCGGGGATCGAAGACGAGGTCGCGGCGGGCCTTCGTATCGCGCGGCGCCTCCATGCCGATTTCCATGAGGAAGCGGTCGCGCGCGGCGGCCGGCAGCTCGAAGGTCTCCTCGCGCTCGACCCGGTTGCGGTCGGCGAAGACCTGGAGGTTGGGGAAACGGTACGCGCGGTTGAAGGCGGTGACGCTGCGCTCGGCCATGATGCGCAGGAGCAGCGCGTGGACCTGGGGCCGGGCGCGGTTGATCTCGTTGAAGAAGAAGACCGAGAGGTCTTCCGCCTGCCGCAGCACCGGGCCGGGCTCGACCCGCGGGCGGCCGTCCTCGCCGAGATAGGTGTGGTAGATCAGGTCGGTGGGCATCATGTCGACGGTGCCCTCGACGCGCTCGTAGGCGCCGCCGAGGCCGCGGGCGACCGCGCGCAGCAGCGTGGTCTTGCCGACGCCGACATCGCCTTCGAGCATGACGTGGCCGCGGGCGAAGATCGCGATCGTCAGCAGGCGGATCGCCCGTTCCTGGCCGACCACGGCCTTGCCGATCTCGCGCTCGAAACGCGCGGCGGCATCCCGCCAGTCGGTGAGCATGGCGTCGCCGGGGCGCAAGGTGTTCATTCGGCGGGTGGCCTTTGTTTGCCGTCTTGGGCGCCCCAGGCGCCATGGGCCGCCGCCACCTCTCCGCTCCCCCTCGCGGGGATGGATCGGGGCATGGCCTGTTCGGATGGGGCGCCGGGCGGTGCCTCCTGCGCCACCCCCGCCCCGAACCCCTCCCCGCGAGGGGGAGGGGGCAAAAGGCTCAGTTCGCCGCGATCTTGCTCACGTCGTACTCGAACTTGCCGGTCTTCTTGAAGTTCTCGACGCGCTTCTTGTTGCGCTCTTCCATCTGCTTGATGGAATCGGCCTGCTTGTTCAGCTCCTTGGGGTCGTGCTTGGGATCGTACTTGGAGCCGGCGATCTTCTCGGGGAAGCCGGGCTTCGGCTCCCAGCAATTGCCCGCGGCCTTGCACTTGGTGCCGTCATAGGCGAGCGCCGGGGCGGCGATGCCGGACAGGGCGACGATGGCGGCGGCGATGAGAGTGGTCTTCATGGTTTCCTCCACTTTTCGAGACGTGCTCTTCTTGAGGCTTGCTCTTCGGGGATCCGGCCGCGCCCGGCGACAGGATCCCACCGCCCGCCCCCTCGATCGTGCCGGTTGAATCCGGCTCGACACCCGAAAGGATCACTCGTCCAGCGGCTTGCACTGGCCCTTGGCGTCCTTCGGGATGACTTCGCCCTGCTTGTAGGGCGTGTAGGCCTTCTTCTGCTCGTCGTTGAGCCACAGCGCGTCCTGCTTCGGCCCCGTATAGAGGTGCCGGATCCAGGCGATGGTCTGCAGCATCTCGTCCGGCGTCAGATTCTCGTTGTGCGGGCCCATCATGCCGTTGGCGCCGCCGAAGATCGTGGCGAACAGGCCCACATCCGTCGTGTTGGACGGATAGGTCCAGTAATTGTCGTTCAGCCCCGGCCCGAGCTTTCCTTCCGCGAGGTGGCCGTGGCAGCCCGAGCAGGAGGTCGCGAAAAGGCTCTCGCCGTTCCGCAGGCAGGACTTGTCGTCGATGTAGAGGTTCTCGCCGGTCTCGAGGAACTTCTTCACGGCCGGCGTGTCGCGGCCGCCTTCCTTGCCCTGCGACACGTCGAGCGCCTCGCCGGTCACGGTGTTGCGGAACACGACGCCGGTCTGCGGCCCGGATTGCGGCTGGGCGAGCGCGGGCAGGGCGATGCCGGCGAGCGCGAGGCCGAGAAGGGCCGTTCCGATCTTTACGCGGTTCATCATCGTCTTGTTCTTGGTCCTCATCTCACGGTCGGTCGGGATCAGTTGGAGACGGGCAGCACGGGCACGCCCTCCTCCTTCAGGATCGCCTCGATCTTCGGCTTGGCCTTCTCCAGGGCGGCATCGATCTGCGCCTTCAGGGCGGTGTCGTCCTTGCGCACGCCCATCGCCTGGTCGAAGCTCTGCGGCATCTTCCGGCCGTCGCTGGCCTGCGTGTCGTCGGGCACGGCGGTCATGCGCAGCTTGGTCGAGGAATCGCGCACGTAGCGGGCGACGTCGGGCCCGAAGACCACGCCGACCTCGGCCTTGCCGGTGGCGACCTCGCTGACCATCCGGGCCGGATCGATCTGCGTGTATTGATTCCGCGGCGCGCGAAAATTCACCAGCGAGTAGAGGTAGGCCATGTCCTCCTCGTAGCGGCCGATATCCTTGAGCATCGCCTCGCCGGGCGTGCCGAAGCCGACCACCATGTGGCTCACTTCCTTCAGGCGCGGATCGGACCAGGACTTGATGTCGAGATCCTTGTCGGCGCGGGTGAGGAAGACGTAGCCTGAGCGGTAATAGGGCTTGCTGGTGAGCACGCGGGGATCGTCGGCATCGAGCCCGATCACCACGTCGCAGGTCTTCTTCTCCAGCCCGTCGCGCACGAGGTAGATCGCGGGCTTGCCGAGCCATACGAACTGGGCCTTGCGGCCCATGGCCTCGGCTACCGTCGTCGCGATGCGGTTCTCGAGCCCCGAGCCGTCCTTCATCGAGAGCGGCGGCTGCTCGGCGGCGCAGACGCGCAAGGTGCCGGCATCGGGTTTCGCGGCCTCGGCGGCTTTCGACTCCTGCGCCAGGGCGGGCGCGCACAGGGCGGCGAGGGCGGTCAGGGCAGCGGTCAGAGCGACGGCCGATGCGGCTGTACGGCGCCGTCCGTTCACGAGCGACATAGGTTCGTTTCCTCTGGCTTATTCTTATGAAATCTTGGCACCGGGCTTTTTCGGCTGAGACCTGCCCTTGGCGCATCGCCCCGTGCGGACGATCGCCGGCGCGACGTCGGAGGCGCGCGGGACGAGGGTCTGCGGAGAGGGACATGAGGTGGCGCGGACCGTCACGGGCCGTTCGTGCCCGCGCCATCTCGGCCCCGTCCCCCCCCGGCGAGCGGGAGAGGGACGGTTCGAATCTGCCGTCAGGCAGTTCCTGCTTCAGACCTTACTTGGCGGCCGACTTCCACTCGCCGACGTTCGGATCGTCGTAGGGGCCCTTGCCGTCGAGCGAGAACACCACCACGCCGCCGCCCATCTGGGTGTAGTTGGCGAGCTTCTTGAAGGCACCCACCGCGCCGAGACCGGCGGTCGGGTCGGCGAGGTCGAACACGAGGCCGACACCCGGCCAGCCGCCGACGCCGTAGTAGATGGCGACGTACTGCGTGTCCTTATGGGTGTAGGTCATCGGGTAGCCGATGGCGCCGGACGGGATCTTGAACTTCCAGAGAAGGTCACCCGTGTCGGAGTCGCGCGCCTTCAGGTAGCCGTCGAGGGTGCCGTAGAAGACGAGGTCGCCCGCGGTGGCCATGGTGCCGCCCCACACGGCGAAGCGCTCCATCTTCTCCCACTTATAGTCGCCGGTGATCGCGTTGTACGCCTTGATCTGGCCGAGACCTTCGTAGTTCTGACGGTCGCCCTTCGGGCCCGGATACATGTTCAGCGTCGCACCGACGAAGAACTGACCCGCACGATAGGGAAGCATGAAGGGCTCCCAATCCATGCAGATGTGGTTGATGCCCATGAAGAACAGTTCACGCTTCGGATCGTACGAGTCGTGACCCTGGTTGTGGTAGCCCATCGCCGAGGGGCAGATGTCCTTGGCGAGGTGGTCCATCCGGGTGCCGTATTCGGGATCGCGCACCGGCTGGCCGGTCTTGAGATCCACCGACTTGAACACGTTGACCGTGTCGTCGAGCTTGTTCGCCGAGACGAGCGCGCCGTCGGTCCGGTCGAGCGTGTAGACGATGCCGTTGCGGTCCGGGTGGGTCAGCAGCTTGCGAGCCTTGCCGTCCTTGTCCTTCTGCTCGGAGAGCATCATGACGTTGACGCCGGCGTAGTCCCACTCGTCGTGCGGGGTCTTCTGGTAGCCGAACTTGGCTTCACCCGTATCGGCGTCGCGGCCGAAGATCGTCATCGTCCACTTGTTGTCGCCCGGACGCATGGTCTCGTTCCACGGCGCCGGGTTGCCGGTGCCGAAGTAGATCAGGTTCGTGCCCGGATCGTAGGCGTACCAGCCCCAGTTGGTGCCGCCGCCGATCTTCCAGGCGTCGCCTTCCCAGGTGCCGGTGCCGAGGCCTTTCTGGCCGTAATGGGGGTTCTTGATGTTGAAGTCGGAGGCCAGCAGCAGGTCCTTGTCCGGACCCGTGGCGTAGGCGCGCCACACCTGCTCGCCGGTCTTCACGTCGTAGGCGGTCAGGTAGCCGCGCACGCCGAGCTCGGCGCCCGAGGAACCGATGATGACCTTGTCCTTCACGACGTAGGGGGCGATCGTGAGCGTCGAGCCGACCTTGATGTCGGAATTCTCGACCTTCCACACCGTCTCGCCGGTCTCGGCGTTGAGGGCGGCCACGTTGCCGTCGAGCTGGGTCTTGAGGATCAGCGCGGGGGTCTTGCCGTCGCCGGGCCAGTAGGCGAGGCCGCGGTTGACGAGGTCGCAGCAGGCGACGGCGCGGGCGGCCGGGTTCTGCTTCGGCTTGTCCTGCCACAGGATCGTGCCCGGATCGTCGAGACCGAGGGCGAAGGTGTTGTTCGGGAACGAGGTGTGGATGTACATCTTGCCGTCGACGACGAGCGGCGCACCCTCGTGGCCGTTCAGCAGGCCGGTCGAGAACGTCCAAGCCGGCCGAAGCTGCTTCACGTTGCTCTTGTTGATCTGCTTCAGGTCGCTGAAGTTGTTCGAATCGTAGTTCTTGCCGGGCATCACCCAGTTGTCGTCGCTCTTCGACAGCTCGACCAGCTTATCGTTGGCGTAGGCCCCGCTCGACAGCGCGGCCGGCGCGAGCGCCAGCATCGCCAAGGCCGAGACTGATGTCACAAACCTGCTCATCCTGCGTCTCCTCGCTGAACCGCCTCGCCTTTCGGCCTCGCGGTATCTCTCAGACGTTTTTCTGAGGTTCCAGGATCGCTCGGAAGTCCTCCGAAGTGCCACATCGTGAATCTAAGGATATTCTTAGATTTGAGCGGTCTTATGAAAGACTTATTAGCGTCCCTTCGCCTATATTTTCTAGGCTTTGATTGGACGCGATGTCTTTAGCTGGTCGGACATTTCTTATCAGGAAGATAAGGCAATTATAAAAGTGCCAAGGCGTAGTGTCGCAACGTGTTGGCATCGTCTTGACCGGGGCCGGAACCCATCGCACCGTTGTGCTCAACGGGCCCTCGCGAAGCGGCCCGACCGAGCGGGAGGCTTGTCGGCCATGGCGCAGGGGCAGCGCGCGCGGGGCGGTCTAGCGGTATGCGGGCTCCTCGCCCTCGTGGTTTGGGCCGGGGGCGGCACCGCACGCGGCACCGCACTTGGAGACGATGCGCCGCACCCGCCGCCCGATGCCGCCGCACCGGCTCAAGCGCGCGAGCGGGACATCACCGAAACGGCCGCGCTCTATCCCCAGGACGGGCGCCGCGAGCTGACGAGCAGCGACCGCGCCCGCTATCCCGGCGCGGGCGTCCTGTGGTGCCGCCGTTCGGACGGCGTGCCGCAGAAGGCGGCCGCCGCGTGGCTGATCGGCACGCCTTCGCTCGTGATGCTGAACGCACACAACTTCCGCAACCGGCAGCTCGAAACGACGCGGCAGGTCGGCGACTGCTACTTCCAGATCGGCGGCCGCAATTACGATTTCGTCGCCGAGAGCCTGCACCTCGGCGTCGCCGCGGACGCGACGCGCCTCCACATCACCGACGATTGGGCGCTGCTCCGCCTCGCGCAGCCGGCCGAGACGCAGCGCCAGCCGATGCCCGATGCGCCCCCCGATCTCTCCACAGGGGACCTGTCGCTCGCGGTGACCCTGGTCGCCCCCGGCGGTCACCAGAACTACCGGGGCGACAGCAGCCTGGAGACCTGCACGGTGCGCCGGATCGACCCGCCGACGGAAGGCGGTATCCGGCGGGCCCGCCACGATTGCAACGACGGCTACGGCGGCTCGGGTTCGGGCCTCTTCGACGAGGCGGGGCGGCTGGTCGCCATGCAGAGCGCCTCGCTCTCCATGAACTCCCGGCACGCCTTCGACATCGAGTTCCATTACGGTTCCGCCCTGCTCATCGAGGGCGCCTTGCTCGACGCTCTGCGCCGGGCGCAGCGGGAGGACACGCCGCCGCCGGCGCCGTGAGCCGCGACGAGCCGCGACGAGCCGCGACCCTTGCCGGCGCTCGGGCGTGAAGGATTCCCGTAGGCGAGCCCGGCCTCGCTCGCTCGATCTGGTGAGACAGGATGCGCCTGGAACACCCTCCGAGAACCCCGGTTGCCCCGACTCAAACCGACACACCGGGAGACGACCTTCGCAGGTCGAAGCATCTGAAGACGGATATGCCGAGCGATGCCGACCTGAAGGGCAATCCGGGCATCGGGCAGTCGAAGGGGCTGACCGGAACCGACCCGGAGGCGATCGAGGGGGATTCCACCTTCGAGGGCGATGTCGAGAACGAGACCGCGCCGGAGGGCGGGGTCGATCCCGATCACCGCGGGCGCACGAACGCCTGAGCGATCGGCGGGGCAGCGGTTCGGCCCGCCTCAGTCGAGCAACCAGCGGAGGGAGCGGCGCAGTTCGGCTGTGCCGTTCCGGTCGAACCAAGCGCCGTGGCTGAACACCACCCGCTCCGGCGACAGGGCGACGAGCCGGGCCGCGGCACGGGCCGCGTCGCGCTTGCGCAGGCGCACCACCAGCCTGAGATAGATCGGCGCCCGTCCATCGGGCGCGGTCGCACCGGCGATCCGCAGGAGCGGGCGCAGCAGGGGCGGGAGCTTATCCGGTTCCAAGTTCAGCACGAGGTCGGTCAGGATCAGCGTCGCCGAGGCGGCGTGGAAGAAGGCGACTTCGCGAAAGCCGAAGCCGCCGGGCACCACGACTTGCGACAGGTCGTCGGCCCATTCGGGCGGAGCCGTGTCGCCGAGATCCCGATCGAGCCGCACGCCCGCCTGACGGACCTGTCGGCGCTCGCGCAGGTTCGGGGCGGCCCAGGTCAAGGCCTGCGGGCAATGCCGCTGCCATTCCTTCAGATAGCTCCAGTGCCCGACATTGGGAGCGACGAGGTGGCGGATCGACCCGAGCGCTTCGATCTCGCGGTGCAGGCGCGCGTCGTAGCGGGTCGGCGAGTGCAGCCACAGGCCGCCGTCTGCGAGCCGCACCACGGTCATGCGCACGGGCAGCGGCAGGCCGGCAGCGTGAATCGGGCCGCTGTCCACGATCCAGAGCCCGAAGGCCACGGGCTTGAGCCTGTCGAGGGGCGGATAGGTGGGATCACTCACGGCATCGGGTCCGGAATCGAGGGGGTTTGCCGAGGGCCGATCATGGAGCCGCCGCTCGGCAGCCGCGTGACAGGAGCATCGAGACGGCGGCACGGGACATCAACGGCACGGTGACGGACCCTGAGATCGCAAATGCCGGGTCGCCCTGGCGACCGATAGACCTCCAACCGGAGCGCGCGCGCTCGGTTTCCGAATGGATGTCCCGCGGCCGTCGTTTCTGTCCTGTCGCGGTGCGGAAACAACGCTTTCGCGCCAGCCTTCCCGTGACGATCCTTCCCGCACGGCCGGAACGCTTGCCGGCTCCCGTCCCACCTCGCACGGGAGAAGGCCATGGCGCCGCAGATCCCGATCAGCCGCGAGGCCCGCGCCGACGATCCGCGGGCCGATGCCGAGCGCGACGACGGCACCCATGAGATCGCGCCCGACCTCGCCGATCGCCGCCTCGTTCTGGCCAACGTCGTGTTCGTCGGCTCCGTGCGCAGCCTCGCGGCGCTGAAGCCCGAACGGGTGGTGACGGGCCACGGATGCGCCCTGCACGGGCCGGAGCTGCGCCACGGCCTCGATGCGCTGGCGCAAGACTTCGAGCACGTCGCCGTGCCGGATCAGGGCCGCTACGTCGAGACGCCGGCGCGGGCCGAGGACGTCTCCGCCTACCGTTCACCGTGAGGCCGGTGGCGATGCGCGATCAAGCGAGCGCTCCCGCGCCGACGGAGGGGGCCGACTTCCCGGTCGCGGCGGGCGTGCTGTTCGGGCTCGGCCTCGGCGGCTTCTTCGACGGCATCGTGCTGCATCAGGGGCTGCAATGGCACCACATGGTCAGTTCCCGGTACCCGATCACCTCGATCGAAAACCTCGAACTCAACACGCTCTGGGACGGGATTTTCCACAGCGTGACCTACGTCTTCGTCGTGGTCGGGTTGTTCATCCTGTGGCGCCGGGCGCGGGGGGCGGCATCTCAGCTGGTCGAACCGGGCGCTGGCCGGCA
Organism: Methylorubrum sp. Q1; assembly: GCF_004683995.1. Lineage (NCBI taxonomy): Bacteria > Pseudomonadati > Pseudomonadota > Alphaproteobacteria > Hyphomicrobiales > Methylobacteriaceae > Methylorubrum > Methylorubrum sp. Q1. The sequence continues at coordinate 172,004 of NZ_SRHQ01000003.1, read as the reverse complement.
GCCTTCTCGTCGGCTGGGGGCTGTTCAACCTCGTCGAAGGTCTGGTCGACCACCAGTGGCTCGGCGTGCGCCACGTCAACGAGCAGGTGGACCGGGCACACTGGCTGGCCTGGGATCTCGGCTTCCTCGCCTGGGGCCTCGCTATTCTGTTGGGCGGCGTCTGGCTGCTGCGGACGGGGCGCCGGCAGGCCGGGGCGGCTCCCGCCGCGCTGTGGCGATGAGGCGGGCGGGAGAGGGCGGCCTGCGGCGGGAAACGAATGCCCGACGGCGGGCGTGGCCCCGGCTCGTCTTCGCCGCAGGCCTCGGCCTTGCGACGATGCCGGCTTGGCGCGTTCCGGTGTTCGGCATCCGGGTGAGCGCGGAGGATCTGCTTCAGATCCGCGGCCTGCCGTGGTGAGAACCCCCACGGGCCGGCGCCGCTCTCATGACACCCAACCGTATTTTACGACATGTAGAACTTCATCAAAGACAGATATTGAAGGGCGCTGTCATCGCGGACGTCGTTTTTATCGTGCGCGCGCCACATTTCTTCGAATCTTTCCTGGGATTTATTGATCTTATCATCGTTGATTCCGAAATATCCGCGCGTTGCCTTCTTCTTGTACTGCTCAAGAGAGCGGACATGGTAGTGGTTGATTCTCAGTTTTTGATGTGATGGCGTCATGTCGTCATAAAATCCATGCGGCGGGCGATCATGAAGAGCCGCTTTGGTTTCATCTACGAACGCGCCATCCAGCTTGAACGTATGCGATCCGAAAGGGTAGAATACCTTGGACGGTTTAACGATCGACTTCACATGTCTGTTCATGATGTAGTTGTCATCAGCCCGGTGAAGCATGGTTTCGATGACGGTCCCCTCCGGCTTCGTCTGATGCCCAGACGATCCGTAGATGTGCCAATAAACCCCGATGCCGGAGACATCTTCGTAGTCGCATAAAATATTCCTGATATCGCCGCCCTGGCTGGGGAACAGAAATTCGTCGGCATCGATGAAAGCAATCCAGCGAAACTGGTCGCCAAATATTTTAATCGCATCGATCTCGAAATCGATCGGGTCGCCCGATCGACGATGCAGATATGTTACCGAAGCGGCATCGCGAAATTTTTTGACGACGGAGCGCGAATTGTCTGAGCTTCCATTATCTGTGATAATGAGATGCTCAAATCCGACTGCTCGGTGGAATGCCATCCATTCGAGAATAAGGTCGTCTTCGTTTTTGATATGCACATATGCCGCAGCGTATTTCATTTTTGCTCCTTTGAAGATGTTTGATATAAAATATAAATTTCAATATATCTATCGGTCTATTTAATAATGAAAAGGTAAATTGCTTAAATCATCCTGTAGGTTGGCATTTTACTGTTATGATTACACGAATAATTTCCTTTTACACTATCGATTTTACCTTTGTGGCACCTTGCGATACTCTAAGATGATTTTTCTACGAAAATTAATTTTGGGTTGTAAAAGAGTCAAGGTTCTCTTGCTATCGTGCTGCGCATCCAATCGGCCGGGCGTTCCCGCCGGATAGGTGACTTGGGCGCGGCCCATTCCCGCTCCTCCGGCACCGGCGTGCGAGCGCTGGTTGCAAGGGTGACCTCGGCGGTCGGACCCATTTCCCTGACTTCGAATCTCGCCGATCCCCGTCGCTCTTCGCGCCGGCGCCCCGATCGGTTAAATGGGCCGTTTACTCGGTGCCTTTCACGGGGGCCGCCGCGACGTTCCGCTGGAGGCGAGGGCGGCGGCTGGGTGATTCGTGAAGCACTCTCGACGGCAGAGAGCGGATTTCGATGACGGCAGGCGCGAACCACGGGGCGGAGAGCGGCTTCACCGCGATCGTGCTAGCGGCCGGCAAGGGCGTACGGATGCGCTCCGGCCGGCCCAAAGTGCTTCACGCGCTGGCCAACCGCTCGATGCTCGGCCACGTGCTCGCCGCGGTGCAGGAGGCGGGCGCCGCCCGCCTCGCCGTGGTGGTCGAGCCGGACCGCGAGGATATCGTCCGCGAGATCGAGCGGCTGGCGCCTGGCGCCAGCGTCCATCTGCAGGCCGAGCGCCTCGGCACCGCGCACGCGGTGCTCGCCGCCCGCGCGGCGCTGGAGGTGGGGCAGGACGTGCTCGTGGCCTTCGGCGACACACCGCTCGTCACGGCCGAGACGTTTGCCCGGCTGCGTGCCCCCCTGCATGAGGGTGCAGCGGTGGCGGTGCTGGCCTTCGAGGCCGCCGACCCCACCGGCTACGGACGCGTGCTGACGGAAGGGGACCGTGTCTTGGCGATCCGCGAGGAGAAGGACGCCTCGCAGGACGAGCGCCAGGTCAATTTGTCGAATGCCGGGTTGATGGCGCTCTCCGGCGCCCATGCCCTCGACCTCCTGGAGCGGATCGGCAACGACAACGCCAACCGGGAATACTACCTCACCGACGCGGTGGCGCTCGCCGCCGGCGACGGCCTCTCCGTCGCCGTGGTGCCCGTGGCCGAGGCGGAGGCGCAGGGCGTCAACGACCGGGTGCAGCTCAGCCAGGCCGAGGCCACGATCCAGGCGCGCCTGCGCCGGGCGGCCCAACTCGGCGGGGCGACGCTGATCGCGCCCGAGACGGTGTTCCTCAGTGTCGACACGGTTCTCGGCCGCGACGTCGTCGTCGAGCCGCACTGCGTGTTCGGCCCCGGCGTCGTCGTCGGCGATGGCTGCACCATCCGCGCCTTCTCGCACCTGCACGATGCCCGGCTGATGGAGGGCGCCGATATCGGTCCGCATGTGCGTCTGCGCGGCGGCGCGGTACTGGGGGCGGGCGTCCATCTCGGCAACTTCGTCGAGATCAAGAACGCGACCCTGCATGCGGGCGCCAAGGCCTCGCACCTCACCTATCTCGGTGACGCCGAGGTCGGAGCGGGCGCCAATATCGGCGCGGGCACCATCACCTGCAATTACGACGGCGTGTCGAAGCACCGCACGCTCATCGGCGAGGGCGCCTTCATCGGCTCGAACTCGGCGCTGGTTGCGCCGGTCAGCATCGGCGCGGGGGCACTGGTCGGGGCCGGCTCGGTCATCACCCGCGACGTGCCGGCGGATGCGCTTGCCGTCGCGCGGGGGCGGCAGGTCACCCGCGAAGGGGCGGCCAAGACCCTCCGCCAGACCCTGAAAGCCGCCAAGGCGGCCCGCGAGGCGAAGAAGAGCTAGGGCGCCTTCCGACGAAGTGGTCACCGTTTCGTCGGAAGAAGGCGCGAAAACATGGAGCTCGAGACGCCGGCCTGATGCAATCAGGTCGGACACGGCTCCGGCAGCCGAGCCGAACGGCGTCCCACGGCCGGGAGCTAGCCTTCTCGCGCCGCGATCCGTACAAGCCCTTCCATCCGCGCCAAGCTCAAGGTCGGGCTCCTCTTGCACCGCAGGAAGCCTCGCCTCGGGCGGACATCCCATCATGGAATGTGACGGCGCCTCTGATCAACGGCTTCAGGATCGGCCATGTGCGGAATCGTCGGCATCGTCGGGCGTGAGTCGGTCGCGGACGCGTTGGTCGAGGCGCTGCGGCGGCTCGAATATCGCGGCTACGATTCGGCCGGTGTCGCCACCCTGGAGCACGGCCGGCTCGACCGCCGCCGGGCCGAGGGCAAGCTCGCGAACCTGCAGCTCAAGCTGGTCCAGTCGCCGCTTCCGGGCGCGATCGGCATCGGCCATACCCGCTGGGCCACGCATGGACGCCCCAACGAGACCAACGCCCACCCGCACGCCACCGAGCGGCTGGCGGTGGTCCATAACGGCATCATCGAGAATTTCCGCGAGTTGAAGAGCGAACTCGAAGCGGCGGGCGCGCGCTTCGAGAGCGAGACCGACACCGAGGTGGTGGCGCAACTCGTCAGCCACCTGATGGAGCAGGGGCTCGGGCCTGTGGCTGCCGTCGAGGCGGCGCTGCCGCGCCTGCACGGCGCCTTCGCCCTGGCCTTCCTGTTTTCGGGCGAGGACGGTTTCCTGATCGGCGCCCGCCACGGCGCGCCGCTGGCCATCGGCTTCGGGCAGGGCGAGACCTATCTCGGATCGGACGCGCTGGCGCTCGCGCCCTTCACCGATCAGATCACCTATCTCGAAGAGGGCGACTGGGCGATCCTGACCCGCGACGGCGCCGAGATTCGCGACATCTCCGGTGCCGCGGTGCGTCGGCCGCGCCAAAGAATCGCGACGCAGGCCTTCCTCGTCGACAAGGGCAATCACCGCCACTTCATGGCGAAGGAGATCCACGAGCAGCCGGAGGTCGTCGGTCGCACGCTGGCCCACTACATCGACATGGCGCGCGGTCGGGTCGTCCTGCAGGAGGAATTGCCCTTCGACTTCGCCCGGCTCTCGCGCCTCTCGATCACCGCCTGCGGCACGGCGTACTATGCCGGACTCGTCGCCAAATATTGGTTCGAGACCCTGGCGCGTCTGCCGGTCGAGATCGACGTCGCCTCCGAGACCCGCTACCGCGAGCCGCCGCTGGAGCGGGACGGGCTGACGCTCGTGATCTCGCAATCGGGCGAGACCGCCGATACGCTCGCCTCGCTGCGCTACGCCAAGGCGCAGGGGCAGCACACGCTGGCGGTCGTCAACGTGCCGACCTCGACCATCGCCCGGGAATCCTCGGCAGTGATGCCGACCTTCGCCGGGCCCGAGATCGGGGTCGCCTCGACCAAGGCCTTCTCCTGCCAGCTCACGGTTCTGCTCTGTCTCGCGCTGGCTGCCGGGCGCGCCCGCGGCACCCTGAGCGCGGAGCGTGAGCGCGCCGTCGTCGATGCGCTCATCACCGCCCCTGGCCTGATGGCGGAGGCAGTGAAGATGGAGGCCGAGGTCGAGGGGCTCGCCCGCGAGATCGCGAAGGCCCGCGACGTGCTCTATCTCGGCCGCGGCACGAGCTACCCGATGGCGCTCGAAGGCGCCCTGAAGCTGAAGGAAATCAGCTACATCCACGCGGAAGGCTACGCGGCGGGCGAACTCAAGCACGGGCCGATCGCCCTGATCGACGAGAGCGTGCCGGTGATCGTGATCGCGCCGCACGACGCCATCTTCGAGAAGACCGTCTCGAACATGCAGGAGGTCGCCGCCCGCGGGGGCAAGATCATCCTCATCGGCGACGCGAAGGGCGCGGCGGCCGCCGGGCTCGACACGCTCGCGACGCTGACCATGCCGGACGTGGACCCGGTGATCGCGCCGATCGTCTACGCGGTGCCGATCCAGCTCATCGCCTACCACACCGCCGTCTTCATGGGCAAAGACGTCGATCAGCCGCGCAACCTGGCGAAGTCCGTCACGGTGGAGTGACGAGAACGGGGACCGCCTTGCGGCCCCCATATGCCTGATTATGCTTCCGCCACCCGGCGGGAACTCCTTAGATGGTCGAATCAGCCCTGCCGTCCGAGGTCGTGTTCGTCGATGTCGAGACGACGGGTCTTGGAGCGGCCGATCGGGTGGTGACGCTTGCCGCGATCCACCTTGATACGGCGAGCTTGGCGGCGGGTGAGGTGATCCTCGATTATCTCCATCTCGCCTTCGATCCCCGACGGGATTGCCACCCCGGTGCGGCGGCCGTCCACGGCTATTCCGATTGGGATCTGCGGCATCAGGATCTGTTCGCGACGCACGCGGCAACGATCCAAGACTTCCTCCATCGTGCGCCCCTGATCGTTGCCCACAATGCCGCCTTCGATCTCCGCTTCATCGGGCAGGAGTTTCAGAACTGCGGCCTGCCCCCCCCCTCGCGCGGCCGCATTTCTGTACGATGCAGGCCTACCGCGACCGCGGCCATCCCGGCTCCTCGTCGCTGGACGCCGTCTGCCGGCGCATCGGCGCCGCCCGCGCCGGCGTGCGGCACGGCGCTCTGGAGGATGCGTGGCTCGCCTTGCGGGTCTATCTCTGGCTCCAAGGCGGGAAGGCAACCCTGCCAATGCCGGATGCCTTCCGGGAGCGGCCGGTGAACTGGGTCGATCCGCCGCCGCGGCCGGAAGGGCCGCTGAAGCGGCGGACGAGGAAGACCTGACCGGCCGCGCCTGGGATAAAATATCAGGTGCGCCAGGGGTGGTCGGGCAGTTCGGTGTCGCCGATCGCGCTGGCGCCGGCGAGCGCCACCGCGTCATCGTTCTCCACCGACGAGCCGCTGACGCCGATCGCGCCCGACATCTCGCCGTCCGCATCGACGATCGGGATGCCGCCGGGGAAGGTGATGAGGCCCTGGTTCGAGTGCTCGATGCCGTAGAGCGACCCGCCGGACTGCGACAGGGCGCCGATCTGGCCGGTCTTCATGCCGAAGAAGACGGCGGTCTTGGCCTTCTTCTGCGCGATGTCGATGGAGCCGACCCAGGCGCCGTCCATGCGGTGGAAGGCCTTGAGGTTGCCGCCCGAATCGACGATCGCGATGCACATCTGGGTGCCGAGTTCGACCGCCTTGGCGCGGGCCGCCTCGATCGCCTTTTCCGCCTGTTCGATGGTGACGTGCATCGCGTCTTCTCCCTAAAACTTGGCCGCAATGGGCTGTACCGAGGTAAGATTTCGCGCCGGCCGATCAAGTTGCCTCGCGCACCACCAATCCGCCCTCTGGCACCGGTTGCTCTTGAGCCGCCCGTGCGCAGCCGCTACGTCTCTGCCCCGGAGAGCCGGAGGCCGGGATGGATCCGTCCGTCCGCTCGTCCGTCTCTCGAGGTGCATGCGTGGCGCCGACCCTCTCGCCGATTCCGGATGCTCCGGAACCCGCCTCGTCCAAGACGCGCGTCAGCGCCCGGGGCCGGCTGCGGACCTACTTCCTCACCGGCGTGATCGTCGCGGGCCCGCTCGCGATCACGATCTACATCACGTGGTGGTTCATCGCCCTCATCGACGGATGGGTGAAGCCGCTGGTGCCGGTCAGCTACCTGCCGGACCATTATCTGCCCTTCTCGATCCCCGGAATCGGCCTCGTCATCGCCTTCGTCGCGGTGACGCTGCTGGGCTTTCTCACCGCCAACCTCGTCGGGCGCTCGGTGGTCGAGTTCGGCGAGGTGCTGCTTGCCCGCACGCCCGTCATCTCCGGGCTCTATCGCGGCTTGCGCCAGATCTTCGAGACGCTGTTCTCGGCCAACGGCACCTCGTTCCGCACCGTCGGACTCGTGGAGTTTCCGGTGAAGGGGACGTGGTCGGTGGTGTTCCTCTCCGCACCCGCGGCCAACGAGGTGCAGGGCGCGCTCCATGCGAAGGAGGGGGGCGAGTCCAAGGATTACGTCGGCGTGTTCCTGCCCTGCGCGCCGAACCCGACCACGGGGTTCTTCTTCTACCTGCCGCGCTCGGAAATCGTCGAGGTCGGCATCAGCGTGGACGACGCGGCCAAGCTCGTGATGTCGGCGGGCGTGATCCAACCGGAGGATCCGCGGGCAGGCCTGCAGGCCATGGCCGCCTCCTTACGGCAGGCGCAGATGCAGGAAGGCGAGGCCTCCGAAACGGAAAAGGCGCGCCGTGAACCGGCGCGCCAGGATCTGTAGAGCGTCCCGAGACCCGAGGTCTCAGTGCTGGAGCGACGCCTTCTCGACCGGCAGCGTCGGCGGGGTCGCGTCGGCGACCTGATGCGTGGCCGCAGGGCGGGCGACCGGCGAGGACCAATCGCTGGCGATCTGGACCGTTACCAGCAAGGCGAGGCCCGCACAGAACGCGTTGGCCATGATCCAGAGCCGGCGCGAGGAGTGCCGTACAGCGCTGACCAGCGCGTCCGTCGACGTCTCGTCGCGCGTCTCGCGGTCCGAGATCGGCATGAGCCAGGGTTCGACGGAAAGCGTGTCGGCTCCCCAATTCTCGGAGGAACCCGGCAGGCGTTGGAACGGTGCGATCGACATGGCGATCCTCCTTTTTTCCAGTGGCACCCCGGTCTACGAGGCCGTTTGTTCATCTCCAGTTAAGCGGCAATTGGGGCAGATACAAGGTAATTCCGCTTTTTCCGCCCTGCCGCGCGCTCGCTTCGAGTGCGAACGATGCTGTGCAAGGGCTTGATCGGAAACGAAAACCGCCCTTTTCCCGCGCAGAGTTGCCGCAGCCGGGAATGTCCTGAGCGGCAGCTTCGGCTTCCTGAATGAGCCATTCAGGATCGTCCGTTTCTGAACGGTTTTCTGAACGAGCGGTCATATTCGGCGTCCGACGGGCTGCCTCCGATGGCGGAAACGGGCTTTGCCCAACCGCCGCGCGGACGCGGTGTCAGCCCGCCCCGATCAGCCGGATCGCCGCTTCGCGCTCGAACAGGTAGAGCAGCACCCTGAGCGCCCGGCCGCGCTCGCTCGAGAGGCGCGGGTCGCGCTCCACGATCAGCCGGGCGTCGTCGCGGGCGGCCTCCAACAGGTCGCCGTCGGTCTCGAGCCGGGCGACGCGGAAGGCGGCGGCGCCGGATTGGCGGGTGCCGAGCACCTCACCCTCGCCGCGCAGGCGCAGGTCTTCCTCGGCGATGCGAAAACCGTCCTCGCTGCCGCGCATCATCTCCAGGCGCGCCTTGGCCACCTGACCCAGCGGCCCGCGATAGAGCAGCAGGCAGGAGGAGGCCTTCGAGCCGCGCCCGACCCGGCCGCGGAGCTGATGGAGCTGGGCCAGACCGAAGCGCTCGGCATGCTCGATCACCATGATGGTGGCCTCCGGCACATCGACGCCGACTTCCACGACGGTGGTCGAGACCAGCACGCGGGTGCGGCCGGCGGCGAAGGCCTCCATCGCCGCGTCCTTCTCCGGCCCCGGCATCTTGCCGTGGATCAGGCCGACCGCGTCGCCGAAATGTTTTTTGAGATCCTCGAAGCGCTCGGCGGCGGCGGCGAGATCGACATATTCCGATTCCGCCACCAGCGGGCAGATCCAGTAGACCCGGTCGCCCGCCGCCAGCGCCCGGTGCAGGCCCCCCACGACCTCGTCGATCCGCTCCACCGGCACGGTGATGGTCTTGATCGGCTGGCGCCCGGCCGGCTTCTCGTCGAGCACCGAGACGTCCATGTCGCCGAAGAAGGTCAGCGCCAGGGTGCGCGGGATCGGGGTGGCGGTCATCACGAGGATGTCCACCGCCTCACCCTTGGCGCCGAGCGCGAGGCGCTGATGCACGCCGAAGCGGTGCTGCTCGTCCACCACCGCGAGGCCGAGATCGCGGAAGGCCACCGCCTCCTGGAACAGGGCGTGGGTGCCGACCACGATGTCGATCTCGCCCGCCGCGAGATCCGCCAGCGTCGCCCGCCGCTCGGCGGCCTTATCGCGGCCGGTCAGCAGGCGCAGGCGCATGGCGCCGGCCAGCGGCACCAGACGCTCGTAATGCTGGCGCGCCAGAATTTCGGTCGGGGCCATCAAGGCGGCCTGCCGCCCGGCCTCCACCGCCGAGGCCATGGCGAGCAACGCCACCGCCGTCTTGCCGGAGCCGACATCGCCCTGGAGCAGGCGCAGCATCCGCCGCTCGGCGGCCATGTCGGCGCGGATCTCCGCCACCGCCCGGGCCTGGGCGCCGGTCAGCGCGAAGGGCAGCGCCGCCTCGACGCGCTCTTTCAGATGCCCGTCGCCGGCATTGACCCGCCCGGGCTTGCGCCGCTGCCGGGCGCGCACCAGGGCGAGCGCGAGCTGCGAGGCGAGCAACTCGTCGTAGGCGAGGCGCTTGCGCGCGGGGCTCGCGGGCGGCGCCTGCCCCTCGACCGGGGGAGGGGGCGCCTCCTCCGGCCGGTGCTCGATGCGCAGGGCCTCGGCGAAGGGGGGAAAGCGGTTGCGGGCGAGATAGGACGCGTCCTGCCACTCGGGCAGGACGGGAAGCCGATCGAGCGCGCCGTGCACGATCCGGCTGATGACCCGCGAGGTCAGCCCCTCGGTCGCGCCGTAGATCGGCTCGACGGCGGGCAGGCTGGCCAACCCCTCCTGGTCGAGGATGCGTGAGGGATGCACCATCTGCCGCGTGCCGTCCCACAGGTCGATCCTCCCTGAGACGTAGCGGTGTGCCCCGAGTGGCAGCATCTTCTCGATGCGGCCCCGCGGCATGCCGAAGAAGACGAGGCTGATGTCGCCGGTCCCGTCCTCGACCAGCACCCGGAAGGCCCGCTTGCCGAGGCCCGGCGGGCGGTGGGCCACCACGGTGACGCCCAGCGTGACGGGCTCGCCCGTCGGCGCATCGCGGATCGAGCCGCAGAGCGGCCGGGCGACACCGCTCTGGGGCAGGTGGAACAGCAGGTCGGCGACGCGGGCCGGCCGCTCCTCGGAGCCGAGCAGCTTTTCGATGAGCGGCGCGATCTTCGGCCCGACGCCGGGCAAACCACGGGCGGGGGCGAAGAGCGGGTCGAGGATGCTGGGGCGAAGGCCGGGGGCGTCGTCCCCGCCGGAGCGGGGAGGGGGCGCATCAGCGGGGTGCCCGAGGGTCTGGCTGTTGTCCGAGGTCATGTGACCGGAAGCTTGGGCCTCAGAAGCGTGAGCGATACGCGGACACCGTATACCCCGCTTCACCCGTCGCCCACATCTGCGCATATGGCATCATGCGCGTGCTTCTCACCGGTTCCTCCGGCTGGCTCGGCCGGTTCCTTGCCCCGCAATTGCAGGCGGTGGGCCACACCGTTACCGGCCTCGACGTGGCGCCGGGGCCCGAGACGCAGGTCGTCGGCTCCGTGGCCGATGCCGAGCTGGTCGCGCGGGTCTTCGGCGCGCACGGTATCGAGGCGGTGATCCATGCCGGTGCCCTGCACAAGCCGGACATCGCCCGGTATCCGGGCCAACGCTTCATCGACGTGAACGTGACTGGTACGCTCAACCTGCTGGAGGCGGCGGCGAGAGCCCGGCACGACCGCTTCGTCCTCACCTCCACGACCTCGCTGATGATTTCGCAGGCGATCCGCGACGAGACTGCCGACCACGCGGTCTGGCTCGACGAGGAATCGGGGCCGCTCGCGCCGCGTAACATCTACGGCCTCACCAAGCGTGCCGCCGAGGATCTCTGCCGGCTCTTCCATCTCGAGCACGGCCTCGCCTGCCTCAGCTTGCGCACCGCCCGCTTCTTCCCCGAGGAGGACGACACCCATCGCGACCTTTCCGGCGAGAACCGGAAAGCCAACGAGTTTCTGCATCGCCGCCTCACCGTGGAGGATGCCGCCCGCGCCCATGTCATCGCGCTGGAGCGGGCGCCGCAGATTGGCTCCGACACCTTCGTTCTCTCGGCGCCGTCCCCCTTCGCGCGCGCGGACGCGCGGGCCCTGAAGGAGGACGCGGCGGGCGTCGTCGCCCGGTTGTTTCCCGATGCGCCCGGCCTCTACGCCCGGCGCGGCTGGCACCTGCCGAGAAGCATCGGCCGGGTCTACGACGCCTCGCGCGCCGAGCGGGTGCTGGGCTTCCGCTGCGAGACGGACTTTTCCCGCGTGCTCGATGCTCTGCGCACCGGCGCCCCGCTGCCCTTCGTGCACGATGCGGACTACGTTTCGCCGCAGATGCGGGCTGAGGCGCGACCCATGCGCTGACGCCGTTTGCCCGCAGCCATATGCCCCTCTACATGCGGGGTCAGGATTACCAGGGGACAGCCCATGTCCGGCACCACCCGAACCAGCGCCGACCTCGACCCGCGCCGCCGCCGCACGCTGTTTCGCGCGTGGCACCGCGGCATCCGCGAGATGGACCTCATCATGGGCCGCTTCGCCGATGCCGAGATCGGCGCACTCTCCGAGGAGGAACTGACGCAGTTCGAGGCGCTGATCGAGGTGCCCGACCGCGACCTGTTCCGCTGGCTCACCGGCGAGGACGCGACCCCGGAGAATTACGACACCGCCGTGTATCGCCGGCTCAAGGCGTTCCACCGGCACGACGCGCCAATCCACAACTGAACGTTTGCCACCGCGGACAGCTTCCTGAGGACCCGCCGGCGTTCCCTTTGCGAGCGCAGGCGGATGAGGGGGCGGCTCACGCCCTTCCGGAAGCGGCGCTCCCCTCTCCCGACCCTCGCTGATGCGAGGGTCATCCTCCCTCGTAAGAAGGGGAGGGCGACGACGTCGAGCGCACGCAGAAAACCAACGAACCGATGGCCAAGCCCCAACCCAAGCCACCCGCTCCGAAGCCGCAGACCGCGCGCTTCGCCCTGCCGAAATCGGCGCCGCTCACCAAGGCGCTCGATGCAATCCGGCGCGGCGACAGCCCGACGCTGGCGAGCGTCCCCGACGGCTTCGATGCGCTGGTGGCCGCCGACCTCGCCCGCGCGCTGTCCGGCTCGTTCGAGGGGCCGGCGGTGCTGGTCCACGTGGCACGCGATTCCGGCCGCTCCAACGCCTTCCAGAACGCGCTGAAATTCGTTGCCCCCGAGATCGAGGCGATGAGCTTCCCGGCCTGGGATTGCCAGCCCTACGACCGGGTGTCGCCGAACGGGGCCATCGCCGCCCAGCGCATGACCGCGCTCTCACGGCTGACCCGCTCGCGCTCGTCGGAGGAGAAGCCCCGCATTCTCTGCACCACCGTCAACGCCCTGGTGCAGCGGGTGCCGCCGCGGTCGCGCGTGGCCGTCGAGACCTTCTCGGCGGCGATCGGCAACGTGGTGCCGATGGACAAGGTCGTGGCCTGGGTGGAAGCGAACGGCTTCCTGCGCACGGGAACGGTGCGGGACACGGGCGAATATGCCGTGCGCGGCGGCATCCTCGACCTGTCGCCCCCCGGCCTGCCGAACCCGATCCGCCTCGATTTCTTCGGCGACACGCTCGAATCGATCCGCGCCTTCGATCCCGAGACGCAGCGCACGGTGGGGAGCTTGCGCTCCCTCGATCTCGTGCCGATGAGCGAGGTGCAGCTCACCACCGAGACGATCCGGCGCTTCCGCCAGGGCTACCTGTCGAGCTTCGGCGCGGCGACCCGCGACGACCGGCTCTACGAGACGGTGAGCGAGGGCCGGCGCTATGCCGGCCTCGAGCACTGGATGCCGCTGTTCTACGACGGCCTCGACACCCTGTTCGACTATCTCGGCGACGTGCCGATGCTGTTCGACCCGCAGGTGGAGGAGGCGGCCACCGAGCGGCTCGCTTTGATCCAGGACTATTTCCAGGCTCGCGAAGCCGCGCTGAAGAACCCGCAGAGCGGCGTCGCGCCCTATAAGCCGCTGCCGCCGCGCGCGCTCTACCTCACGCCCAACGAGTGGAAGAGCAAGATCGAGGCCGGCACGGTGGCCCGGCTCACCCCCTTCGCGATGCCGGATTCCGACGCGCTTGCGGTGATCGATTGCGGCGCCAGGGCCGGGCGAAGCTTCGCGCCCGAGCGGGCCGACGACGCGGCCAGCGTGTTCGACGCGGCGGTCGCGCATATCCGGGATCTCCAGGCATCCGGGCATCACGTGATCCTTGGATCCTGGTCCGAGGGCTCGCGCGACCGGCTCTGCGGCGTGCTGACCGACCACGGGCTCAAGAAGCCGACGGTGATCAACACCTTCGCCGCGGTCAACGCGCTCAAGCGCGGCACCGACGTGGCGGTCGCGGTCTGGGGGCTGGAATCCGGCTTCACCCTGGACCGGCTCGCGGTGGTGGCCGAGGGCGACATCCTGGGTGACCGGCTGGTGCGCCAGAAGCGCAAGTCCAAGCGCCCGCAGGACATCATCCTCGAGGTGCAGGCGCTCCAGCCCGGCGATCTCGTGGTTCATGCCGACCACGGCATCGGCCGCTTCGTCACGCTCAAGACCGTCACCGCGGCGGGCGCGCCGCACGATTGCCTCGAACTGCAATATGCCGGCGGCCTGCTGCTGCTGCCGGTCGAGAACATCGAACTCCTGACCCGCTACGGCTCCGAGGATTCGGAGGTCGCGCTCGACCGCCTGGGCGGTGGCGCCTGGCAGGCCCGCAAGGCCAAGATGAAGCGCCGCATCCTCGAGATGGCCGGCGACCTCATCAAGATCGCCGCCGCGCGGTTCGTGAAGTCCGCCCCCAGCCTCAAGGCGCCGGAGGGGCTCTACGAGGAATTCGCCGCCCGCTTCGCCTTCCAGGAGACCGAGGATCAGGCCAACGCCATCGATGCGGTGCTCGACGACCTCAACGCGGGGCGTCCGATGGACCGGCTGGTCTGCGGCGATGTCGGCTTCGGCAAGACCGAGGTGGCCCTGCGCGCCGCCTTCGCCGCGGCGATCTCCGGCAAGCAGGTGGCGGTGGTGGTGCCCACCACGCTTCTCGCCCGCCAGCATTTTCGCACGTTTGCCGAACGGTTTAAGGGCCTGCCGATCAACGTCGCGCAACTCTCCCGCTTCGTCTCTGCCGGCGATCAGCGGCAGACCCGCGCCGGGCTCAGTGAGGGCCAGGTCGATATCGTCGTCGGCACCCACGCGCTCTTGGCCAAGAACGTCGCGTTCAAGGATCTCGGCCTCATCATCGTCGACGAGGAGCAGCATTTCGGCGTCGCCCACAAGGAGCGGCTCAAGGCGCTCCAGGCCGACGTGCACGTGCTGACGCTCTCGGCCACCCCGATTCCGCGCACGCTGCAGCTTGCCATGACGGGCGTGCGCGAACTCTCGATCATCGCCACCCCCCCGATGGACCGGCTGGCGGTGCGCACCTTCGTGACGCCGTTCGATCCGCTGCTGGTCCGCGAGGCGCTGCTGCGCGAACGCTACCGCGGCGGCCAGTCGTTCTACGTCGCTCCCCGCATCGAGGATCTGGCCGAGGTCAAGCGCTTCCTCGATACCGAGATGCCCGAGACCACCGTCGCGGTCGCCCACGGCCAGATGGCGGCGGGCCAGCTCGAAGACGTGATGACGGCGTTCTACGAGGGCAAGTACGACGTGCTGCTCTCGACCACGATCATCGAATCCGGCCTCGACATCCCGACCGCCAACACGCTGATCGTGCACCGGGCCGACATGTTCGGGCTTGCCGCGCTCTATCAGTTGCGCGGGCGCGTCGGCCGATCGAAGGCACGGGCCTACGCCCTGTTCACGACGCCGGCCAACCGCCAGCTCACGGCCCAGGCCGAACAGCGCCTGAAGGTGCTCCAGAGCCTCGACACGCTGGGCGCCGGCTTCCAGCTCGCGAGCCACGATCTCGACATCCGCGGCGCCGGCAACCTGCTGGGCGATGCCCAATCCGGCCACATCAAGGAGGTGGGCTACGAGCTCTACCAGCAGATGCTGGAGGATGCGGTGACCGCCCTCAAGGCCGGCATCGAGGAGCCGGTGGAGGAAGCATGGTCGCCGACCATCGCGCTCGGCGCTCCGGTCACGATCCCCGAAGACTACGTCGAGGACCTGACCGTCCGGCTCGGCCTCTACAGGCGCCTCTCGACCCTCGAGAACGATGCCGAGATGGAGAGCTTCGGCGCCGAGTTGATCGACCGCTTCGGCCCGCTGCCGCCGGAGGTGGAACAGCTCCTGAAGATCGTGACCATCAAGATCCTGTGCCGCGAGGCCAATATCGAGAAGGTCGAGGCGGGCCCCAAGGGCGTGGTCGTCCACTTCCGGAACCGCTCCTTCGCCAACCCGCAGGGGCTCGCGGCCATGGTCGTGGAGCAGGGCTCCTTCGCCAAGGTGCGGCCCGACATGAGCGTCGTGTTCATCCGCGAACTCGACGGCATCCCGCGGCGGCTGAAAGAGACGACGCAGATCCTGCGCGGGCTCGTCACGATTGCCAAGCGAGCCAAGAAGGCCGCGTGACCGGGCCTTTGCCGTTGGAGCGGGCGTGTCACGCGCGACATGAGAGGGACATCGCGGCGTGGGAGATCCTGCTCAACTCACGCTGCGCGTTGATGAATCGCTTGAAGCGGCAGGTCATTTCGAATGACCTGCCAACAATTCTTGCATCTCGAAAAATAAAACGAGCCTTGATAAAGCTTCATTCGAGTCGCATATAGATCTCATCGATGCGAGGCCGGATTTTCTGGGCCGTGACGCCTCCGCAGGGCGGTTCTCATTTTCCTTCGTTATCGGTCGAACGACATAGCCCGGCGCTGCATGGCGCAAGGCTTTCTACCTGAATCCTGCGGAGACAAGGACATTCTATGAGCATCGGCACCGTCAAGTGGTTCAACGAGCAGAAGGGCTTCGGCTTCATCCAGCCTGAGGACGGCTCGAAGGACGTATTCGTCCACATCTCCGCCGTCGAGCGCGCCGGCCTGCGTGGCCTCACCGAAGGCCAGAAGGTTTCCTACGAGATGGAAACCGACCGTCGCTCCGGCAAGCAGTCGGCGGGTCAGCTCCAAGTCGCGTAATTCGCGCCTGAACCCGATATGTCGAAGCCGCTCCGGACTGGAGCGGCTTTGCGCTTTTAAGGCCGTGGTCCATCCCGGGCTCGGTACGATCAAGGACACTCTGTGAGCTTCACCAAACAAAACTCCTTCGACGACCGTCGCCAGGATTCGGCTTCCTCCCGGGAGGCCATGCTCGCCCGCTTCCGCGCCCGCCCCTCCAATGATGATCCGGCTGTGCAGGCCCGCCAGGCCGAACGCCGTGCGATCGCCGTTGCGCGCGACGAGCGGGTCAAGGAGCGCGAGACGCAGCGGCGCCTCGACGCCGAACGGCTGGCCGCCATCGCCGCCGCCGAGCGTGAGGCCGAAGTGGCGCGCAAGGCCGCCGAGATCGAGGCCGCTGCCGAGCGTGCCCGCGAGGCCCAGGCCAAGCAGAAGGAAGAGCGGGACGCCCGCTACGCCGCCCGCAAGGCTAAGATCAAGCTGCGCCGCTGAGCGCGCTGATAGCTTTCCCGTGAGCCGGATCCCCGGCTCGTGGGCTTGCCCTGGCACGGAGCCGGGGCCGCTCTCGGTCGAACATGCGATCGAGACCAGCTCTGACCCGTTGTCTTGAAGGGGCTCTCCTCCGCCGAAGCGGCTTCCCGCTTCGACGGAATGCGTTCGAGGAGACATCGATGTTTCATAAGTTCAAGATCGGCCAGCGCGTTCGCCGTGCTCAATCGTCCCCCACCGACGAGCGGCTGGGATTCGGTACGATCAGCGAAGTCGTCCGCCTGATGCCCGACGATCCGACCGGTGAGCCCTCGTACCGGATCCGCTCCGGCTCGGCGGAACGCGCCGTCCGCGAGAGCGAGATCATCGCCGCGGCGTAATCGCCCGGCGGCGCACGAAACAGGCGGGCCCGCGGCCCGCCGTCATTGTCCTGTTACGGGAAAGACCTAGAGTTCGGGCTCGGCCAGCACGTAGGGACCGATCCGGCTCTTGAGATCGACCGGTGCGCCGGGGCGGGGTCCCGCGTCGTCCATCTCGATGACCGGAATGCCACCAGCACGCATCCGGGCGCGCAGCCGTTCGGCGAGCGCGGCGAGATGCGGGTTCGTGCTGGACGAGAGCTGAAGGAGGATCGCCGCGGGACGGGCGATCACGGCAAGGACATCGTCCGCCGCTTCGATGGAAGCGGTGACGCTTGCGTAGCCGAGCCCCGCAAGGTCGGCGGCAAGAGAGCGATCGACGGCACGGTGGCCATCGTCGACGACAAGCACTTGTTGCAGCGCACCCATAAGCTTCAGCGTTACCCCATGTCGCGCCCTGTGTGAAGGGGCACCCCGGATAACCTGCATGGCCACGATTGGTTCGCCGGCCATGCAGGTGGGTGACCATGGAATCGCTGAGCTGAAGGCTGAATGAACTGCGCCGCACAGGTCGGGGGCAGGAGGCCTCAGCCGCGCTGTCTCCCGTCTAAATCATTTTCTGCAATCGGTTTTTTATCGGGCTGCGTGGAGCGTCGGCACCGCGGACCGCGCCGTTGGCAGGCTCGATTACGCAGGCGCAAAAATTTCTGGCGAGCCGGTGGAATCGGACAGCTCCACGACCTCGATCGCGGTGGCGAAACCTGCGAACAGCACCGGCGCGAACGGCGTCTCCTGCCACACCCCGTTCGGGATCGCCTGCCGATTCCCGCGCTGCAACGGCGTCACGGTGCAGGCTTGGCCGCGGAAGGCGAAGCGATCGTCCGCGTCGCGCTTCATGGACATTAGGGCTGCGGGGAGGGAGAGCCGCTCCGGCTTGCCGAGCACCAGCGAGAGGTCGCCCGCCGTCCCGCGCCGGCCGGAGAGGATCGCCGTCTCGTCGAAGGCGACGGTGTCGATCACCGTATCGAGGCGCAAGCCCTGCGGCCGGTCCGCGGCGCGGCTGCGGCTGGGGAAGCGGGCCGGCGCCCGGTGCACCAGGGCGACCGAGCGCAGATCCGTCGGCAGGTCGCGGCCGGCGAGGTTCCTTTCGAGGAAGGCGGGCGCGACGAGATGCGTCGGACCCGGCCGGCGCAGGGCCGTCGCGAAGGCCGCCCCGTCGAACAGCGGCAGCGTCTCCAGCGTGGCCCCCGCGACGAGGGCGGCCGCGAGTCCGGTGGCAAGGCCGCGCAGGTCGTGCGGGCCGATGAGGCTGAGGATGCGCTCGGCGGGCGCGACCCGCATCGCCACGAGATGGGCGGCAGCGGCGGCCACCACCGATTCGCCGCTGCGGTAGACCGGCCGCTCGGGGTCGCCGCCGATGAAGCTGACGATGCCAGCCGCGGCGGGTGCCGGTCCGGCCGGCTCTCCGGCAGGGCCGTCGAGGACGAACCGGTCGAGATTGATCACCCCGTCCGGCACGTCGGGGCCGAAGGCGGCGAGGTAGCGCAGTCCGAAATAGCGCGCGGCGACGGAGCAGAGGCGCTCGGCGGGTGCGGCGGAGCCGAGCCGGGCCTGGGTCAGCACCGCGCTCAGCGCGACGTTCTGCGCCGCGGCGAGCAGGTGATCCTCGTCCCAGGAGACCGGGAGCAGGCAGGCGACGTGGCCGGCGGCCTCGACGGCGAGGATCGCCAGCGCGCTCTCGGCCGAGCCCGGCAGGCACAGGCCGATGCGGCTTCCCGGCGGCAGACGCCAACTCCGCAGGCCGCGGGCGAGGCGCTCCACGATCTCGGCGGCCGCGGCGTAGGTCCAGGTGATGGCGGGCCGGTCGCTCCAGTCCGGCTTGTCGGCGGGGTCGACCACTGCGATCCGGTCGGGATGGCGCCGCGCCGTGGCGGACAGCAGGCTGCCGAGGCTGACGCGCCGAAGGGGAGCGTCGGCCGGCGTCTCGTGCGAGGCCTCGTCGGGGGTTCCCTGCAGGGCGCCTTTCAAGGCTCCTTGCAAGGCCCTTTGCGAATCCTCAACCTGCGTGATTGCCCGTTGCGCCGACACTCGCGCCCGCCCTCGAAAGCCACCCCCGGTGATGCGCGAATAGGGTTAAGTAAGACTTAATGTTTGGCGGGCGCCGGTGTCTCGCGTAGAGATTTCGTGTGAGGGGAGGCCGCATTCGCCGGCGTACCCGATCGTTTATGTCTCGGGCCTCGTTCTGGAAATCGAATCCGGAGCGATGCCCCCATTTTTTGTTCGAGCATCGTCCCGAAAGCCTGGCGCTATCTTTCGGAACGATGCTGTCGCAGGGGCCTGCGCAGCCTTCGGGATCGTGCGCGGCGGAGCGGGAGACCGGGATTGATGCTCGAACTTCTGCGGCGGCTGTGGGAGGTTGAAAACCTTTCGCCCCACGGCATCTGTCTGCTTTGGCGCCCGGAGCTGATCTGGACGCATGTCATTTCCGACAGCCTGATCGCCTTCGCCTACTTCTCGATCCCCGTCGGACTGGCCTATTTCGTGTCCCGCCGCCGCGACGTGGTGTTCGGGTGGATATTCTGGTCGTTCGCGGTGTTCATCACCGCCTGCGGCGCGACGCATCTCATGGCGATCTGGACGCTCTGGGTGCCGGATTACGGACTGGAAGCGGCGGTCAAGCTCATCACCGGCATGGCCTCCATCGGCACGGCGGTGGCGCTCTGGGTCCTGATGCCGAAGGCGCTGACCTTGCCGTCTCCGACTCAGCTCCGGCAGGCCAACGAGGCGCTGCAGGCCCGCATCGCTGAGCGCGACGCGGCGCTGGCCGCCCTGGAAGCCGCCAATGCCGAGCGCGCGCGTGCCGAGGAAGCACTGCGCCAGAGCCAGAAGATGGAGGCGATCGGGCAGCTCACCGGCGGCGTGGCCCACGACTTCAACAACCTGCTCAACGTGGTGCTCCTCAACCTCGACCGGATCGAGCGCGGCCTACCCGAGGCGAGCCCCCTGCGCACGCGCCTGCGCGATGCGGTGAAGGGCGCCGAGCGGGCGGCGACGATGACGCACAAGCTACTGGCCTTCGCCCGCCGCCAGCCGCTCTCCCCGGTCAGCACCGACGTCAACGCCCAGATCGCCTCCTTCGCCGAGTTCCTGGGCGGCACGATCGGCTCGCGCATCCGGCTGGAGACCGATCTTGCCCCGAACCTGCCGCGGGTGAGGATCGATCCGAACCAGTTCGAGAACGCGATCCTCAACCTCGCGGTCAACGCCCGCGATGCGATGCCGGAGGGCGGCACGCTGACCCTCGTCACCCGACCGCTGCCCGAAGGCGACGGGATCGCCGTCGAAGTGTCCGACACCGGAACCGGGATGCCGCCGGAGGTCGAGGCGCGGGCCTTCGAGCCGTTCTTCACCACGAAGCCGTTGGGGCAGGGGACCGGCCTGGGTCTGAGCCAGGTGTTCGGCTTCGCGCAGCAATCGGGCGGCAGCGCCGCTTTCGTGCGCGGCCACAGGCCCGGCACGACGGTGCGCCTGTCCTTCCCGGCGCAGGCGCCCGCCGTGAGCCGTCCGGTGGTGCGGCCGGCCCCGGTTGCCGAGCCGAGCGTTGCGCCGCTGCTGCCGCCGGTGGCGGTCGCGGGCTAATGCATCGTCCCGAAAGGTGGCCGCCGGCTTTCGGGCGGAGGTGGTGCGGGCGGGCCCGCACTCGAAATATCCTGCGGCTCTTGCGCCTTCCGGGGTTGGGCCTGTCGAATAACAAGAAGACGAAGGAGGGGGGCGTATGGCCGACAAGCGGACGGTGCTCGTCGTCGAGGACGAAGAGATGCTGCTCAACGCCGTGACCATGGAGTTCGAGGATGCCGGCTTTGCCGTGCTCAGCGCCGGTACCGCGGAAGAGGCCTACGGCCTGCTCCAGGGGGCCGGGCGGGTCGATCTCCTGTTCACCGATATCCGCCTGCCGGGCCAGCTCGACGGCTGGGACCTCGCCGAGCGCGCCCGCGTGCTGCACCCGGCCCTCCCGGTGATCTACGTGACCGGCTACAGTGCCGAGCAACCCCGGCAGGTGAGCGAGAGCGTGCTGGTGATGAAGCCCTACCGCATGACGGCGATCATGAGCGCCGCGCAGCAATTGGGCGTGGAGTGAAGCTGGCCGCGGATCACGACAGGGGACGGCGTGCCGTATGTCGGAAGCGGCGCACGACGATGTCTCGGTCCGTAGCGCGATAGTCGATCAGGTAGGGAAACGAGCTGAGCGGAAATCGCCGAATGCCCCGCTTACTTGTCAAACGCCCTGCCTGGGGATGCGCTTGCAAGAGGGCCACGACCGATAGGATGCGCTCTTGCAGCCTGAAGGCGGCTTGGGGCGACTCGCTTGCGAGAAAATCAAGTGCCGCTTCGATTTGCCGAGCGGCGGTAAGAGTGTAGCGGACCCTCACCGACCATACTTCGCCCATATGGCGCGCATCTGGTCCTCCGTTGCGAAATCACCGCGCGCCTCTTCGACATCTGACTCCGCGAGATCAGCCTCTTCCTCGGGCGTAAGCGGAATGACCGATTGCTCCTCACCCGCATAGGCGAGCACGAGACGCGCGATCTCGTCCTGCATTTCCGGGGAGAGCCCCCGCGCGGTGGCGACCGCTCGTTCGAGAAGATCCGTCATGAGGTCCATCCTATCGAGGCGGACAAAGCACCGAAAGCGGCCTTCACGCGTCTCCCTCCCGCGCCTTCTCCCGCAATAAGAATTTCTGCACCTTGCCCGTCGAGGTTTTCGGCAGCTCGCCGAACACCACGTGGCGCGGCAGCTTGTAGGGGGCGAGCCGCTCGCGGCACCATGCGACCAGTTCCTCGGAGGTCGCCTCCCGCCCCTCCTTCAGCTCGATGAAGGCACAGGGCGTCTCGCCCCATTTCGCGTCGGGCTTGGCGACGACGGCGGCGGCCGCGACCGAAGGGTGCTTGAACAGCGCGTCCTCCACCTCGATCGAGGAGATGTTCTCGCCGCCCGAGATGATGATGTCCTTCGAGCGGTCTTTCAGCTGGATGTAGCCGTCGGGATGCTTCACCCCGAGATCGCCGGAGCGGAACCAGCCGCCCTTGAAGGCGGCTTCGGTCGAGGCCGGGTTCTTCAGGTAGCCGCGCATCACCACGTTGCCGCGGAACATCACCTCGCCGAGGCTGGTGCCGTCGGCGGGCAGGGATTCCATCGTTTCGGGGTCGCGCACGTCGAGCCCTTCCAGAACGGGGTAGCGCACGCCCTGGCGCGCCTTCTTCCTGGCCTGCTCGTCGGAGGACAGCGCGTCCCAATCCTCGTGCCACGCGTTCACGACCGCCGGGCCGTAGGTCTCGGTCAGGCCGTAGAGATGGGTGACGTCGAAGCCGGCCTCGCCCATGGCGGCGAGCACCGCCTCGGGCGGCGGCGCGGCGGCGGTGAGGAAGTGGACCCGGCGGGGGAGGGGGCGCTTCTGCTCATCGGGGGCGTTCAGCAGCGTCGACATCACGATCGGCGCACCCGACAGGTGGGTGACGCCGTGCTCGGCCAGAGCCGCGTACATCGCGCCGGCCCGCACCTGCCGCAGGCAGACATGGGTGCCGGCCACGATCGAGAGCGTCCAGGGGAAGCACCAGCCGTTGCAGTGGAACATCGGCAGGGTCCAGAGATAGACCGCGTGCTGCGGCAATCCGGCGGTGATGACGTTGCCGAGCGAGAGCAGGGCCGCGCCGCGGTGGTGATAGACCACGCCTTTCGGATCGCCGGTGGTGCCGGAGGTGTAGTTCAGCGAGATCGCGTCCCACTCGTCGCCCGGCATCGCCCATGCGTAATCGGGATCGCCCGCGGCGAGGACGTCTTCGTAGTCGGTCTCGCCGACGGGGGCGCCGTCCCCGGTGAATTCAGGGTCATCGTAGTCGATGACGAGGGGCAAGACACCTGCCTTGTCGAGCGCCTCGCGGCCGACCCGCGCGAACTCGCGATCGACGATGAAGACCTTGGCCTCGCCGTGGTCGAGGCAGAAGGCCAGAGCCGATGCGTCGAGGCGGGTGTTGAGGGTGTTGAGCACCGCCCCCGTCATCGGCACGCCGTAGTGGCACTCGATCATCGCCGGCGTGTTGGCGAGCAGCACCGCCACCGTGTCGCCTCGGCCGATGCCGCGGGCAGCCAGCGCCGCGGCGAGGCGGCGGCAGCGGGCGTAGAGGTCGGCATAGGAGCGGCGCAGGGGCCCGTGGATCACCGCAACCCGGTCCGGGAAGGTGCGGGCGGCGCGATCGAGATAGGTCAGCGGCGTGAGCGGCTGGAAGTTCGCGGGATTCGGGTCGAGATCGCGGTCGTAGATCGTCGTGCGCGCCATGGTCTCGCCTCCCGTTTCGGGAGGAGATTATCCGAGCCCCGCGGGTGATCAACGGCATAGAAAAGGCCCCGCGGGCGCGAGCCCGGGAGCCTTGTCAGGTCTGAGGGATTTGAGGCGTAAGCCGGCCGAAAAGGCCGATCAACGCTCCCGGCCGCTGAGGAGCTTTTCCAGGGCGGCGAGCCCGCTGCGCTCTGCGGCTTCTTCCGTGGTCTGCACGCGATCCGCGCGCTGGAAGAGTTTGCCGTTCCGGCGGATGGCCCAGGTGAAGTGCCCGGCCGGGCGCTCGCAGGCTTCGATTTCGAGGGTGTAGGGATTTGCGCTGTTGTTTGCCATGAGCGGAATATAGGGTCGCCCTTCCGGTCCGGCTACCCACCCAGTGCATGGTCGCGTCGCTTTTTGCTGGTGGCCCCGCAGCCGGTCGCGCTTCAGATGTCCGCATTTGACAATCGTAAGCGGATCATCGACACGGCCCCCGGCCGGGGCGCGGGCCGTCCGCCGGCCTTTTTCATCCGCGCCCGAGCCGCCGATGCCCGTTCCTCCCCGCCAGAGCCGGACCGCACCCATCGGGGGCGGGCCCCGCCGATGACGCGCCTTGGCGTCGTGCCGGTCGCGCTCTCACGAGCGGAGAGTGGCTGGCCGCTCGACGGCGCGCTGCGCCTTGGCGATCGGGTGCTGTCCTTCGGGGCCGCGAGCCATCTCCGTGCCTGCCTCCTGCTCCTGCTGATCGGTCTCGCGAGCTTCCTGCCGGGCTTTGCCTCGCTCCAGCCGATGGACCGGGACGAGCCGCGCTTTGCCCAGGCCTCCAAGCAGATGCTGGAGACGGGCGACCTCGTCGACATCCGCTTCCAGGCCGAGGCACGCCATAAGAAGCCGGTCGGGATCTACTGGGCCCAGGCCGCCGCCGTCGCGGCCGGCGAGGCGCTCGGTGTGGACCGGGCGCGCACGCAGATCGGGCTCTACCGGATTCCCTCGCTCCTCGGCGCGCTGGCGGCGGTCCTGCTGACCTACTGGGCCGGCCTCGCCGTCCTCGACCGGCGCCGGGCGCTGCTGGCCGCCGCCCTGTTTTCCGCCTGCATCATGCTCTCGGCGGAAGCGCGGCTGGCCAAGACCGACGCGCTGCTCACCGCCTGCTCGGTCGCCGCCTTCGGCGCGCTCGCCCGGGCCTGGCTCGGGCGCGCCCGGCTGGAACGGCGCCGCGGCCCGGCCTCGCTCGGGACGGCCCTGGTCTTCTGGCTCGGACTCGCGCTCGGCATCCTCGTGAAGGGACCGATGGTGCCGCTGTTTGCCGGGCTCGCCGCCTTCGTGCTGTGTCTGCGCGAGGGCTCGGCCCGCTGGCTGCTCGACCTGCGCCCGCGCCTGGGGCTCCTCATCACGCTCGCGGTCGTGGCGCCCTGGTTCCTGGCGATCGCCTGGAAGAGCGGCGGCGCCTTCTTCGGCGAGGCGGTGGGGCGCGACATGCTCGGCAAGGTCGGCACCGGCGCCGAGAAGCATTGGGGCCCACCCGGCGCCTACGCGCTCGCCTTCTTCGCCACCTTCTGGCCGGGTGCCGCCTTCGCCGCCCTCAGCCTTCCCTTTGCCTGGGCGCGGCGGGGCGAGGAGGCGGTGGCGCTGCTGCTGGCCTGGATCGTGCCGATGTGGCTGATCTTCGAGGCGGTGCCGACCAAGCTGCCGCACTATGTCCTCCCCCTGATGCCGGCGGTGGCGATCCTCACCGTGCTGGCGCTGTCGCGCGGCGCGCTCGATCCGCGGCGTCCGGGCGCGCGCTGGGTAGCGGGGCTCGTCGTGCTGATCCCGGTCGGGCTGACGCTGGGTCTCAGCCTCGCTGCGTGGCGGCTCGATGGCGTGCTGCCGCTCGGCGCCCTGCCGCCGCTGCTCGCCGCCTGCGTCCTCGCCGGCCTCGCCTGGGCCGCTTTTGCCCGCGGGGCGAGAGAAGGGGCGGGGCTAGGGACACGACCAGAGGCAGGGGAGGGCGCTCTGGTGCTCGCCGTCGCCGCCTCGGTGGTGCTGTCGGGCGCCGTGTTCGGCCTGACCCAGCCGGTGCTGCAAAGCCTCAAGGTCTCGCCGCGGCTCGCCGCGATCCGCGACGCCCTGCCCTGCGAGGCGCCGCGCGTGGCGAGCCTCGGCCTTCGCGAGCCGAGCCTCGTCTTCACCGTCGGCACGGATCTGGCCATGCTGAATTCCGGCGCTGAGGCCATCGCGTTCCTCAGAGAGGGCGGCTGCCGCCTCGTGCTGGTCGAGGATCGGTTCGCCGCCGAATTCGCGGCGGCCGAAGGCGGGCAGCCGCTTAGCCCCGTCGGCCGGGTCACCGGCTTCAACATCAACGGCGGCAAGCCGGTCGGGGTCTCCGCCTACGCCGCGCTGCCGGGTGCCACACCATGAGCACGACGACCGAATCCGAGCCGCCGCGCCTCAGCGTGGTGGTGCCGGTGAAGAACGAGGCCGGCAACATCGAGGCCCTGGTGGCCGAGATCGGCCATGCCTGCCAGACCCTGGCGCCCTTCGAGGTCATCTACGTCGATGACGGCTCGACCGACGCGACGCTGCCCACCCTCCGGAGCCTGCAGGCCAAGAATCCGTGGCTCAGGGTGGTGCGCCACGACCGCGGCGGCGGCCAGAGCGGGGCGGTGCGCAGCGGCGTGCTGCGCGCCCGCGCGCCCGTCCTCGCCACGCTCGACGGCGACGGCCAGAACGATCCGTCCTTCATCCCCGTGCTCTATGCCGCCCTTGAGCAGGCAGGCCCGACGGTCGGCTTGGCCCAGGGGCAGCGGATCGGCCGGAAAGGGGCCTGGAAGCAGTTCCAGTCGCGGATCGCCAACGGCGTGCGCGGAAAGATCCTGAAGGACGCCACCCGCGATACCGGCTGCGGGCTCAAGGTGTTTCGCCGCGAGGTCTACCTCACGCTGCCCTATTTCGACGCGCTCCACCGCTTCATGCCGGCGCTCGTCACGCGCGAAGGGTTCGGCGTCGTCCACCGCGACGTGGTGGACCGGCCCCGTTTCACCGGGCACTCGAATTACGGGATGTTCGACCGGCTCTGGGTCGGCATCCTCGATCTGGCCGGGGTGTGGTGGCTGATCCGGCGGCGGCGCCCAGCCCCGCGGGCCGAGGAAATCCCGCACAGCGAGAGCCGGTGAATCCATGCTGATCCAGCTCGCCGAGGACCTGCCGGCCTATTTCTACGACGTGTTCGTCACCCGCTTCGATTTCTGGCTGGTGTTCGGCATCGGGGCGCAGCTCGTGTTCGGCTCGCGCTTCATCCTGCAATGGATCGCCAGCGAGCGGGCGGGCAAGAGCGTGATGCCGCTCTCGTTCTGGTTCCTGTCGATCATCGGCGGGCTGATGACCCTGGTCTACGGCTTCGTGCGCCGGGAGCCGGTGATCATCATCGGGCAGGGGCTGTCCACCTTCATCTACCTGCGCAACCTCGCCCTCATCTTCCGCGAGCGGCGCCGGGCCCGCCGGACTTGAGACGAGCCCGACAGCATGTTCCAGACCGCGACGGGCGATCCCGAGAGCATCGCCCACATCATTCAAGTGGCGCTCGCCCCCGCCTTCCTACTCTCGGCGCTGGCGACCCTGCTCAACGTGTTCTCGACCCGCCTCGGCCGCGTCGCCGACAAGGTCGACGCGCTCTCGGCCAGCCTGCCCGGTGCGGACGAGGCGGCGCGGGCGACGCTGGCCCGCCGCCTCGCCTATCTGCGCCAGCGCTCGCTTCTGCTCGATCTCGCCGTGGTGCTGGCGAGCCTCGGCGGCGTGATGACCGGCGCGGCCGTGCTCACCCTGTTCGTCGGCGCGCTCAGGGACGCCTCCGCGGCCTCCGTGCTGTTCGCCTGCTTCGGCCTCGCGCTCGCCTGCACCGTCCTGGCGATCCTGGCCTTCCTCGCCGAAATCCTCCTGGCCGGCCGGGGCATCCGCCTGGAGGTCGAGCGCAAACAGGACCGGCCGCGATCATCAGGGTTTCGAAAGGGCAAGCCCTTTCGCGGGTCCAGGGCGGAGCCCTGAGGAACCGATGAAGTCGTAATCCTCCGCCCGCATCCGCTCGGTGCCGCGCACGTAATCACCGACCGTCCCAGGCCAGAGGGTGCGGTTGCGCCCCGAACGGTCGAGATACCAGCTCCCGCAGCCGCCCCGCATCCAGATGCTGCCTTCCATCCGCGCATCGACCTCGGCGCGGAAGCGTGCCTGAGCCGCGGGGCGCACCTCCAGCACGCCGCCGGGCTGGTCGCGCAGCCGTTGCAGCGCGCCGAGCACGTGCGCGACCTGCGCCTCGACCATCAGCAGCACTGAGTTGTGGCCGAGCCCGGTATTGGGGCCGAGCAACAGGAAGAAGTTCGGGAAGCCTGCCACCGAGACGCCGCGGAAGGCGTCCGCTCCCTGCTTCCAGGCTTGCAGCAAACTTAACCCGTCGCGTCCGATCACCTCCGTGCGCAGAACGCTGCCGCCGGGGGAGAAGCCGGTGGCGAAGATCAGCACGTCGAGCGGATGTTCGGCGCCGTCGGCCGTGACGATGCCGTGGGGCAGAACCTCGCGGATCGGCGCGGTGACGAGGCTCGCATGGGGCCGGGCCAGCGCCGGGTAATAGTCGTCGGAGAGCAGCACCCGCTTGCAGCCGAGCCGGTAATCGGGCGTGAGCTTTCGTCTCAGAGCCGGATCGGCGATCGAAGCCGCGAGGTGCCGGCGGGACCACGCTTCCGCCAGCGCCGTCACGCGCGAGACGCGGGTGAAGCCCGCGAGCGCCGCGACCTCGCGGCGCCAGAACAGCGAGGCGCGGTGGAGACGGCGCAGGGGGGCGATCTGCATCAGCCGCTGGAGACCACGCCCGGTCGGGCGGTCGCCGCGGGGCAGGATCCAGGGGGCCGAGCGCTGGAACTGGGTGAGGTGGGCGACGCGGCCGACGATCTCCGGCACGAACTGCACCGCGCTCGCCCCCGTGCCGATCACGCCGACGCGCTTGGCCCTCAGGTCGCAGGAATGATCCCAGCTCGCCGAGTGGAAGGCTTTTCCCGAGAACCGCTCCAGGCCGGGGAGGCGGGGCAGGGCAGGGTGGTGCAGGGCGCCCATGGCACCGACGAGCACGCGGGCGGAGACGACGCCCCTGTCGGTCTCGACCCGCCACAGGCCCGCTCCCGCATCGAAGACGGCGCGCGTCACGCACGTCTCCAGGCGCAGGAACGGCGCGAGGCCGTGCGCGGCCACGAGCCCTTCGAGATAGGCCTCGATCTCGGGCTGCGGCGCGAAGAGGCGCGACCAGTCGGATTTCGGGGCGAAGGAGAGGGAGTAGAGCTGCGAGGGCACGTCGCAGGCGGCCCCCGGATAGGTGTTCTCCCGCCACGTGCCGCCGACGCCCGCGGCCTTCTCCAACACGAGGAGGCGGTCGAACCCGGCCTGCCGCGCGCGGATCGCCATGGCGAGGCCGGAAAAGCCGGCGCCGACGATGACGAGATCGAGGGGCGCTTCGCTCACGCGGTGGCCTCCGCCTCGGGATGGGCGACCGCTTTCAGGGCGCGGTGCAGGAAAAGCGCGGCCTCGTCGAGGGAGCGGCGTGCCTCGGGCAGAAAGCTTTCGGCGAGCTGCCAAGCATGCGCCACCACGGGAAACACCGTGAGTTCGACCGGCACGCCCGCGGCCTTCGCCTTCTCGGCGAGGCGCAGGGAATCGTCGCGCAGGATCTCGCGGGCACCGACATGGATCAGGAGCGGCGGAAACCCGGAAAGGTCCGCCTCGATCGGCGAGGCGCGCGGGTCGGCGGGGTCGGCCCCGGCGAGGTAGGCCGGAACCAGCCGCATCAGCGCCTCGGGGCGGAACATCGCGTCGCGCCGCCCATTCGTGCGGAACGAGGCGCTGCGGCCGATCAGGTCGGTGGCCGGCGAGAACAGGGCGGCCGCCACGGGCGGGGTCAGGCCGAGGCGGCGCGCCTCGATGATCGTGGTGAGCGCCAGCGTGCCGCCCGCGGAATCCCCGGCGGCGACCGCCGGGCCCGCTTCCGCGAGCGTGGCCCAGACGCGCGCGCAATCCTCGATCGCCGCGGGGAAGGGGTGCTCCGGCGCCAACCGGTAATCCGGCGTGAACACCCGGAAGCCGGCTCGAGCGAAGCGGCCGGTGACCGGGCGGTACAATTGCGCCGAGCAGGCGATGAAGCCGCCGCCGTGGCAATAGAGCAGGGTGGGGCGCATGCCCTTCGCGCCGGTCCCTTCCGTCTTCGCCCCTTCGGCCTCCGCCCACTCGCCGGGCACGCCCCCGACCTCGCCGGGGGTGAAGGCGACGCCGGCCGGCGTCGGGAACCGGGCACCCTCGAAGGCGCGGCGGATGGCGTAGACATCGTGGGTACCGCCGAGCCGCCCCTTCACCGCGAGGCGGATGGTGAGATCGTAGAGATGGGCGCGCAGGCTGGCCATGGTCACGTGTCTCGAACGGCGCGGCGGATCAGCGACCAGTAGCGCACCGGCATCAGGCGCTGGATCAGCAGGGCGCGGCGGGCGTCGGCGCCGATCACCACGCGGGGCGCCCGGGTCTCGATTCCGCGCAGGATCGCCTCGGCGGCTTTCGCCGGGCTCATCGTCAGGAGGCGCTCGAAGGCGAGATGGGCCTCGGCGGCTTCAAGGGGATCCATGGTGCGGGGCCGCCGGGCGTTGCGGGCGATGGCGGTGGCGACCCCGCCCGGATGCACCAGGGTGACGCCGAGCCCCGTGCCCTCGACTTCGTGGCGAAGGGCCTCGGTGAAGCCGCGCACCGCGAACTTGCTCGCCGCGTAGGCCGCCTGTCCCGCGGGCGCGATGATGCCGAACACGCTCGACAGGTTGACGATCTGCGCCTGGGCCTCGGCCCGCAGCAGCGGCAGGCAGGCATGGGTCAGCCGCATCACGGCGTGCAGGTTCACGTCCATCAGCCAGTCGATGTCGGCCGGGTCCGTGTCCTCGAACCGGCCGCCGAGCGCCACGCCGGCATTGTTGACGAGGAGGTGCAGCCCGCCGTGGCGGGTGCGGACCGCCTCCGGCAGGGCAAGCAAGGCATCCCGGTCGGCGAGATCGAGCACATGCTCGCTGACCGTGACGCCGGCAGCGCGGGCGGCGCGCGCCGTCTCGGCGAGGCCCTGCGCGTCGCGGTCGGCCAGCGCCAGGGCGCAGCCGCGCCCCGCCAGCGCGCGGCTCAGCGCCGCGCCGATGCCGCTCGCCGCCCCCGTGACGAGGGCGGTGCGACCCCGCAGAGCGAAACGCTGCGCCATGCCCGCCTCAGGCCTCCGGGGGGAGGGCTTGCGTGCCGTAGGCCCCGGCCATGGTCTCGATCTCGGCGAGCTTGGCGTGAAGCGCCGACCAGTCGTCGGCCTCGGCGATCGGCGCCCAGAGCGCCTCGACCTCGTCGATCAGCATCGTGCAGGGCTTTTCGCGGGCAAAGTAAGGGTGGTCGAGGTTGGCCCTGGCGGCGGGACGCATCGCCTGGAGCGCGGTGTGCACCGGGCGAAAGGCATCGCTGGCGTAGTGCTCGCCCGCCGGGCTCCGGGCCGCGCGGGGTTCGCTCGCCAGCCCGCCGCGCCAATCGAAGAAGACCTGTTCGAACGGCGCGCGGCTGGTCTCGAGGAAGGCCCAGAATGCACCGACCAGCCGGTGAACCGCGCCCTCGCCCTCCCCTTGCGCGGGCGTGACCCCGAGCCGGAACAGGATCGCCTCGGCGAACGCGTCCTGAAGCGCCGGGCCGAAGCCTTTCAGCCCCGCCTCCAGCCGCTCCTTCGGCACGAGGCCGAGCAGGCAATCGGCCAGCCGGCTCAGGTTCCAGAACAGGGCCTCGGGCTGGCGGCCGAAGCTGTAGAGGCCCCACTCGTCGAAATAGGCCGCGGTGAAGGCCGGATCGTGGGCGGGAGCGAAGCGCCACGGGCCGTAATCGAAGCTCTCGCCGGTGACGTTGATGTTGTCGGTGTTGAGCACGCCGTGGACGAAGCCCGCGGCCATCCACTGCGCGCCCATCCGCGCCACCCGCGCCAGCATCGTCTCGAAGAACAGGGCCGCCCGCTCCGCCGGCTCGGCTTCTTGGATGCCGGGATAGTAGGTTTTGACCACGTAATCGACGAGGCGGGCGATCGCCTCGGGCTGTTCGAGGAACTGGAAGCGCTGGAAGGTGCCGATTCGCAGGTGCGAATGCGACAGCCGCACCAGGACCGCCGAGCGGGTGGGAGAGGGCTCGTCCCCCCGCTCCAGCGCCTCGCCGGTCTCGATCAGGCTGAACGACTTCGAGGTCTCGACGCCGAGCGCCTCCAGCATGGTGGTGGCCAGCAGCTCGCGCACGCCGCCCTTCAGCGTGAGCCGCCCGTCCGCCCCGCGCGACCAGGGCGTCGTGCCGCTGCCCTTGGTGCCGAAATCGAGCAGGCGCCCGTCGCGTCGGTCGTGCGCCTGCGCGAACAGGAAGCCGCGCCCGTCGCCGAGATCCGCGTTGTAGGAGCGGAACTGATGGCCGTGATAGCGCAGCGCCAGCGGCCGCTCGAACGAGCCGGGCAGGGGGGTGAAGCGCGCGAAATGCGCGATCCACGCCTCGTCCGACAGATCGTCGAGCCCGACGCGCCGCGCCCAGGCTTGGTTGCGGTAGCGCAGGATCGCCGAGGGGAAGTCGGCCGGGGCCACGACGTCGTAGAAGTCGGGCCCGAGATCGGCGTGGCGGCGCGAGGGTTTGAAAGCGGGCAGGGGTTCGGCTCCGTCCGGTGTGGCGGGAGGAGTCGGGCAGGCGCGGGGGAACGTCAAGCCGACGAAAGGCTGAACCCGGCGGGGGGAGGGGCGATCCCTTCACCGAATGGCTGATGAGCCCTCCCCTGGCTATTCCGGGGCCGGCGCGGCATGGCATCGGACTGGAACGAGCGTCGCACACGGATCTTCCAGCGTGACCCAAGGCACCACCGGCACCCGCGCCTCCGCGGCGGCTTACCCGATCCTGACGCTGACCACCCTCCTCTGGGCGGGCAACACGGTGGCCGGCAAGTGGGCGGTGGGCGAGGTCTCGCCGCAGGTGCTGACCACCCTGCGCTGGGCCTTCGCCTTCGCGGTGCTGCTCGTGGTGGCCCGCCGCCAGGTTCTGGCGGACCGGGACCGGCTGGTGCAGCGCTGGCCCTACCTGTTCCTGATGGGCGCGTGCGGCTTCACCATCTTCGCCAGCCTGTTCTACGCCGCCGGCACCTATACCAGCGCGGTCAACGTCGCCCTGATCCAGGGGGCGGTTCCCGTCTTCGTCATGGCGCTGAACCGCGCCGTGCGCCGCGTGCCGGTGAGGGCAGGGCAGGTGATCGGCGCCGCCGTGACCCTGGTGGGTGTCGCGGTGGCGACCACCCACGGCGATCTCGCGGTGCTGGCGCATCTCGGCCTCAACCGCGGCGACGGTCTGATGCTCGCTGCGAGCCTCGTCTATGCCGGATACACCGTGGCGCTCGCCGGGCGCCCCGCCGTGTCGGGGCTCGCCTTCTTCACCGCGCTGGCGCTGGCCGCCTTCCTCACCTCGCTGCCGCCGCTCGCCGCCGAATGGGCGCTCGGCCACGCGATCTGGCCCACCACCGCGACGGCCTGGACCATCGTCGCCTTCGTCGCGCTCGGCCCGTCGTTGCTGGCGCAGCTGTCCTTCATCCGCGGCGTCGAACTGATCGGCCCGAATCGGGCCGGGCTGTTCGTCAACCTCGTGCCGGTCTTCGGCGCGGGGCTCGCCGTGCTGCTGGCGGGCGAACCCTTCGGCGGGGCCGAGATGCTGGCGCTGCTCCTCGTGCTCGGCGGCATCCTCATCGCCGAGATCGCCGGGCGGCGCGCGGCACGATCCCCGGGCCGTTGAACCGAGGAAGGGCAACGGCAAGTACAGCGAGAGGCGAGGGGGAGGGTGCTGCTCCTGGTCGCAGCCAATCCTGAAATAGATTGCCCTGCGCCGAAATGGATGCCCGCCGGGCGTGCAAAAACGCGAAAGAAGAGGAACTTGGAACCCTGCGCGATTGCAGCGCGATCGAGCATGGCCTCGAGGGTTGAACATCATCTCATCCGCCCCGTCCCGAACGACGGGCGGAAAAAGCTGCACCGCGGTGGGCGGGACACAGATCGAGCCTGAAAACCGGATAAAGTTCATCCGAATCACATTTCGGACTTTTCCCCACCAGATGCCGTCCTCCCTCGCCCCTGCCGCCGGACGGCTGCCCGCGCCTTCGTGGTTCGGCGACGTCGCCGCCCTGGGCGCGACGGGGATCGCCATCGCCCTGCGTCACGCGCTCGACGACGTGCTGCCGCCGGGTTTCCCGTTCCTGACCTTCTTTCCGGCGGTGATCCTGACGGCGTTCTTCTTCGGCCTGCGGCCGGGGATCATCTGCGCGGTGCTCTCGGGGCTCGCCGCGTGGTACTTCTTCATCGGCGAGGCGAACATCTTCCTTCTCGATGCGCAGACCGCACTGGCGCTCGGCTTCTACGCCTTCATCGTCACGGTCGACATCGCGCTCATCCACCTGATGCGCGTCGCGGGCGAACGGCTGAGCGCGGAGCGGGCGGTGAGCGCCCAACTCTACGAGCGGCAGCGCACCATGTTTCAGGAGCTGCAGCACCGGGTCGCCAACAACATGCAGTTCGTGGCGGCCCTCCTCGCTCTTCAGAAACGCAAGGTCATCGACAATCCGCAGGAGGCGGCCGGCGTCTTCGACGAGGCGCAGGCCCGGCTGCAAACGATCGCGCGCATCCATCGCCGCCTCTACGACCCGGCGCGGGCCGACCAGCCCGTGGGCCAGTACCTGCAGGAACTCTGCGCCGACCTGCTCGACGCGACGGGCGCGCGCAACATCGTCTGCCTCGTCGATGCGCCGCCGGTGCGCCTCGATCTCGCCCGCCTGACCACCCTGTCGCTCCTCGTGGTCGAGGTGGTGACGAACGCCCTCAAGCACGCCTTCCACGGGACCGAGCGCGGCACCATCACCATCCGGTTCGAAACCCTCGGAGCGGGGCAGGCGTCGCTCAGCATCGCCGATAACGGGCCAGGCATCCCCGCGACCTTCGATCCGGACACGAGCCGCAGTCTCGGCTTCCGGATCGTTCAGGGGCTCGCCGGCCAGCTCGACGGCACGCTGACCTACGCCAACGAGGGCGGCACGGTGGTGCGCCTCGTCTTCGTCACCGGTCCGACGGACGCCTGACGGAGCGTCCGCGAGCCGTCACGGTCGGCCGGGGCAGGGCGCCTTCGCGTGAGGCAAGGCCGAAGCAGGCTCATGCGTCCGACAGAGTGCCTGCGCGCCGCTTCGGGCCGTGGATCCGGCGCCCGTTCATGTCTCTCGCAGCCCGTGAAAGCCGTTCGCATAAGATATATTATGGAACATGGAGACGGGTGCAGAGGCCCCTGCAGGTATCTGTTAACCATAAACTGTCGGCATTTTCCCGGTTTTGGCCCTCCGATACCGATAATGCCGCCGGCATGCGGCACGCACGGATTGGAGCGGCGCTCTCGCAATCGTCACAATCATCCGGCAACAGCCGGAGACATCGGGAAACAGAATCGGCTGCCAGACGTTTCGCCATGTTGAACCACCCGCTCTACGGTCTCATCCTCGCCACCGTCCTTGCCGGCCCGCTCGGCTTGTCCGGTGCCTGCGCGCAGCCCGATGTGCCGCCGGTCGTGGCACCGCAGATGCCGGCGTCCGGCGAACGCCTGCCAACCAAGCTGGCACGGCTCGCCTCACAGCTCGGGCGCGACGGCGATGTGCGGATCGTGGCCTTCGGCTCCTCCTCGACGGAAGGGGCAGGCGCCTCGTCACCGGCCATGGCCTACCCTGCCCTGCTTGAGCGCGACTTGGAGGAGCGCCTCCAGATCGGCGCATCGAGCCGGCGCTCGATCACCGTAATCAACCGCGGCAAGGGTGGTGACACCGCCGAGGCGATGGCGCGGCGCTTGGAGCGCGACGTGCTGGCCGAGCGCCCGGATCTCGTGGTCTGGCAGACCGGCAGCAACGATCCGCTCGCCGGGGTGCCGCTGGAGCGTTTCGTCGAACTGACCCGCGCGGGCATCCTGGCGATCCGCGCCACGGGGGCCGACGTGGTGCTGATGGACCAGCAATGGTGCAGCAAGCTCTCTGGCATGGAGGGTGCCGCGCGCTACGGCGAGGCTCTGCACGCGCTCGCCACCGAACTGCGCGTGCCGGTGATCCGCCGCCGCGCCCTGATGCAGTCCTGGGTCTCGCACGGATTGATGACCCCGGCCCAGATGATCGGCCCCGACGGCCTGCACATGACCGATGCCGGCTACCGCCAGCTCGCCAAGGCGGCGGCCGCCCAGATCCTCGTCGGCGCCGGCCTGATCCAGCCCTCGCTCGCCCGGAACTGACCGGGGCAGGGGCGGCTTTCGCAGGCATGAAGCCCCCTCCCCGCGCTGTCGTATCCCGCGCTGTCGCATGAAGCAGGCCGAACTCACCGAAGCGGCTCTGGCCGCCTTCCTCGACGCCTTCTACGCCCGGGTGCGCCGCGATCCGCTGATCGGCCCCGTCTTCGCGGCAAAGATTCCGGACGAGGCGTGGCCGCGCCATCTCGCCACGATCCGCGATTTCTGGTCCTCGGTGCTGCTGAAGACCGGCCGCTACAAGGGCAACCCGTTCGGCCGCCACCTCGGCATCGAAGGCATCAACCCTGCGCATTTCGCGCGCTGGCTCGGCCTGTTCGAGGAGACCGCCAGGGAGGTCTTCGTGCCCGAGATCGCGCAGATCATCGTCGAACGGGCGCATCGCATCGGCGACAGCCTGAAATCCGGGCTGTTCTTCCGGCCGGAGATGCGGACCGTAAGGCCCTGATCTTCTTTAGAGATCCAGGGTCGCCGTCAGCCCGTCATAGGCCGGCACCACGTGTCCCGGCAGCTTCCTGGCCAGCGTCGCATAATCGAGATCGGTGTGGAGGTTCGTCAGGATGGCGCGGCGCGGCGCGACCTCCTCGATCAGGGCGAGCGCGTCCGAGACCGAGTAATGCGAGGGGTGAGGGGTTTCGCGCAGGGCATCGATGATGAGCAGGTCGAGGCCGTGCAGGCGGGCCTTGGCCGCCTCGGGCATCACGCTGACGTCCGGCGCGTAGGCGGTGGGGCCGAAGCGGAAGCCGTGGGCGATCTCGTTGCCGTGCTCCATGCGGAAGGCATCCGCCACGATCGGGCCGCCCGCACCCACGATGGTCAGCGGTTCGTCCGCCTGCATCTCATGCAGGTCGAGGATCGGCGGATAGAGGCTGCCCGGCGGCGTCTCGAAGGCGTAGCCGAAGCGCTTCATGAGGAGCGCGTGGGTGAGGGGGTCGGCATGGACCGGGATGCGCCGGTGCATGTGGATGACGAGCGGGCGCACGTCGTCGATGCCGTGGGTGTGGTCGGCATGCGCGTGGGTGTAGAGCACGGCGTCGAGGCGGGTGACGCCGGCGTCGATGAGCTGCTCGCGCAGGTCCGGCGAGGTATCGACCAGCACCGTCGTGGCGCCCCCTCCCCCGTTTCCGTCCCCTTCGCGCCGCTCCGCCAGCAGCGAGCAGCGGCGGCGGCGGTTGCGCGGCTCGGACGGGTCGCAGGCGCCCCAGCCGTAACCCACCCGCGGCACGCCGCCGGACGAGCCGCAGCCGAGGATGCGCAGGGTCAGACTCGCCATGCGCCCTCCCCCGTGCTCATCGCGCGATCCTCATGCGCTCACGCCCTCGATCGCCGCGGCCTTGGAGAACAGCCGGTAGAAGTTGGCGGTGGTGGTCGCTGCGAAATCCTCCAAGGGCAGGCCGAGCGCCTTGGCCAGCACGCGGGCGGTGTCGGCGGTGTAGGCCGGCTCGCAGCGCCGGCCGCGGTGCGGCTCGGGCGCGAGGAACGGCGCATCGGTCTCGACCAGGATGCGGTCGAGCGGCACGCTGCGGGCGATGTCGCGCAGCGCATCCGAGCGGCGGAAGGTGACGATGCCGGAGAATGAGACCGACAGGCCGAGCTCGACCCCGACTTCGGCCAGCCGGGCGCCGGACGAGAAGCAGTGCAGCACGGCCTTGAAGGGCCTGCTGGCCATCTCGTCGGTGAGCACCGCTTCCATCTGCGCGTCGGCGTCGCGGGAATGGATCACCAGCGGCAGGCCGGAGAGGCGGGCGGCCTCGATATGGGCGCGCAGCACCCGCTCCTGCACCGCCTCCGGTGCGGCGTCCTCGTAATGGTAGTCGAGCCCCGCCTCGCCGATGCCGACGCAGCGCGGCGTATCGGCCAGCGCGGCGATGGTGTCGGCCGGCACGTCCGGCTCCTCGGCGGCGCCGTGCGGGTGGGTGCCGACCGTGTACCACACCGCCGTGTGCGCCTCCGCGAGCGCGCGGTAGCTGTCGGCCTTGGCGACCCGCGTCGAGATGGTGAGGAGGCGCGTCACGCCGGCCTCGGCCGCGCGGGCGATCACACCCGGAATGTCCTGCGCGAAGTCCGGGAAATCGAGGTGGCAGTGGCTGTCGACCAGCATGGTCTCTTGAGCGGATTCGTTGGGGAGGGAGCGATGCGGGGAGGCGGCGTCAGGCCGTCGCCTCCGGCTTCTCGAAGCGGGGGAAGATCGGGGCCGGGGCGGGCAGCGCCGTGCCGCCCTGCAGGCGGTGCTCCGAGCCGGTAAAAGCGAAGCTGCGTGCGTTCACCGGCACGGCGAGCAGGTCGAGCAAAGCGGCACCCGCCGTCGGCACGAAGGGCTGCACCATCAGGCCGACCCGGCGCAGGGTCTCGACCGTGACGTAGAGTACCGTGTTCATGCGCGCCGGATCGGACTTGCGCAGTTTCCACGGCTCTTCGGAGGCGAAGTAGCGGTTGGCCTCGCCGACCACGGCCCAGATCTCGGCCAGGATCGCGTGCAGGGCGAGATTCTGCATCAGCCCTCGTGCCTTCTCCGGCAGGGCGGCGGCGGCGGCGAGCAGGCGCTCGTCGGCGTCCGTGAAGGCGCCGGGCTCCGGCACCGTGCCCTCGCAGTTCTTCGCGATCATCGAGAGCGAGCGCTGGGCGAGGTTGCCGAGGTCGTTGGCGAGGTCCGCGTTGATGCGGTTGATGATGGCCTCGTGGTCGTAATTGCCGTCGCTGCCGAACGGCGCCTCGCGCAGGAGGAAGTAGCGCACCGGATCGACGCCGTAGGTGCCGACGAGATCGAGCGGATCGACCACGTTGCCGAGCGACTTCGACATCTTCTCGCCGCGGCTGAGGAAGAAGCCGTGGCCGAACACGCGCTTGGGCAGCGGCAGCCCGGCCGACATCAGGAAGGCCGGCCAGTAGACCGCGTGGAAGCGGACGATGTCCTTGCCGATGACGTGCAGGCTCGCCGGCCAGAACCGGGCGTTGGCTGCCCCCGCATCGGGAAAGCCCGTCACCGTCAGGTAGTTGGTCAGGGCATCGACCCAGACATACATGACATGGCCCGGCCGGTCCGGCACCGGCACGCCCCAGTCGAAGGTGGTGCGGCTGATCGAGAGATCCTTGAGGCCGGAGCGCACGAAGCTCGCGACCTCGTTCATCCGCGTCTCAGGGCCGAGGAAGTCCGGCTGCTCCGCGTAGAGCTTGAGCAGGGGGGCCTGGTACTTTGAGAGACGGAAGAGGTAGTTCTCCTCCTCCATCCACTCGACGGGCGTGTCCGTCTTGATCGAGCGGCGGTTGCCGTCGGGGCCGAGCGCGGTCTCGGCCTCGTCGTAATAGGCCTCGTCGCGCACCGAGTACCAGCCGGCATATTTGGCGAGGTAGATGTCGCCGTTGGCCTCCATCCGCCGCCACAGCTCCTGGGCCGCGGCGTAGTGGTCGGCTTGCGTGGTGCGGATGAAGCGGTCGTAGCTGCAGTCGAGCCGGTCGGCCACGGCTTTGAAGCGCCCGGCCATGTCATCGACGAAGGCACGCGGCGTCACGCCGGCGCGGGAGGCCGTCTGCTGGATCTTGAGGCCGTGCTCGTCGGTGCCGGTGGTGAACAGCACGTCGCGCCCGTCGAGGCGGTGGAAGCGGGCGATGGAGTCGGTGGCGATCACCTCGTAGGCGTGACCGATATGCGGTGCGCCGTTCGGGTAAGAGATCGCCGTGGTGATGAGGAAGGGCTCGTTCGCCTTCTCGCTCGCGCTCACGTCAGAAGATGTCCCGGATGCGAAGGTCGGACTGTCATGCCTTGTGGCGCGCAACGTCCCGCGACGCAACCGGCCTGCCGGGCGCCGGAGGCCGGCGCGCGAAGGAGGGCGCTGCGCCGTCCGATCTCGGCCCTAAGCCGCGCTCCCTCGAAGACGCAAAAAAGCCCCGCCGGATCCCGGCAGGGCTCTTTGGACGTGCAGCACTCGTGCCGAGGATGTTCAGGCGGCGCGCTGGGCGCCGACGGGCAGGACGTTCTCGTTGCCGATCTTGACGGCGGCGCGCTTCGCGGAAGCGGGCGCAGCCCCGCCGACGGCCGCGAACTCGCCGGCAGCAGCGGTATCGGCCTTCGGACCGAGACGGTTGGCCACCAGGGTGACCAGAGCGATGTTGGCGACGCCGGCAGTGAGGGCGGCGAGCAGAGCCAGGGAGATCATGGTGGGCATCCCGTGCGGTTTGTTGCGTTGCAGCGTATGTGCCACCAACGGGGCCATTCTGGTATACCAAGCACCAAATGCCAGATATTCGCTGGACGCATATATCGAGCGTTCCGAGGCCTGAGCCCCGAGCATTTTGCATTATGGTGCTATAATACCCAGCATCCTGTTCTATTTTGCATGGACACGGCGGGGATCATCGGGTTAATCCTCGGCGGCGCTGCGAGCGGCCGGTAAGGTTCCAGTGTGCGTCAAAAGCGTTGGCCGACCCTCGCCGACGACTTCGAGGACAGTTTCCATGTCAATCGCCAAGGTTCGACAGGCTGAAGAGCAGTGGATCGAGCTTCCGGAGCCGAATCTTGACCGTTACATGCTGCGCTCATGCCGCCGCGCTGCGAACGACAACCGCCGGACGGCCGGCGAGATCTTTCGTGTCGTGCAAATCGGCGCCTGCGTGGTCCTGATCGGTGCAACCACCCTGATCAGTGCTTTGATCTGACAGGCGCCGCGCGGTCGCATGGAGCGCGGCCGCGAGCCGGGGAAAAGTCCGGCCTCGCCCACTGACGGCCCGCGCCCGATCCGTCCGGCGCCGTTCTCAGCCCATCAAGACTTTCACGGAATCCGCGTCGCCGCCGCCAATTCACGAAAGGCCGCGAGCACCAGCGGCCGGCGGTCGAGATTGTAGATCGCGGCCTCGCGGGCCGAGGACGCGATGCGCTCGGCGGCCTCCACCAGCGCCAGCAGCCGGGCGGGGCCCTCCCCTTGCCGCCGATCGATCTCGGTGGCGACGTGGCGCTGGATCGCGTCGAGAACGGTGGCGAGCAGGGGTTCGGCGTCGCGGCCCGCGAGCGTTTCGGCCAGCTTGAGCACGCGCCGCCCGTCCGGCTCGGGCAGACCGGCGAGAAGGGCCGAGACTTCCGCCTCGACCGCGGCGGTGGCGGGGTCGAGGAGCGCCACCGCGCGCGCGACCGAGCCCTCGCAGAGCGAGACGGCCCGCGCCAGAGCCGCCGCGTCGGGCCGGGCGAAGGGCGCCGGAAATTCTTCGATGATCGCGCGCACGTCCGCATCCGAAAGCGCACGCAGCGTCAGGGCCCGGCAGCGCGAGCGAATCGTCGGCAGCAGGCGGCCCGGCGCGTGGGAGACGATGAGGAAGATGGCGCGGGGCGGCGGCTCCTCGATCATCTTCAAGAGGGCGTTGGCGCTGTTGGCGTTCAGATCCTCGGCGCTGTCGACGATACAGACGCGCCAGCCGCCCTCCCCGCCCGCGGTGGCCCCGAACAGGGCAAGTGCCTCGCGGGCGGCATCGACCGAGATGCGGGTCGGCAGCGTCTTGGCGCCCGGCGCCTGGACCCGGCGCAGCGCCACCAGATTCGGGTGGGACAGGGCCGTCACCTGCCGCGCGGCCGGGTGATCGTCCGGTACGTCGAGGGAATCGGGGGAGGGGAGCGTGCGCGGGTCGGCCACGAGCCGGCGCGCGACCCGGTAGGCCAGCGTCGCCTTGCCGATGCCGGCGGGACCGCCGATCAGCCACGCATGATGGAGCCGGCCCGCGGCCAGCGCCCCCGCGAAAGCGGCTTGCGCGTGACCGTGCCCGAGAAGGCGGGTCTGTTCGCGCGGGCGCGGGACGTGGGCGAGATCGCCCGCCTCGGCCTCGGTGCGACTGGCGTCGCGAGCGGTCCGGGCGGAATCAGGCCGCATGACCTCGTCCCTCCCGCTCCTTGCCCTCCCGCTCCGTGTCCGCTTGCCCCTGCCCTTCTCCCGCGGCTGGCAGCAGATCCGGCCACCGGGCGGCGATGGCGGCGGCGATGGCGGTCTCGACCGCATCGGGGCCGAGATCCGCGTCGATGACGCGGCAGCGCTCCGGCTCGGCCTCGGCGATGCTGCGGAAGGCCGCCCGCAGCCGCTCGTGGAAACGCATGCCCTCGGCCTCGAAGCGGTCGGCGGGTTCGCCCGCTCCGCGCCGCCGCGCCCGGGCGAGGCCGGCCTCGGGCGGCAGATCGAGGATCAGGGTGAGGTCGGGGCGCAAATCCTCGAGCGTCACCCGCTCCAGGCTGTCGATCAGTGCCGGATCCAGGCCGCCGGCCGCACCCTGATAGGCGCGGGTCGAATCCGAGAAACGGTCGCACAGCACGATCGCGCCGCGGTTCAGGGCCGGGCGGATCAAGTTCTCGATGTGGTCGATGCGGGCGGCGGCGAACATCAGCGCCTCGGCGAAGGGCCCGTAAGGCTTGGCCACGCCCCGCAGCAGCGCAGCACGCAGGGCTTCCGCCCGTTCCGTCCCGCCGGGCTCGCGGGTGGTCACGACCTCGCGCCCGCTCACCCGGCGGAAGGTCTCGGCAAGGCGCGCGATCTGGGTGGACTTACCCGCCCCCTCCCCGCCCTCGAAGGTGATGAAGACGCCCCGCGGCGCATCGCTCGACATCGGGCGGGGCTAGCACACTGGGGGGCGCCGCGCGACCATGGCTAGACCGCCGCCCCTTTCCGCCCCGTGAGCCAGGAGGCGCCCAGCACCACGAGGCCGACGGCGGCGATCAGCAGGGTCGAGGCGGCGTTGATCTCCGGGTTCACCCCGAGGCGGACCTGGCTGTAGATCCGCATCGGCAGGGTGGTGGCGCCGGGCCCCGAGACGAAGCTCGCGATGACGAGATCATCCAGCGACAGGGTGAAGGCGAGCAGGAACCCGGCCGCGACCGAAGGCGCGATCAGCGGAAGGGTGATCCCGAAGAACACGCGGGCCGGCCCCGCGCCGAGATCGGCGGCGGCCTCCTCCAGCGAGCGGTCGAGACCCTTCAGGCGCGCACCCACCACCACGGCGACGAAGCCGGTGGCGAAGGTCGCATGTGCGATGACGAGGGTCGCGATACCCCGGTCGAGGCCGATGCCGACGAAGAGCAGCAGCAGCGACAGGCCGGTGATGACTTCCGGCATCACCATCGGCGCGTAGAGCAGCCCGGTATAGGCGCCGCGCCCCCAAAAACGCCCGTGCCGGTCGAGCGCCAACGCGGCGCATGTGCCGAGCACCCCGGCGATCGCGGCCGACAGGACGGCGACCTTGAGCGAGACGAGGGCCGAGGCGATCAGCGGCCCGTCCCGGAACAGCACCCCGTACCAGCGGGTCGAGAACCCGCCCCAGACGGTCACGAGCTTCGAATCGTTGAAGGAATAGGCGACCAGCACGAGGATCGGCGCGTAGAGGAAGGCCAGCGCGAGGGTCAGCGCCGTACGGGCGAAGAGGCTCATCGCTGAGCCGCTTCCTGAGCCCCTTCCACCGCTTCCTCGCGGCGCAGCTCGGCCTCGCGGAACAGCACCACGGGGCCGACCACGAGGATCAGCAGCAGCACGGCCACCGCCGAGGCGAGCGGCCAGTCGCGGTTGGAGAAGAACTCGCTCCACAGCACGCGGCCGAGCATCAGCGTGTCGGAGCCGCCGAGCAGATCGGGGATGATGAACTCGCCGACCATCGGGATGAAGCAGAGCAGCGCCCCGGCGGCAAGACCGGGCAGGCTCAGCGGCAGGGTGACGGTGAAGAAGGCCCGCGCCCGCGACGCGCCGAGATCGGCGGCGGCTTCGGTGAGCGCCGGATCGAGCCGGCTCATCACCGCGTAGAGCGGCAGCACCATGAAGGGCAGGTAGGCGTAGGAGAGGCCGACCAGCACGCCATAGGGGCTATCGAGGATCGGCAGCGGCGCGGCGATCAGGCCGAGCTTCAGGAGGGCAGCGTTGAGCAGACCTTCGGGCTTGAGGATCGCGATCCAGGCGTAGACCCGGATCAAAAAACTCGTCCAGAACGGCACGATGACCAGCGCCACGAGGATCGGCTGCCAGCGCACCGAGGCGCGGGCCATGGCGTAGGCCGTCGGCGTTCCGATCAGAACGAGGATCGCGGTGGCGAGCGCGGCATAGCCCAGCGAGGAGAGGGCGGCGTCGCGGTAGAGCGCGTCGGCCGCGATCATCAGGTAGTTCTGGAAGTCGAGCGCCTCGAAGAACTCGCGCCAGCCCTCCAGGCCGCCATCCCATTCGAGCACGGGCAGGTAGGGCGGCTGCGCGGTGGCCGGCGAGGAGAAGCTGATCTTCAGCGTCACCGCGAAGGGCACGACGAAGAACAGCGCCAGCCACAGCAGCGGCAGGCCCCGGACGAGGCCGCGCCCCAGGCGTTGGGGCAGCCGCCCCGCATGTGCGGGGGCAACCGGCGACGAGCGGTCACCGCCGGTCGGTCGAGGCTGTCGCGACAGCCCGCTCATGCCGGCAGAAT
The DNA here is from genome assembly GCF_004683995.1 of Methylorubrum sp. Q1. Lineage (NCBI taxonomy): Bacteria > Pseudomonadati > Pseudomonadota > Alphaproteobacteria > Hyphomicrobiales > Methylobacteriaceae > Methylorubrum > Methylorubrum sp. Q1. The sequence continues at coordinate 127,984 of NZ_SRHQ01000003.1, read as the reverse complement.
CCACGCGGAGTCCGCGGGCACCCCGAGGGTGACGGTCTCGCCGACGGCCGGGATCGGGCCGGGCGCCGGCAGGGCGGCGGAGGCGCGCAAGGTCGTGCCGTTCGCCATCTCGACCCGGTAGCGGATGCGGTCGCCGAGGAAGGTCGCCTCGGTCAGAAGTCCGGACAGCCCATGGGGCCCCCCCTCCCCGCCCACGATCAGACGCTCGGGGCGAACCGCGATCACGACCGCATTGCCCGCCTCGCCCTCGCCGCTCGCGCGCAGGATGCCCAGAGCCGTCTCGACGCTGCGGATTCCACCCGGCTCCGCCCGCCCGAGGCGACCGTCGATCAGGTTCACGTCGCCGAGCAGGCCCGCGACGTAGCGGCTCGCCGGATGCTCGTAGAGCGCGCGCGCCGGCCCCACCTGCACGAGGCGGCCGCGCTCCATGACGCCGATCCGGTCGGCGAGCGCCATCGCTTCCGCGGCATCGTGGGTGACGACGACGAAGCTCGTGCCGAGCCGCCGCTGGATCGCCCGCAACTCGCCTTGCGTCTCCTCGCGTAGGGCCCGGTCGAGCGCTCCGAGCGGCTCGTCGAGGAGGAGGAGGCGCGGTTCGCGGGCCAGGGCGCGCGCCAGGGCCACGCGCTGGCGCTGGCCGCCCGAGAGCGTGTCGGGGCGGCGCGCCTCGAAGCCTTCGAGCCGCACGAGCCGGAGGAGGTCCCTCACCCGCCCGGCGGCCTGCGCCCGGCTCAGGCCCAGACCCTTCAGGCCGTAGGCGAGGTTGGCCGCCACGCTCATATGCGGGAACAGCGCGTAGGACTGGAACATCATGTTGACCGGCCGCCGGTGCGGCGGCAGCGCCGTCAGATCGGTCTCGCCGAGGCGGATCGTGCCGGAATCCGGCGTCTCGAACCCCGCCACCATCCGCAGCAGGGTGCTCTTGCCGCAGCCGGAGGGACCGAGCAGGCAGAAGAACTCGCCTTCCCCGAGGTCGAGGGAGACCGCATCGACGGCCGTATGCGCGGAAAAGCGCTTGGTGACCCGCTCCAGGCGGAGCCTCTGGTCCGGACGGGGAGGGCTGGGGTGCAAGATGGATCTTCGAACCGGTGCCGCGACGGATCTCGGTGACGTACCGTGGGAAAGACGATGCTCTAGGCGTCTTCGCGCAGCGCCTCCTGCACCCGCGCCTCCAACAGGTCGGGGCGGCGGATGACGAGGGCGCCGCGGGTGCGGTCGATCAACCCCTCGCCCGCCATCACCGTGAACTCGCGGGTCACCTGCTCCCGGCGGCAGCCGATGCGGGCGGCCAGAACGTGGTGGTAGGGCGGCGGCGTCACCACCCGCTCGCCCGCGGAATCGCTCCCCTGCCCGGCCCGCGGCACGGAGAGGCGCAGCAGTTCGGCGTAGAGACGATGGCGCAGGTCGAGCAGCGCGTGCTCCATCAGCCGCGTGTTCAACTCGCGCACGCGCTTGGCGAGCAGGCGGAACAGCCGGTCGGCGATGACCTCTGAGGCGAACACGATCTGACGGAAGACAGGGGCGGGTACGACACAGACCTCGCCCCGGGTCAGCGCCGTGACGTTGGCCGAGCGGCCGATGCCGTCCAGTGCCGCCAGCTCGCCGAAGAAGGCGCCCACGCGCATCTCGCCCAGGATCACCTCTTTGCCGGATTGCGACCGGTTGAGAATCCGCACTTCCCCCATGGCGAGGAAGTACACGTCGGTGGAGATGTCGTCGTAATCGACGAGCGTCTCGTTCTCGTCGAAGCGCCGCCAATGGCAGCGCGTCTCGAACGGGGAAAGATCGACACCCGGTTCCTTGAAGAACGGGATGCTCGCCAACCGGGCTGTCGCCACGCCTCTTGTACCTTAGTCTACGCGCGTAGACTGAATGGTGAGGCTCCTGCCGGGGCGGGTCAAGTCGCCGGGCGCGGCGGCCGGACGATTGACGTGGACGGCGCGGGCGTCCGGTCGGGAGCGGCTCCGCGTGGGGCAGGCCCGACGCCCCGAGCGCGCCTGCCAGAATGGACGCATCGCGCGGCCGTCATGGCGCCAAAAGACCAGAATGAGAAGCGTTTGGTGTCTCTCACAAAGCTCCCGGGGCGTCGCTGTGCCCAGAACGGAGACGGTCGGTGATCGGGCGTTTCGTACGGCACTCTCAGCTGAAGAACGAATAGGGACTCCCTAGCCGGCTTCCATGAACTTGCCCGTTACGCAACAGATTTTTTTGACTTCAAGTAGCCATTTTCCTCGTGATTTCAGTGGTCATTAACCGTAAAGTTTGGTTGCGGATCTGAAGCAATCGCGGAGTTAACCGATGTTGGAAGGTTACCGTGACTTATTTCTGCAGGACGCTTTCAAGGTAGGACTGATTTCATCTTCGGGGGGACGCAATGATATCGGATGCCTCATTTGGGACGAGACACCCGATGGTGTCGATGTCGAAGTTGGCCCAGATGTCGTCGTGCCTGATTCTGTGCGCTTGTTCATCGGCTGTCTGAAGATCGATTGTCGTTGTGCCGTCGTCGAACGCGAGGGTTGCCGTCTTCATCTCGCCTTCGTCCGCTGAGGCCGCGCCGCTCTGGCGTCCGCTGCGAACGCCTGAACCGCCAAGCATTTGCAAGACCGCGCGATCTGTAGGAGTCGTGACACCACGATTCACGAGCGTGTGAGCACCCGCACCCGTAAGGGCCGGAAACAAGGCTAGCTTCGCCGCTCCCGAAGCGGACGCTCGGCCTATGGACGATGGTTTTTTCCTGAGTGCGGCGCTGATCGTGCTGGCGCTCGCGCTGTCCGGTCCGGCGGGCCTGCTGCTGGCGCTGCGGCAGCGGCAGCATATCCGGGTGCTCGAGCGGCGCCTCGCTCTGGTGGAGGCGCGTCCGGTCGCCGGCTCCGGGCCGATCACGGCTCCGATGACGACCCCGATCCCTGCTCCGGAGCCGGTTCGCCCGGAACCGGCGCCTGCTGCGGTGCCGCCCGTTTCCTCGCCAGCCCTTCCGCCTGCGCCGCCGCGCGGCGCCGTTCCGGCCGTGGCACGGGAGCGGCCGATTTCGGCCCCCGCCCCGTCCATCGAGGAGCGCTTCGGCACCCGCTGGACCGTATGGGTCGGCGGCCTCGCCATCGCCTTCGGCGCGGTGCTGCTCGTGCGCTACTCGGCCGAGCGTGGCCTGTTCGGGCCGGGCGTGCGAATCGCGGGCGCTCTTGCCCTCGCGCTCAGTCTCGTCGGGCTCGGAGAGTTCCTGAGGCGACGCCTGCGCGGAGCGGAGCCTGTGCCTCCGATCTGGCCCGATGTGCCGGCCATGGTCACCGCCGCGGGCACGGTCGGCCTGTTCGGCGCGGTCTACGCCGCGCACGCCCTCTACGGCTTCATCGGGCCGGCCCTGGCCTTCACCGGACTCGCGGCGACGGGCCTCGCTGCCATGGTCGCCGCCCTGCTGCACGGGCCGGCTTTGGCGGGCATCGGCCTCGTCGGGGCGCTCGCCACGCCGATCCTCGTCGGAGGTGGGGGGACGAGCCTGTGGCCGCTCGCCCTCTACCTGCCGGTGGTGGCAGGCAGCGCCTACGCCTTCGCCTGGCTGAAAGGCTGGCGCGCGCTCGCGGTGGCGGGCGGCGTCGGCGCGGCGGCCTGGGCCCTGTTCCTCACCCTCCTGCCCGGTGAGAGTGTCGCCGTGCAGGTCCACCTCGTGCTGCAGCAGGCGCTGGCGATCCTCGTCTTCGCCGTTCTGCCGGGGCGTCACGTACCGGACGCGGAAGCGCGCCTCGACCGTTTCGCCGCGCTCGCCCTCGCGGCGGCAGCGAGCGTGGCGTTGGCGGTGCTCGGCCTGACGGCCCATGCTGGCAGCGGCCTGGGGTGGGCGGCCGCCGCCCTGGCGGCGATCGTGCTGCCCGCGCTTGCGGGCTTCGTCGCCGCCCCCGCCGCCCTAGGTGGTGCCGTCGCGGCCCTGACGCTCGCCGGCGCCCTCGTGCTTTGGCCGGAGGCGGCCGAGCCCTCGAGCGCCGCCTTGTTCTTTCTCTGGTACGGCACGGACCATCCCGGTCTGCTGCTGGCGCTGGCGGTGGCCGGATCGCTCGCGGTCGCAGGTCTCGGCACGCTGCGGCTCCTGGGCGGCAGCCGCCTGCCCTATGCCACCGCGCTGGCCTTCGCGGCGGGGGCGGCGGTGGCGCCCCTCGCGGCGCTCGCCCTGGCCTATCTGCGAATCACGGGCGGCGCGGTGGCGCCGGACTTCGCCGCCGCCGCGGGAGGGCTGGCCGCCGGATTCTGCGGTCTTGCCGTCCTGTGCCGGCGTCAGGGCGACGCGACCCCCTCCCCGGCCCTCACGCTGGGGCTCGGTGCCTTCGCCGCGGCAGCGGTGGCGTGTCTGTGCCTCGGCCTCGTCTTCGCCCTCGCGGGCGGCTCGCTGACGCCGGCCTTGGCCGGGACGGCGCTCGCCACCGGCCTGATCGCCCGGCGCCTCGACATCCCGGCCCTGCGCTGGTGCGTGGCCGGTCTGGCCGTCATCGTCGCCGCGCGGCTCGCCTGGGATCCGGCCCTGATCCGGGGCGGCCTGTCGGACCGGCTCATCGTCAACGGGCTCGTGACCGCCTACGGCCTGCCGGCCCTGTGCTTCGGCCTCGCCGCCTGGGCGATCCGCCGTCCGGATCGCTCGGCGGGCATCCCGGAGCAGGTGGCCCAAGCCTTGAGCCTTCTCCTTTCGGGCCTGTTCGTCTTCCTGGAGATCCGTCACGCGCTCCACGGCGGCACCCTGGCCGATTCGGGGACGAGCGTGCTGGAACAGGGTCTGACGACGCTGACCGCCCTCGGCTTCTCCCTGGTGCTGGTGCGGTTCTCCGGTCCCTCGGCCTCGCCGGTGATCCGCTTTGCTGGCCTCGCCTTCGCCTGCCTCGCCCTGTTTCAGGGCGCACTCGGCCTCGGGCTTGCCGCCAACCCGCTCCTGACCGACGAGCCGGTCACGGGCGGACTCATCCTGAACGACGCCGTGCTCGCCTACGCCCTGCCGGCGGCGGCGGCCTTCGCCCTGGCGCGGGCGGCACGCGGCGTGCGGCCCGCCTGGTTCGTGCGCATGGCCGGCGGTCTGGGGCTGGCCCTGAGCTTCCTCGCCCTGTGCCTCGCCGTGCGCCACGGCTTCCAGGGCGAGCGGCTCGGGCTCGACCGCGAGACGGGACAGGCAGAGTGGTACGCCTACTCGGCGGTGTGGCTCGGCCTGGGCCTCATCGCCCTCGGCTACGGCATCCTGCGCGGGTCGGCGACCGCGCGGCTGGCCTCCGCCGTGCTGGTGGGGCTGGCAACGCTCAAGGTGTTCCTGTTCGACCTCTCGGGCCTGGAGGGGCCGCTGCGGGCGCTCTCCTTCCTCGGGCTCGGCGGCTGCCTGATCGGTATCGGTCTCGTCTACCAGCGCCTCGTCTTCGCGCCCGCCCCCCGGCCGGCCGCGCCGGATGCGTGAGACGGTCCCGTTCCGGCACGTCGCCGGTTCCCGGCATTGACCGTCGGCTAACCGGTCGCGGTCATTCTACGGGGGAGCCACGTTGCGTATCGGCTCGGTCGTGCGAACGACACCCCCCGCCGTCCCGCGTGGACGGCGGGGACGCCCGCACCGGCTCGACGGAGCGGTTGCGACGCCGCCGAACGCCCTCTCCCCGCCGACACCAATGCGGCGCTGAACGGGGTGAGCCGGGCCAACCCGCCGGTGGCGATCCGTCCGTTCGAGGGCGGTCGCGTGCCGCACGCCGACGGTCCCGCCCTCGCTTTCGGCCCCGTCTCGGGGCTTGGCAGGTCCCGTGCCTGATCCGTTAAAAGGGGGACCGTTCCCTTGTCCCTTCCTCTTGGCAGGGCCATGGATTCGGAACCGAGGAGACGGGACAGAGAGCGCATGGCCAAGCCGGCGGACGAAGACGAGCAGGCTATCGACCGCCTGACCCTGTACATGCTCAAGGAGACGTACTGCGCCGCCGCGGGCGCCCTGATGCGGATGAGCCCGCAGGCGGCCGGGACCCTGTTCGAAGCCTTCGAGCGGCAGATCGCCGACGCGCTCCAGCGCATGCACGCCCACCGCTCGGAGGGGCCGGATTCGACCGCGATCGCCCTGGCGGTCGGCGACCGGATCGCCGACATCCTCGATCAGGCCCATCGCCGTCAGTTCGAGCCGGCGACCGCGCCGGGATTCGAGGACCGCAGCCTCGAGGCGGTACGGGAGACGGGCATCTCGAACGAGGCGGTCGAGATGCTGGCGGACCTTCAGCGCCGCTTCCCCCTGCCCTGAACCGTCGCCGCGGGGAGAGCGCGGCGACGGGACGGTTCTACTCCGCCGGTACCACCCGCGGGGTCAGGGGCGCCGGTTCATCCTCGAACGGGCGCTCGGGGTGCATGGTGAAGGCGAGGCCCGCGCCCAGAAGCAGCAGGCCGACCGACCCGGCAAACGGCAGGATCCAGTTGCCGGTGAGATCCACGATCAGGCCGAAGGTGAGCGGCGAGACGATCGCGGCGAAGGCCGAGCCGAAATTCATCAGCCCGCTCGCGGTGCCGGCATATTGCGGGGCGATGTCCATCGGCACCGACCAGATCGGCCCGATCACCAGTTCGAGGAAGAAGAATCCGCCGCTCAAGAGCAGCGCCACCAGGGTCAGCTCCTTGGTGAAGAACACGCCCGCGAGGCAGGCGGCGGCGCCCAGCATGCCGAAGCTGATCACGTTGCGGCGCGCCTTCTGCAGGTCGCCGGTCTTCTTCAGGATGCGGTCGGAGATCACGCCGCCGAGGGTGTCGCCGACCACGCCCGCGAAGAACACGCCCGAGGCGAACAGGGCCGAGTTCTTGATGTCGAGGCCGTAGCCGTCCTTGAAGAAGGAGGGCAGCCAGTTGAGGTAGAGCCAGAGCGACCAGCCGTAGCAGAAATAGGTCAGCGTGACGGGCGCCATGCGCGGGATCAGCCGGCGCCACGGCACCGGCGGTTTGGCGGCGGGCTTCGCCGTCCGGTCATGGATCGCCAGCCGCTCCAGATCCTCGTTCGTGATGGCCTTATGCTCGCGCGGGTCGTCCCGGTAATAGAACGCCCAGACCAGCACCCAGGCGAAGCTGACGATGCCGAGCACGACGAAGGCGCCGCGCCAGCCGACATAGGCCATCATCAGCACGACCAGCGGCGGCGTGATGGCGTTGCCGAAGCGGGCGAACGAGTGGGTGATGCCCTGCGCGAAGCCGCGCTGGTCCTTGGCGACCCAGGACTGCATCGCCCGCGTCGCGGTGGGGAAGGTGGCGCCCTCGCCGAAGCCGAGCGCGAAGCGCGCGAGGAACAGCGAGACCACGCCGCCGACGAAGCCGGTCGCCACCGTCGCCGCCGCCCAGATCAAGCCGCAGAAGAGCAGGGTGCGCCGCGCCCCCCACTTGTCGGCCATCACGCCGCCGACGATCTGGAACACCGCGTAGGGGTAGGCGAAGGCCGAGAAGACAAGGCCGAGTTCGGTGTTGCTGAGGCCGAGTTCGCGCTTGATCTCCGGGGCGGCGGTGCCGACGTTGACCCGGTCGACATAGGTGATGAAGTACATCAGGCAGAGCAGGAACAGCACCATGCCCGGCCATGACGCGCCGCACCGGACGACACTTCCTGCACATTCCGGGTCCGAGCCCGGTGCCGGAGCGCGTGCTGCGCGCCATGGACCGGCAGGTGATCGACCATCGCGGGCCGGACTTCGGCGTGCTCGGCCGCGAGGTGCTGGAGGGCTGCCGCACGATCTTCCGCACCAAGGGACCGGTGGTGATCTATCCGGGCTCCGGCACGGGGGCCTGGGAGGCGGCGATCGTCAACACGCTCTCCTCGGGCGACCGGGTGCTGATGTTCGAGACCGGCCACTTCGCCACGCTATGGCGGCAGATGGCGGCGCGGTGGGGCATCGAGGTCGAGTTCGTGCCCGGCGATTGGCGCCACGGCGTCGATCCGGTCCTGGTGGAGGCGAAGCTCGCCGAGGACCGCAGCCACACCTTCAAGGCGGTGATGGTGGTCCACAACGAGACCTCCACCGGCGTGACGAGCCGCATCCCCGCCATCCGCAAGGCGATCGACGCTGCCGGCCACCCGGCGCTGCTGCTGGTCGACACGATCTCCTCGCTCGGTTCGGTCGATGTCCGCCACGACGAGTGGGGCGTCGACGTCACCGTCAGCGGCTCGCAGAAGGGCCTGATGCTGCCGCCGGGCCTCGGCTTTACCGCGATCTCGGACAAGGCGCGGGCGGCGGGCAAGTCCAACAACCTCCCCCGCTCCTACTGGGACTGGGAGGAGATGCTGAAGCCCAACGCCAACGGCTACTTCCCCTACACGCCGGCCACCAACCTGCTCTACGGCCTGCGCGAGGCGGTCGCGATGTTGATGGAGGAGGGGCTCGACAACGTCTTCGCCCGCCACCAGCGGCTGGCCGCCGCGACCCGCGCCGCGGTCGAGGCCTGGGGGCTCGAGGTTCTGTGCCTGAACCCCGACGAGCACTCGCCGGTGCTCACCGCCGTGATGATGCCGGACGGCAAGGGGGCGGATGCCTTCCGCGCGCTCGTGCTCGACAAGTTCGACATGTCGCTCGGCGCCGGGCTGTCGAAGCTCGCCGACAAGATCTTCCGCATCGGCCATCTCGGCGAGACCAACGACCTGACCCTGATGGGCGCCCTGTCCGGCGTCGAGATGGGCTTGGCGGCGGCCGGCGTGCCGCACCGGCAGGGCGGCGTGCTCGCCGCCATGGCGCGCCTGCGCTCCGGCCTCGACGGCTGATCTTTTCCCGAACGCCCACGCCCCGGGCCAAGCCGCGCGTCAGATGCGGGGCCCGGGGCGCTTGCTCATAAGAACCGGAGGAAGCCCCGATGATCACGATCCCACGCCGCGTGACATGGTCCCTCCCGTTGGGCCGGATGCCGGGCGCTTCACGTCATGCCCGGTCGTTTCATCCTGTAGGTTTGCATTCATTTTTAGCCGAGACAAGAAGTATCATGCCTACATTCTTCCCATCGACGGCGGTTGAGCCCGCTGCTACCAATCGGCCATGACTTCCGCCATGACACGCGCCGAATGCGAATCGGAGGGCGCAGACGGCCCGATCCCCCTCCCCGCCCCGCTCCCGGTCGAACTGCCGGCCAAGCCTCGGGAAAACCTCGTGCATTCCCTCCACGACGAGGTGCTGGCGCGGCTGCGCGAATTCATCGTCGAGGGCAATCTCGCGCCGGGCGCCCGTGTCCCCGAACGGCTCCTGTGCGAGCGCTTCGGCATCTCGCGCACGCCCCTGCGGGAGGCGCTGAAGGTGCTGGCCTCGGAGGGGCTGATCGACCTGCTGCCGAACCGTGGGGCGCGGGTGCGCCGGATCGGCGAGCAGGAAATCGTCGAGCTGTTCGACATGATGGGCGGGTTGGAGGCCCTGGCCGGCCGTCTCGCCTGCGAGCGCATCACGGACGAGGCCTTTGCCGAGATCGAGCGGCTCCACCATGAGATGTACGGCCACTATCTGCGGCGCGACCTGCACGGCTACTTCGCGTGCAATCAGGCGATCCACGACCGGATCGTTCAGGCCGCCGGCAACGGGCCCTTGAGCGCCACCTATGCCGGCTTCGCCGGGCGCCTGCGGCGGGCACGCTACTCGGCCAATCTCGATGCCAACCGCGACCGCTGGGGCGAGGCGATGCGCGAGCACGAGGAAATCCTCGACGCCCTGCGCCGCCGGGCCGGTTCGGAACTCAGCGACATCCTGTTTCGCCACCTGCGCAACAAGCGGAAGGCCGCGGCCGACCGGGAGGCCGCGCAGCCCATCTCCCGCGAGCCGGCCACAGCCGACATCGATTGATGTCGGCAAAATCCATCATTTTTGAATGCATTTTGTGCGACCAGACGGCCCGGATATGCCCCGCTTCGCTGCCAATCTGAGCCTGCTGTTCACCGAACGGCCGCTGCTCGATCGGTTCGCGGCAGCCCGCGCTGCCGGTTTCGCGGCCGTGGAGATGCAGTTTCCCTATGTCGAGCCGAAGGAGGCGCTGGCGCACCGCCTCGCGGAGGCGGGCCTGCCGCTGGTGCTGCACAACCTGCCGCCCGGCGACTGGGCGGCGGGCGAGCGCGGCATCGCCATCCTGCCCGACCGGGTCTGCGAATTTCGCGAGGGCGTCGCGCGCGCGATCGAATATGCCGGGGCACTCGGATGCCGGCAGATCAACTGTCTTGCCGGCATCGTACCGGCCGGCATCGAGCGGGCGTGCCTTCTCGCGACGCTGACCGAAAACCTCGCCTACGCCGCCGACGCGCTGGGACGAGCGGGCCTGCGCCTGCTGATCGAGCCGATCAACGACCGCGACATGCCAGGCTTCTTCCTGAACCGTCTCGCCGACGCCGCTCGCGTGATCGAGGCGGTCGGCGCCGCAAACCTCTTCATCCAGGCCGACCTCTACCACATGGCGATGATGGGCGAGGATCTGGCCACCGAACTCGCAGCCCACCGCGCCCGCATCGCTCACGTCCAGATCGCCGACGCCCCCGGCCGCCACGAGCCCGGCACCGGCCGCATCGATGTCTCCGCCGCGTTCGCGACCCTCGACCGCCTCGGCTACGACGGCTTCATCGGCTGCGAATACCTGCCCGCTTCCGGCACGGAAGCCGGCCTCGGCTGGATGTCCGCGTACCGCTGAAAATTCCGGGATCCCAAAGGGATCATTCCTTTGGCGGGGTGCCGGGGCAGCGCCCCGGCTTGTCTCCAGGGCTCTGCCCTGGACCCGCGAAAGGACCTGTCCTTTCGACACCTGGACTTGTGAGGTGCAGGCGGCGCCAAGCCCGTGGGGTCAGGCCGGTCCAGCCGAGAAAGGCACGGGTGAAGTGGGCCGCATCGGCGTAGCCGAGATCGAGCGCGATCCGGCCGATGGGGCTTGTGGGCTGCGCCAGCAACGCCTCGGCACGCACCCGCAGAACATGCTGGAGGATGTGTGCGAAGCCCGTGCCCTCCGCCTCCAGCCGCCGCTGCAAGCCGCGCCGCGACAGGCCGAGCCGGCGTGCGACCCAGTCGATCGAGGGACGGCCCTCGCACAGTGCGAGATCGACCAGCCCGGCGACGCAGGCCGGCAGGCCGTCCGGCAGCGGTTGCGGCGGCGTGTCGAGGAGCGGGCCGGGCGCTGGATTCGGCGTGGCCAGCAGCGCGGCGCCGAAGTGAAGGCCGGCACGCGGCCCGAGATCCAGATCGCAACCGAAGACGCGCTCGATCTCGGCCCGGTCGGGCAGGGTCGCGCCGGTCAAGATCGCGCGCCGCGGGCGCCAGCGTGGCCCGAGAAAGTGCCTCACCGTGCCCAGCAGGTAGCCGAGCGCCAGCATCTCGTTGGCTTGCCGCCCCACCTCGATCCGCTCGGCGACGGCGTACCCGTAGACGGCGTCCCCGCCCTCCTGGCGCAGGCCGGTCCAGGTCGCGGTCTGGAGAAGCTCCGGCGTGATCGCCTCGACCCGCGCCAGCGCCGCGCCGAGGGTCGCGCATGCACGGACGTGCCGGCCGATGGCGCCGAGGCCGCCGATTCCCGTGGCGATGGAGAGCCGGGCGGGCAAGGCAGGGTCGCCGCTCTCGCGCACGGCCTCTTCCACGAGGCGGAGCTGATCGCGCAGCAGGATGAGGCGGTCGGGCGCGTCCATCAGGGCGAGCGGCATCTCGGCCCGCCGGAACACCCGCGCGATCGAACCGCCCGCGGTCTCCACCGCCCCCACGATCGGGCCCATTGTGCACGCCCGCGTCAGTCCCGCCCTGTCCATGGGCCCTCCTCCCGGTGCGCAGGCTCGACCGGGCGGCACCGAATGGCAAGAGGCCGGGCCCCGAGCGCCGTAGCGTCCCCCTGAGCCGCCTCATGCGGCGTTGGTGGAACGGGGTGTGATCATGAGCGGAACCTATGGCGCCCGATGGGGCGCGCAGCTTGCTGCGGCCGGTCTCATCCTGGCGGCAGCGCCGTCCGCCCCGTGCGCCGAGCCGAGACCGACGACCTTGGCGATCCTGCCGCTGAAGCTCCTCGACACGTCCGGCGAGCCGATCGACCAGGGGCCGGAGCACGCCCGCCGCCTCGCGGTCATGGCCCAGGATCTCGCGGCCGATCTCGGCAGCGACGGCAGCTACCGCACCCTGCGGCTCGCCTCGGAGACGCTCCGCACCCGTTGCCCGGGCGAGCACCCCGAATGCCTTCTCGCCGCTGCCCGGGAAGCGGATGCGAGCCTCGTCTTCGTCGGCGTGGTCCACAAGAGCAGCACGTTGATCCTGCAGATCTTCGCGCGGGTGGTCGATACGCACACCGGCCACGCGGTGCTGACCCGCGACCTCAATTTTCGCGGCGACACCGACGAAGCGTGGCACCGGGCCGAAGCCTTCCTCGCCGGGCAGATCCGGGAGGCCAGACCCTGATCGGTTTCGGCTCCGCCGCCGCCGGCGCATCGTCCTGGATCTCGGATCGAGGACGATGCGCCGGGGTGGCGGAGGGGATGTCAGAAGATCGGCATGCCGCCGGCGACGGTGATCAGGGCGCCGGAGGTGTAGCTGCTCTCTTCGGCTGCCAGCATCACATAGGCCGAGGCGAGCTCCGCCGGCTGGCCGGGGCGGTTGAACGGCACTTGGCTGCCGAAGGTCTTCACCGCATCCTCGCTCATCCCGGCGGGGATGAACGGCGTCCAGATCGGGCCGGGCAGCACGCCGTTCACGCGGATGCCCTTTTCGGCGAGCAACTGCGCGAGGCCGAGCACCATGTTGCTGAGCGCGCCCTTGGTGGCGCTGTAGGCGAACAGGGTCGGCACCGGGTGCTTGGAATTGACCGAGGAGGTGAAGATCACCGAGGCGCCGGGCTTGAGATGCGCCAGCGCGGCCTTGGTGGCGTAGAACGGGCCGAAGATGTTGGTCTGGAAGTGTTTTTCGAACACGTCGTCGTCGATGTCCGCGACGCCCTGGTTCGGCTGCTGGAAGGCGGCGTTGTTCACCAGGATATCGAGCCGGCCGAATTCCTTGACCGTGCGCTCGACGATCTCGCGGGCATAGGCCGCGTCCTTGATGTCCCCGGGAAGCAGCAGGGCGCGCCGGCCCGCCTTCTCGATCCATTGGCCGACGCTCTCCGCATCCGCCTGCTCGTCGGGCAGGTAGGAGATCGCCACGTCGGCGCCCTCGCGGGCATAGGCGATGGCGACCGCCTTGCCGATGCCGCTGTCGCCGCCCGTCACCAGGGCCACCTTGCCGGCGAGCCGGCCGGAGCCCTTGTAGCTCTCCTCGCCGTGGTCGGGCTCGGGCGCCATCTTGCCCGTCTTACCGGGGAAACTCTGCGACGGCGTCTCGAAGGGCGGGCGCGGGTACTTGGTCAGCGGATCGGACATCACGGCTCCTGTTCGGGGATTGCCGCGACAACCGGATGGGACGGCCTGCGTTCCGAAGCGGCGACCCTGAGCCGCGGTCAGCCCGCCGGCATAAGGGCCGTATCGAGCACGCGGGCCACGTGGATCGCGTCGCGGCCGAGACCATCGTGGATCTGGTGGCGGCAGCTCGTGCCGTCGGCGACCACGAGGTCGTCGGCGGACGCTTTCCGGAGCGCCGGGAACAGCGACAGCTCGGCCATGGCGAAGGAGACGTCGATCGTATCCTTGCCGTAGCCGAAGGCGCCGGCCATGCCGCAGCAGCTCGATTCGATGACCCGCACATCGAGCCCCGGCACCGCCCGCAGCACCGTCTCCACCGACCCCATCACTCCGAACGACTTCTGGTGGCAATGGCCGTGCAGGTGGGCGACCCGGCCGCCCTGGTCGGCGAGCGGGAGGCTGATGCGGCCGGCGGCGAGATCGGCGGCGAGCAGTTCCTCGAACAGCAGGGCGCTCTGGGCCAACGCGCTCGCCTCCTCCCGCGGCAGCAGGGACAAAAACTCGTCGCGGAAGGTGAGGAGGCAGGACGGCTCCAGGCCGACCACGCGGGCGCCGGCCCGCACGAAGGGCAGGAGCGTGTCGAGCGTGCGCCGAGCCTCCTCGCGCGCCCTGTCGGTCTGGCCGGAGGCGAGATAGGTGCGGCCGCAGCAGAGCGGGCGGCGCCCCTTATGGGCGACGACGCGGTGCAGGCGGTAGCCCGCCGCGCGCAGCACCCGCTCGGCGGCTTCCAGGTTCTCGCGCTCGAAGGCGCGGTTGAAGGTGTCGCCGAACAGGACGAGGTCGCGGTGGTCGCCCGCCACGTCTTGCGGATGGGCCACCTCGCCGGTCTCCCGCCAGGGCCGGCGCCATTCCGGCAGCGAGCGGCGGGCGGAGAAGCCGGTCCATGCCTCACCGAACCGGGCGAGCGCCGGGTAGCGGTTGCGCAGGTTGAGCAGCGGCGCGAGGGCTGCGGCGACGCCGGCGTAGCGCGGCATCTCGGCGACCAGCCGCTCCTTCAGCGGCAGGCCGTGCCGGGCGTGGTAATGGTGCAGGAACTCGATCTTCATCTTGGCCATGTCGACGCCGGTCGGGCATTCCCGGCGGCACGCCTTGCACGACACGCACAGATCCATCGTGCGCTTCATTTCAGGCGACAGGAACGCGTCCGGCCCGAGCTGGCCCGAGATCGCGAGGCGCAGCGAGTTGGCGCGTCCGCGGGTCAGGTGCTGCTCGTCGCGGGTGGCGCGGTAGGAGGGGCACATCGCGCCGCCGGCAAGCTTCCGGCAGGTGCCGTTGTTGTTGCACATCTCGACCGCCGGGCCGAACCCGCCCCAATCCGACCAGTCCAGCGCCGTCTTCTGCGGGGCGCTCACCGCGTAGCCGGGGCCGAAGCGCATCAGCGTGCGGTCGTCCATCTTCAGCGGACGGACGATCTTGTTGGGGTTCAGGCGGTTGTCGGGATCAAAGCCGTCCTTCACCGTCTCGAAGGCGCGGGTGAGTTTTTGGCCGAACAGCGGCTCCACGAATTCGGAGCGCGAGATGCCGTCGCCGTGCTCGCCCGAATAGGAGCCCTTGTGACGGCGCACCAGCTCTGCCGTCTCCTCGGCGATGGCGCGCATCTTTTTGACATCGCCGCCCTGCTTCATGTCGAGGATCGGGCGTACATGCAGGCAGCCGACGGAGGCGTGGGCGTACCACGTGCCGCGGGTGCCGTGCCGCGAGAACACCTCGGTGACCGCATCGGTGTAGTCGGCCAGATGCTCCAGGGGGATGGCGCAATCCTCGATGAAGGAGACGGGCTTGGCGTCCCCCTTCATCGACATCATGATGTTGAGGCAGGCCTCGCGCACCTCCCAGACCGCCTTCTGGCGGTTCGGCTCCACGACCTCGACGACCGCGTCGGGAAAGCCGTGATCGGCCATGCACTGGTCGAGGCGCTTGAGGTCTCGCTTCAGCGCGGCAAGGTCGTCGCCGGCGAACTCGGTCAGCAGCAGGCAGTTCGGCTGGCCTCGCGTGATGTCGGCCAGGGTCGTGCGGAACAGCGGGATGTCGGCGCCGAGCACGAGCACGTTGTTGTCGACGAGTTCGACCGCCACGGGGTCGAGGCCGACGATCGCCTTCGTCGTCTCCATGGCCGCGCGGAACGAGGGGAAGTGACACACGCCCATGGCCCGGTGGGTCGGTAGACGGGAGAGCTTGAGCGTCACCGCGGTGGTGGCGGCGAGCGTTCCTTCCGAGCCGACGAGGAGGTGGGCGAGGTTCGGGCGCGGTTCGATCAGCGAATCGAGATTGTAGCCGCCGACCCGCCGCTGCACCTTCGGGTACATCGTCTCGATTTCGTCGCGGTGGGCATCCGCCAAAGCGAGCATGCGTCGGGCGAGGTCTTCCGCCCGCGCGCCGCCGGTCACGGCGCTCGCCGCGTTGCCGGTGAGCCCGAAGCCGAAGGCGGCGCCGTCGTGGAACAGGGCCTCCAGAGCGAGCACGTTGTCGCTCATCTTGCCGTAGCGGAGCGAGCGGGCGCCGCAGGAATTGTTGCCGGCCATCCCGCCGATGGTGCAGCGGGTCGCGGTCGAGGGCTCGACGGGGAAGAACCAGCCGTCGGCTTTCAGCCGCGCGTTGAGGCGCTCCAGCACGTGGCCGGGTTCGACGGTGACCGTCCCCCCTTCCGCGTCGTAGGCGAGCACACCGTTGAAGTGGCGCGAGCAATCGACCACGAGGCCGGAGCCGATCGGCTGGCCGTTCTGCGAGGTGCCGCCGCCGCGCAGGATCACGGGGACGTCGTAGTCGGCCGCGACCTTCAGCGTCGCGGCGATGTCGGCGGCGCTCTTGGGGAAGACCACGCCCGCCGGCATGATCTGGTAGATCGAGGCATCGGTGGCGTAGCGTCCGCGGGTGAAGGCGTCGAAGCGGGCCTCGCCCTGCAGGGTCTCCGCGAGCTTGCGCGGCAGCCCCGCATCGTTGCGAGCCTTCGCCCGCGCGCTGGAGGCCGTTGCCCCGAAAGCCGCTTCGCCCGGTGTCGCGCTCGCGCCCAAGTGGAACCTCCCTCCCCGCGCCGCAGCCTGTACGGGCGCATGGCTTTTTGAATGCATAATTCCAGCGCGGGGGCGGGTCAAACGCGGTGGGGTCGCAGCGCCCCTTCCACGTCAAAGCGGCCGCCGAAGGAATCGGCGGCCGCTTTGACGGATGGCGGAGAGCGGTTGGGAGCAACGGTTACAGGGCGATCCGCTGCCGGATCGCTTCCGGTCGTTCCTGCCGATCGGCCATGGCCTCGGGCAGCATGATGGCGCGGGCGGGTGTGGCGCGCGGAGACTGCGGGACGGGGCTGTGGCGCAGAAGGATCGGATGCGGCTCCGGTGCCGGCACGACCGGGGCCGGACGCGGCGCGGCGGGCCGCAGGCTGCGTTCCATGAAGCCCAGCACCAACGGCACGATGTCCTGGCGGAAGCGCGAGCCGTTGAAGATGCCGTAATGCCCGGCGCCCGGCTGCATGTGGTAGGTCTTGGCCGCCTCGGGCAGGTTCACCGCGAGATCGAGCGCGGCCTTCGTCTGGCCGAGGCCGGTGATGTCGTCCTTTTCGCCCTCCACCGCCATCAGGTGGCAGCGGTGGATCGCGCCGAGATCGACCCGTTCGCCGTGATGACGCAGGGTGCCGCGGGGCAGGTCGTGGCTGATGAAGACCCGCTCAATCGTCTCGAGGTAGAACTCGGCAGTCAGGTCCATGACCGCGAGATACTCGTCGTAGAAGGCGCGGTGGCGTGCGGCCGAGTCGCCGTCGCCGCGCACGAGATGGTCGAACATCGCCTGGTGGGCGTCCCGGTGGCGCTCGAGGTTCATCCCCATGAAGCCGGCGAGCTGAAGGAAGCCCGGATAGACCGCGCGGCCCGCTCCCGGATATCCGCCCGGCACCGTATGGATGCAGTGCCGCTCGAACCACGCGAAGCCCTTCGCCTCGGCCATGATGTTGACGGCGGTGGGCGAGCGACGGGTATCGACCGGCCCTCCCATCAGCACGGCCGAGCGCGGCACGAGCGGGTGATCCTGCGCCTCCATGCGGGCGATGGCGGCGAGCACCGGTACCGAGGGCTGACAGACTGCCGCGACGTGAAGGTCCGGCCCGAGCGCCGCGAACAGGGCGATGCAGGTGTCGATGTAGTCGTCGAGGCCGAACCGGCCGGCGCTCGCCGGCACCTGACGCGCATCGGACCAATCGGTGATGAAGACCTGATGGCTGGGGAGGAACGCCTCGACCGTGCCGCGCAGCAGCGTGGCGTAGTGGCCCGACATCGGCGCGACGATCAGGAGCTTGGGCTTCGCCTCCCGTTCCGCGGAGGGTTCGCCGAAGGCGACGACGCGGCAGAACGGGCGCTCCCAGACCACTCGCTCCGGCACGCCGAGCCCGAAGGCCGGCTTGGCGTAGACGCGGGTGGCACGCTCGAACATCTCGCAGCCCGCGGCCATGGTGCGGCTCTGCGGGGCGTAGGCGAAGGGATTGAACGGGTTCTCGCAGGCAAGCTTGGTAGCCTCCGCCGCCAAGCGCATCGGTGCGAGCATGAGATGGCCGGCCTCGTAAAGAGGATACAGCATGCGAGCGCTTCCCTCGGAGCAGCTCGCTTGAATCAAGCTGTCCTTTTCTTGAGTTCGTGAGGGCTTAAACTCCCGAACCTCAAGAAAAGTTTCATTTGCTCAAGTTCGGTTGTGGATCAGAGCAGTCCCACCCTCTCATAACGGGCACTGCATCGGCTCGGCGGAGGCACGCTTGACCGGTGATGGGGCGGCTGGGGTGGCGAGCGGCGGCGCCACCCCGGCCCGGTCAGGCGTTGGCCTGCGTCACGAATTTCGTCGTGAGATAGGCCTCGATCGCCTCCGAGCCGCCCTCGCTGCCGTAGCCGGAATCCTTCACGCCGCCGAAGGGCGTCTCGGGCAGCGCGATGCCGTGGTGGTTGATCGAGATCATGCCGGCTTCGACCCCCGCCCCGACCCGGTTCGCCCGGGTGCCGGAGCGGGTATAGGCGTAGGCCGCGAGCCCGTAGGGCAGGCGGTTGGCCTCGGTGAGCGCTTCCGCCTCATCGGAAAAGCGTCGGATCGCCGCGATCGGTCCGAACGGCTCCTCGTTCATGATCCGGGCCTCCAACGGCACGTCGGCGAAGACGGTGGGCTCGAAGAAGTGGCCGCGATTGCCGATGCGGCTGCCGCCGGTGAGGAGGCGCGCGCCCTTGGCCTCGGCATCGGCCACGAAGGCCTCCATCGCCTCGACACGGCGGCCGTGGACGAGGGGACCCATCTGCGTCTCGGGATCGAGGCCGTCGCCGACCTTGAGCGCCTTTGAGGCGGCCACGAAGCCGTCGACGAAGCGGTCGTACACGTTCTCCTGCACGAGGAAGCGGGTCGGGGCGACGCAGACCTGGCCGGCGTTACGGTACTTGTTGGCGGACAGCACCCGCACGGCGGTGTCGATATCGGCATCGTCGAACACGATCGCCGGAGCATGGCCGCCGAGTTCCATCGTCGCCCGCTTCATGTGCTGGCCCGCGAGCGCCGCGAGCTGCTTGCCGACCGCGGTCGAGCCGGTGAAGGTGATCTTGCGGATCACCGGGTGCGGGATGAGATAGCCGGAGATCTCGGCCGGATCGCCGTAGACCAGGGCGAGCGCGTCGCCGGGCACGCCCGCATCGAGGAAGGCGCGCACCAGTTCGGCGCAGGAGGCCGGCGAGTCCTCCGGTCCCTTGAGGATGACGGGACAGCCGGTGCACAGCGCCGCAGAGAGCTTGCGCACGGCCTGATTGATCGGGAAATTCCAGGGCGTGAAGGCCGCCACCGGCCCGACCGGCTCACGGGTGACGATCTGCAGCACGCCCTCGGCGCGGGCGGGGATGACCCGGCCGTAGGCGCGCCGGCCCTCTTCGGCGAACCACTCGATGATGTCGGCCGCCACCCCGGTCTCGATCCGTGATTCGGCGAGCGGCTTGCCCTGCTCGACGGTCATGGTGCGGGCGATGTCCTCCGCGCGCTCGCGCATCAGCGCGGCGGCCCGGCGCAGCACCTTGGACCGGTCGAAGGCGGAGACCCGCCGCCACGCGGCAAAGCCCCGTTCGGCCGCCTCCAGCGCCTCGTCGAGATCGGCCCGCGTCGCAACCGCGACCCGGCCGATCGCCTCGCCCGTGGCCGGGTTGAGGACGGCCAGGGTTCCGCCGCCGCCACCGGGACGCCAGCGGCCGGCGATGTGAAGCGAAACGTCGAGGTCCATGGGCCATCTCCGCGGAAAGGGACGGCCTTTCATATAGGCGCCTCGGCGCCGGGGCATCGCCCCGGATCGCATCCGGCCTGCTCGGTGGCCGCGGGCGGGCCCGACGCCACGCGCCCCTGCCGGGGTTCGGCAGAGGCGCGCGGTCGGTCACGGGGGGCGTGCCCTGTTACGCGGCGCGCCACGCCGGCATGTCGGTCCAGGCGGCGTGGCCGTCGATCTCCGCGGCGAAGACCGCGCCGAGCCGCTGCCGCTCACCGTCCACGAGAGCGCCGTCCACCGCCACCGGGCGGCAGCGGCCGTGCTCGCCGGCCGGCACGAAGTCGGGATCGGTCAGCCGGCCGTCCTCGCCCGCAAACCAGACCCGGCTGCCCATGTCGTAGTAGCTCTCGGCAGCCAGACCTTCGGCGAGCAGGATGTCGTGCGCATCCAGCTCGACATGCCAGTAGGTCACCTGCGTCGCCGGCTCGCGGAGGACGGAGGTGCCGTTGATCAGGCACATCACGGGCACCAGCACGCCGCCCTCGCCGTTGGCATCGGCGCCGACGAGCACCGGATGGCCATGCGAGAGGCGCAGATCGCGCGCCGGGAGGCCGGGGCCGAAGGCGCCCGCGCGGATCCGGATGGGCTGCTCGTTGTGGGGCAGCGCCTCACCCTTGGCATCGAGGGCGCGGTTGCCGATCCACGTGATCGGACGCAGCGTTCCGGAGGCCGTCACGGCGAGATCGCCGACGATCAGATCCTCGACCGCAACCTCGCCGCGGGCCGTGCGGATGAGGGTGCCCGTGGTGAAGCAGGGCGCAGCCTGGACGTTGTAATCGCCGAGCGTGTTGTTGCCGTCGGCCAGGAAGCGCGTCCGGGTGGACCCGGCAGGCGGATTCGAGCCGACCACCTGGGTGTTCGAGAGAAGGTAGCGGTAGTTGCCGGTCTCCGTCTCCCCGGGCGGAATGGCTCTGCTTATGAACAGGATCTGGCCCGAATTGTCGAACTGCGTCGAGGTCAGCTGAATGGACGTGCCTGCAAAACCGGCGGGAGCATCGGCTCCATAGGTCAGCGTTACTGGATCGCCGACAGCGTTGATGGTGCCTGATACTGTGACGGAATAGGTCGAGGCGGTATCGACCTGAAAGTTTCCGGATGCGCCGCCGTCATCGGTTCCAAGGAAGCCAGGAGCATATGTGGTATTATTGAACGTGATTGGCAAAGCCATAGTTCATCCCTCCCATTTCGAGCGGGCGCTTTTTCGTCAGTTATGCGCCGAGCGATCAATTGGCGACGAAATGCAGAGAGATGGGCTCCGTTCCCGGAGCGCCTGCGGCCTTCAACGCTGCTTTGCTCTAACTCTGCTTTCGGTCACGGCCCAACCATGCGGGGAACCGGCGACGCCGACAATCCATCGGGATCTGTTATCTGCCGATCGGATTATAATTCTCTCATGATCGTGGAATGATGTGCCGGATCTGCAACATTTCACTGCCGAAAACGCTGGCTTATCAGTCGGTTAGGCAAAATCGTCCGGGAACTTTCGGCAATTAATTTGCGCCTTTATCTTCCGTCTGACGGGGTCGATGCGCCGATCCTTCGGCCATGCCGAGAAGAGCGGCTCGCGGCGGCGCGTTGCGAGTGCGGACGCTCCCGTCACACGGCCAGCTGTGATTCTGGTTGCGGCTGCCCAACGGTGCGGCGTCCGCCGGCCGGGCGTTCTCGAACAGCATCGAAGGCCGTCGCTGAGCGTCACGCCTCCAGCCCTGTCTCGGGTGACGCTGCGTTCGCTCGCGCGTCGGAGGGCGTTCCCGAAGACGGCGTCGTCCGGATCGGGCTCGTCAAAGGCAGATTTTCGGAACAGCCGCCAACGCCGAGGGCGCCCGCTTCATCGAGGGAATGCGGCCGGCCCCTGCCGCTCACGGCGATGGTCGGCCGATCCCCCGGGATGGTCGCCGCGGACGAAACAACCGAACAGCGGCTTCGATCGTGAGAGGTCGGCGCAGCATCAATGCCGGGCCGATGCCATGCACCTCGCACCAGCCAAGCGATCACGGAACATCGCCGCCCCGGATGGAAAGACCCTCTCCGGGGGATGCTTCCATCAACGCGCAGCGCCGGGAAGTCTTGTGTGAGACCGCTGCGTGATTGCGGCTATTTTCACTTCTGATTTTCGCCCCAACTCCTTCCGATCACTCAGGAAGGAGTATGGTGCGGCCAAGAGGACTCGAACCTCCACCCCTCGCGGGACTAGCACCTCAAGCTAGCGCGTCTACCAATTCCGCCATGGCCGCCCTTGCCGCCGTGCCGCTTGTGGCGGCCGGTGTCTTGTGTGGGCGGCGCAGCGGATAACAGATGCCCGGGGCGGGCACAAGCGCCGGATGCGCTTCTTGGCGTTTTGCCGCCTCGAAAACCGCTCAGGGCATCGCGCCCGCGTCGTCGAGGATCGGCACGGCGCCCTCGCCGATGGTCACGCCGGGGGTGCGCACGACCTCGGCCTTGCGGATCAGCTCGGTCACCTCCACGGAGATGCGGTTGCCGGTCACCACGATCTGCCCACGGGCGATCGGGTGATCGTTGGCGAGGATCTCGACCATGTCGGTCTCGGTGGCCTCCAGCTCGATCACCGCGCCGCGGCCCATGCGC
Source organism: Methylorubrum sp. Q1 (assembly GCF_004683995.1). NCBI lineage: Bacteria > Pseudomonadati > Pseudomonadota > Alphaproteobacteria > Hyphomicrobiales > Methylobacteriaceae > Methylorubrum > Methylorubrum sp. Q1. The sequence continues at coordinate 105,791 of NZ_SRHQ01000003.1, read as the reverse complement.
AGCAGCATGTGCAGCGGCATGTGGCTGCGCCCCAGTACGACCTTGAGATCGACCTGCAATTCGTCCAGGACCGCCACGCGCGGATGCTCCGTTTGTTAAAAACCCGGAAAACCTTCCGCACGCGATGGTGAAGTCTTGGTAAACAATTCCTTCACGGCACCCGCTTCCCGGCTTTCGATCGCACCCGCGACATTCCTGCCGCGGGCGGGCGCGCCGCCGGTGGTCTGGCGCGTGACCGACACCCTCGTCGACTACCAAGAGGCGGAGGCCGAGATGGAGGCCCGCGCCACGGCCATCGCCCGCGGCGAGGCGGACGAACTCGTCTGGCTCTTGGAGCACCCGCCGCTCTATACGGCGGGCACTTCGGCCAAGACCGCCGACCTCGTCGAGCCGGAGCGCTTCCCCGTCCACCGCACGGGCCGGGGCGGGCAGTACACCTATCATGGGCCCGGCCAGCGCATCGCCTACGTGATGCTCGACCTCAACCGGCGCCGGCCCGACCTGCGGGCCTATGTGGCGAGCCTGGAGGCGTGGCTGATCGCGACACTCGACGCCTACAACATCCGGGCCGAGCGCCGCGAGGACCGGGTCGGGGTCTGGGTGCGCCGGCCGGACAAGGGACCGACCGTCGAGGACAAGATCGCGGCGATCGGCATCCGGGTGCGGCGCTGGGTGAGCCTGCACGGGATCAGCCTCAACGTCGAGCCGGACCTCGCCCACTTCTCCGGCATCGTGCCCTGCGGCGTGCGTGAGCACGGGGTCACGAGCCTGGCCGACCTTGGCCGCATCGTCAGCCTGCCCGAGGTGGACATAGCGCTGCGCGCCGCCTTCGAGCCGATCTTCGGCCCGACGCGCGACGAAGCCTGAGACCTTCGGGATCCCGGACTTTACGCGTCGGCGGTGGCCGTTGGGGCGACCGGGCGTGCCGACGGCGCCGAACGGCGCAGGCGGAGGCTCGCGCGCAACAGCGGCAGGACGAGGCGGGCGAGCCGGATCTGGCCGGGGAGCTGCCGCGGCATCAGCGGGCGGTAGGCGAGGCGCGGGCTGGCGCGATCGACCGCCGCGACGATCTCGCCGACCCGTGGCAGGGCGGCGATGCGGCGGGCTTTGCCTTCAGGGATGCCGAGCCGGCGCGCCCAGCCGAGATCGCGGGTGAGACGGCCCTCGTCGTAGAGGCGGCGCAGCCGCGCCCGCCAGACGTAGCGGTGGAGCGCGCGGGGCACCGGCTCCATGCGGGCGTCGCACAGGGCGTCGGGCTCCTCGCAGCGGGAGCGGATCGTGTCGGCGACGCCGCCGGCCGCCCGGCCGGTGAGCCGGGCCGAGATCAGCACCAGCACCGCCCGGTCATGGCGCACGCGAAAGCCCCGCTGGAGCAGGGCGCCGACGAAGGCGCCATCCTCGCCGAGGGGAATCTCCGGCATGCCGCCGACGTCGCGGTAGGCAGGAAGCCGCACGGCGAGCGAAGCGCCGATGGTGGTGCGATGGCAGGGCCAGGGATCGTGCGGATCGGGATCGATGCGCGCCTCCATCTCGGTGATGAGCGCGTCGTAGGCGTCCTCCAGCCGGCCGCGGGCGGGCAGCGAGGGCGGCAGCAGGGCCGCCTCCTCCGGGATCAGCTCGACCCGGCCGGCGACCGCGTCGGCACCCGCCTCCAAGGCGGCGAGGTTGGCCGCGACCCAATCCGGCGGCACGATGCTGTCGGCATCGGTCGTCAGGAGCGTCGCCGTCGCGGAGGCCGTCCCCTCCGCTTCGAGCCAAGCGACCGCCGCGTCCATCGCCGCGCGGCGCGCCCAGCCCGCATGCGCTCCGGCATGAACGCGCTCGATCACCCGGACGGGAATCGAGAGCGTCGGCACGAGACGGGCGACGATCTCCGCCGTGTCGTCGGTGCAGTTGTTGAGGAACAGCACGAGCCCGAGCCGCCCCGGCGCGAGGCCGGTCTGCCGGTCGATCGCCGTCAGGCAGCGGGCGATCCGCTCGGCCTCGTTGCGCACGGGGATGGCGATGAGGGTGTCGAGGCGCGACGGCGTGGGGGAAACGGGCGGCACGGACAGGCTCCGGGAAAGCCGATGGGAGGCGCCGGAAGGCGGGCTCCGCGCGGCGCGTGCGCCTCCATAGGCTGCGCTTGATGAACCGCGGCTGATGGTCTCGCGCCACGGAACGGCGCGGGCGGGCCCCGGTTTCCCGCGCACCCCCGTCAGCAGGCAGCCTTCAACGGAGGCTTCGAAGAATCGTCCCGGGATCGCGCGGGATCCGGACCCCTCATCGCGGCTCGCCGCAGGAACCCGAAACGATGATCGTCCTCTACGGCATTGCCCTGCTCGCCGGCATCGCCACGGCCGTGCAGCCCGGCCAAAGCACCCAACTCGCCAAATCCTTCGGCGAGCAGCCCTTCGCGGCCGGCCTCGTGTCGATGCTGGTCGGCACCGTCACCATGCTCGGCATCGGCCTCGCCACCGGGCGGCTGCACCTGCCGAGCCTTCAGCAGGCCGGTCAGACGCCGGTCTGGGCGTGGTTCGGTGGTGCGCTCGGCGCCGGCGTCATCCTGGCCCAGCTCTTCGTCGCGCAGCGGATCGGCGCGGCGGCCTTCCTTGGCCTTCTCGTGACCGCGGGCGTCGTCACCTCGATCACGCTCGACCATTTCGGGCTCGAAGGCTTCACCGTCCATCCCGCGGGCGTCACGCGCCTTCTCGGCGGGGCGCTGATGATCGCGGGCGTCGCCCTGGTGGCCCTGTCCTGACCGGGATCGCCCGGCCACCCCCTACTCCGCCGCCTGCCGAAGCCGGGGCGAGGCCGGAGAAGCCTTCCCGGCCCGCGCCCGCGCCAACGCCGCGTCGAGGGCGTCGCTCAGCGAGGTCACGAGCAGGTCGGCGGAGATCGCCCGGCGCAGGCGGCCGAGGGAAGCCGGGTCGCGCTCGCGCCAGAAGCCGACGAGGATCGTCACCCCCGGCGCGGCCTTGCGGGCGCGGCGGATGGTCAGGCGGATCTGCGACAGGCTGATCGGGTCGAGATAGGAGAAGCAGATCATCGCCGGGCGCTCGCCCTCCGGCAGAGCGTTCGGTAACGCGTTGCCCGGCGCCACCCGTGCCCCGAGCCCGTGGCGGGAAAGCGTCTGGGCGAGCATCAGCGTCGCGGCCTCGTCGAAGGCACCTCCGCTCGGCACGCACAGGACCGGCGCCTGCCCGCGCCAGGCCGAAGCCAGGTCGTCCGGGCCGAGCACGATGCCGGCGGTGTGCCGGTCCGGCCCCACTGCGGCGAAGGCGGCCTCGGCCTCGGCACCGACGGGCTTGCGTGAGCGCCGCGGCATGCCGCGCTTGCGCGCCAGCCCCAGCGCCTCGACCACCGTGCGGAAGCCGGCGCCGACCTCGCCCTGCCGCTCCCGGTCGAGCATGCCGCGTGCCGCATCCTCCTGGGCCATGCGCAGGCCCGGGAGCACGACCTCGTCGTAGTAGGTGACGAGTGCCCGCTCCTTCAGGAACAGCCGCCCCTGGTCGACGGCCTCGGCCGGATCGCCCGCCAGCATGCGCTGGTAGAAGATCTCCTGGGGGCCGAGCGCCGGGCGGTCGCCGAGGATCACGTCGAGGAACCACAGCCGCTCGACATGGCGGCCGAGCACCACGAGGCAGACCGTCAGCGGGGTGGCGAGGAGGAGGCCGATCGGCCCCCACAGGAAGGTCCAGATCGTCGCCGCGAGGATCACCGCAATCGGCGAGATGCCGGTCGAGTGCCCGTAGAGCAGCGGCTCCACCACGTGCCCGGCGATGGGCTCCACGATCAGGAACAGGATCGCGACCTGGATCGCCATCGACCAGCCGGGATCGACGGCCACGGCGATGGCGAGCGGCAGCACCGCCGAGATCACCGCGCCGACATAGGGCACGAAGCGCGAGATGCCGGCGATGACCCCGAACAGGATCGGGCTCGGCACGCCGATGAACCAAAGGCCCACGCCGATGACGAGGCCGAAGGCGACGTTGAGGATGAGCTGCGCCACGAAGAACCGGCTGAGCCGGCTCGTGGCGTCGTCGATCGCCGCGGTGGTGCGGCGCAGGTCGCTCGATCCCGCGAGCCGGATCGCGCGGTTTCGCAGATCCTCGCGCTGGAGCAGGATGAAGATCGTGAACAGCAGGATCAGGCCGAGCGTCGCCAGCGGATGCAGCACCCCGCCCGCCACGCTGCCGAGCGTCGTCAGCAGCCCGGAGCGGGGGGCGTGGATCTCGACCTGCATCGGCCGCTCCACCGTGCCGAGCGGCGCGTTCGTCTCGGACTCGGTCTTGGCGGCGGGCGGCTGCAACTCCTTGCCGATCTCCTCGGCCATGTCGAAGAAGCCGGAGAACGTGTCCGACAGGCTTCCGCGCTCGGCGGTGGCGGCGCGCAGGGCCGTGATCTTGTCGCGCAGGGTCAGCGAGTAGCGCGGCAGATCGGTCGCGAGCTGCGCCGCCTCCCGGGCGATCAGGCTGCCGATCGCGCCGAGCAGGCCGAATGCGAGCACCACGACCAGCAGCACCGCCGCCACCCGTGGCACCCGGACGCGCCGCAGGGCCCGCACGGCGGGCACGAGGACGAAGCTCAGCAGGATGGCGAGCGCCACCGGCACGAGGATGTCGCGGCCGAAATACAACGCGCCGGCGAGCGTCACGACCAGCAGCATCGAGGCGAGCGTCGTCACCACCGGCAGCGCTTGCCGCAGCAGCCGCGTGGTGACCGGATCGGTGGTCATGGCGTCCTCATGGGCAACGGGGCCCGTTCGGGTAATGGATCGTTCGGAGCGGTGGAGGCGGGCCGGACGCCTCAATCCCCCGCGCCGATCGCCGCGCCGATCTGGGTGAGCAGTTTGGGGAAGTCGATCGGTTTGGGGTGATAGTCGTCGCAGCCGGCCTGGATCGCCTTGTCGCGGTCGCCCGACATGGCGTGGGCGGTCAGCGCGATGATCGGGATGGCACGGGTATCGGTCGCAGCCTTCAGGGCGCGGGCGGTCGACCAGCCGTCGAGGATCGGCAGGTTCATGTCGAGCAGGATCACGTCGGGCTGGGCGGCGCGGGCCTGCTGCACGCCCGCCTCGCCGTCATGGGCGAGCACGACTTCGTAGCCGCGGCGCTTGAGCCGGCGGGACAGGAAGTCCCAGATCTCCTCGTGGTCTTCCACCAGCAGGATTTTGCCCGACACGCCTGAACCCCTTACTCGCGCCGCACGCGCTGTGGCCACACAACGCACGGAAAGGCGTTGCGGTAGCATAGGATCGTTCGCAAAACCGCGTCCGTCCCACGGCCTCTCGCCTTGTGTCGCTCGGGCCGGGCCGGCTATGGGGCTTGGGGGCGGGATCATGCGGGGCGTTTGCGGTGCGACAGGGCGATGCGGAGGGCGATGATCCGCGCGTCGCAGCACTGCTGGCGCGTCTCTCGGACGACGCGGTGCCGTTCTCGATCGCCGGGCGCGACGACTTGGCCGGGCTCACCCTGTCGCGCGCCGCGCTGAACGGTCACATCGATCCGACGGCGCCGCCGCGCTGGTGGAGGGAGGGCGCGGGCGGGCTCGACCTGGCCGGCGCCGACCTCGCCGACGCCCGGCTGGAGATGACCGATTTTTCCGACGCCTCCTTACGTCGCGCCTCGCTTGCCGGCGCGCTCGCGCGCTCGGCCGGCTTCGCGAATGCCTGCCTGGAGGAGGCAGACTTTTCCGGTGCGGACCTCAGCGGCGCGCGCTTTGCCGGCATTGCCGGCGGGCAGGCCTCCTTCCGCGAGGCGATGCTGGAGGATGCCGACTTCTCCGGCGCGACCATGCGCTTTGCCCGGCTCGACAAGGCTTTGCTCGACGGCGCCCGCTTCGAGGGCGCCGACCTGTGGGGTACCGACTTCACCGGGGCGGATGCCGACGATTCCGTGTTCCGAAAGGCTCGGCTCGACGAGGCCAACCTCTCCGACTGCAATCTCACCGGCGCGGATTTCGAGGGGGCGAGCCTGAAGAAGGCGCGGCTCGTCGGCTCGCGGCTGCGGGGCGCCAACTTTTCCGGGGCCCGCCTCGACGGGGCGGACATGTCGGGGGCCGACTTCTCCCGCACCAGCCTCGTGCGGCTCGACCTCACGACGTGCAAGCTGCACCGCGCGCGCTTCGCCGGCGCGTGGCTGGAAGGCGTGCGGCTCTCCGTCGAGCAGATCGGCGGGATGGTCGGCGAGGAGGCCGCCGGCGAGTACGAGGCGGCCCAGGCGAGCTATCTCGCCCTCGAGCGCAACCTTCAGAGCATCGGCAGCCCCGAGGGCGCGAGCTGGGCCTACAAGCGCGGGCGCCGCATGGGCCGCCGCCATGCCGGCGTGCGGGCCCGCAAGGCCTTTTTCGCCCGCGATGTGCGCGGAACGCTGAGCGCCGGCTACCGATGGATCGCCGACCGCTTCGTCGAGTGGCTGTGCGATTATGGCGAGAGCCTGTCGCGGATCGCCCGCGCCTTCCTCGTCGGGATCGTCCTGTTCGCCGGGGCCTATGGGGCGACGGGCGGGCTCTTCCACGAGGGCGAGAACACGCCGACCTACAACCCGCTCGATCTCGTGAGCTACAGTGCGCTCAACATGATGACTGCCAACCCGCCGGAGATCGGCGTGAAGCCGCTGGGCCGCGTCACCAACCTGCTGGTCGGGCTGCAGGGGGCGGCGGGCATCGTGCTGATGGGGTTGTTCGGCTTCGTCCTCGGCAACCGCCTGCGCCGCTGACTTTTGATTTCGCATCCGCGCGAAAGCCGGCCACACCGGGCGGACGCAAACCGTGACGACGCGGCTGCGACGCCGACGAAGCCATGATGCCGACGAAGCTGACGGGAGACATCACCGTGACCGTACAGGACGGGAAGGTGCCGGAAACCGGGCCGACCATGGCCGATTTTCGCAATCTCGCCGACGCCTTGCCGCAACTCGCCTGGATCGCCGAGGCCGACGGCACCCTCGTCTGGTACAATCGCCGCTGGTACGACTACACCGGCACGACGCCCGCCGAGATGGCCGACCATGGCTGGCGCAAGCTGCACCACCCCGACCATCTTGCCGGCGCCGCGGAGCGCTTCGCCTCCTGCATCGCGGCGGGCGAATCGTGGCAGGACACCTTCCCCCTGCGCGGCAAGGACGGCCGCTACCGCTGGTTCCTGTCGATGGCCGAGCCGGTCCGCAATGCGGACGGCACCGTCGTGCGCTGGTACGGCACCAACACCGACGTCACCGAGACGCGGGTCGCGCAGGACGCGCTGGGCCATTCCGAGCAGCGCTTCCGCGCGCTGGTGGATGCTTCCGCCGCCGTCATCTGGAGCACGACCGCGCAAGGGGAGCTGATGCCGCCCCAGCCGAGCTGGGCCGCCTATACCGGCCAGAGCGACGAGGCCTATCAGGGCTGGGGCTGGATCGACGCGATCCATCCCGACGACCGGGCGCGCGTCGCCGAGGTCTGGGCCGAATGCGTCGAGAAGGTGAAGGTGTTCGAGGTCGAGTACCGCCTGCGCCGCCACGACGCGGTCTGGCGCGACATGGAGGTGCGCGGCGTGCCGGTCCTCGCCGAGGACGGCTCCATCCGCGAATGGGTCGGGCTCAACATCGACATCACCGCCCGGAAGGAGGCCGAGGCCGCGATCGAGCAGGCCCGCGCCGCGGCGGAGGCGGCCAACCTCGCCAAGAGCCAGTTCCTGGCCAACATGAGCCACGAACTGCGCACGCCGCTCTCGGCGGTGATCGGCTATTCCGAGATGCTCGGCGAGGAGCTGGAAGATCTGGGCCAAGCCGAGCTGCTGCCGGACCTGCGCAAGATCGAGTCGTCGGCCCGCCACCTGCTCGGCCTCATCAACGACGTGCTCGACATTTCCAAGATCGAGGCCGGTCGCCTGACCCTGGCCGCGGAGACCTTCGATGTCCTGTCCCTGATCGAGGATGTCACGGCCGCCACGCAGAGCCTGATCACGAAGAAGCGCAACCACTTCCGCCTCGATTTCGAGGGGGATCTGGGCGCGATGCATCAGGACCAGTTGAAGCTGCGCCAGTCGCTGATCAACCTGATCGGCAACGCCGCGAAGTTCTCGGAGGAGGGCGAGATCATCCTCGGTGTGCGGCGCCTGCGGAAGGACGGGGCCGACTGGCTGAGCTTTTCCGTCTCGGATACCGGCATCGGCCTGACGCAGGAGCAGATCGGCCGGCTGTTCGAGCGCTTCTCCCAGGCCGACGAATCGACCACGCGCCAGTTCGGCGGCACCGGCCTCGGGCTCGCCATCACCCGCGCGTTCGTCGAGCGGATGGGCGGTACGATCGGCGTCGAGAGCACCTTCGGCGAGGGCGCGACCTTCACGATCCGCCTGCCGGCCGAACTCGCCGCCCACGAGGAAGAGGTCGAGGCGGAAAGCGTCGCCGCCCGCGTTCAGGAGATCACCGAGGGCGAGGCGCATCTGCACGACGTGGTGCTGCTCGTCGATGACGACCCGGCCGCCCGCGACCTGCTTCAGCGCTTCCTCGAACGCGAGGGGTTCCGCGTGCGCACCGCCAATGACGGGCGGGCCGGGCTGACCTTGGCCCGGGCGCTGAAGCCGCGGGCGATCCTGCTCGACATCGAGATGCCGCGCATGGACGGCTGGGCGGTGCTGCACGCGATCCGCACCGATCCCGAGATCGCCGAGACGCCGGTCATCATCACAAGCGTGGTCAACGAGTTCAGCCTCGCCCACGTGCTCGGCGCCACCGACTACATGGTCAAGCCGATCGATTGGGGTGCGCTCAAGGATGCGATGGAGCGCTACCGCCCCGTCGACCGCGAGGGCAGCGTGCTCGTGGTCGACGACGACGCCGACGCCCGAGAGCGGGTGCGCCGCACGCTCCAGCGCGACGGCTGGCAGGTGCGCGAGGCCGAGAACGGCGCCGCCGCCCTGGAGAGCCTGGATCAGGTCCGCCCGAGCCTGATCCTGCTCGACCTGATGATGCCGGTGATGGACGGCTTCGCCTTCCTGCGGGCGCTGCGTGGGCGTCCCGACGGCGACAGCATCCCCGTGGTGGTGCTCACCGCCAAGGAGATCACGAGCGAAGAGAAGGAGAGCCTCGGCCGGCAGGCCGACCGGCTCATCGTCAAGGGTACGATGAGCCTCTCCGAAATCGGCCGGCAATTGCGCGACCTCTACAGCCGCCAGGAGGGCACGCCGCTGCCGGGCAAGATCCAGAGTTTGATTGACAAGCTGTCGCCGTAGAACCGGCTGAGAGTGCCTGACAAAACTCCCGGTCCCTGACCGTTCTCGCTCGGGCGATGACAGCGCGGCGAGAGTTTTGTGAGAGACACTTAGTGGTCCAACCCACGCCCTCACCCTGAGGTGTCGGCGCAAAGCGCAGGCCTCGAAGGGGCTTACAGGGATCGCGCGGGGTACGGGAAGACCCTTCGAGGCCGCTTTGCGGCGCCTCAGGGTGAGGATGCGGCTGGGATCTCCGCTCTCTCCATCGCCCGCGCCAGCCCCTCGTAGACCCGCGGATCGGTCATCTGCGCCACGTTGAAGCGCATGAAGCTGCCGGCCGTCTGCGAGACGCTGAAGACGTTGCCGGGGGCCAACACCAGACCCTCCGCCAAGCCGGCGCGGGCCAGAGCCGCCGCGTCCTGCCCGTCGGGCAGGCGGCACCAGAGGGTGAAGCCGCCACGCGGTACGATCCAGGGCGCGATGCCGAGCGAACCGAGCCGGGTGGTGGCCTCCCGGCGTGTCCGTGACAGACGGCGGCGCAAGGCTTCCAGATGCTTGCGGTAGCTGCCGTCGGCGAGCGTGCCGGCGATCAGCTCGGCGGCGACCGGGCTCGGGCCGCCGAAGCTCGTCGCCACCTGGAGATCGACCAGGGCCTCGATCCAGTCGGGGCGCGCAGCGATGAAGCCGCAGCGAATCGAGGCCGAGAGCGTCTTCGAGAAGCTGCCGATGCGGATCACGCGGGCGAGGCCGTCGAGGGCCGCGAGCCGGGGCGAGGGCTCGGGCTCGAGATCGGCGAAGATGTCGTCCTCGACGATGGTGAGGTCGTGCCCCGCTGCGAGCGTCAGGAGCCGGTGGGCGGTCTGCGGCGAGAGCGTCGCGCCGGTCGGATTGTGGAGCGCTGAATTGGTGACGTAGAGGCGGGGACGATGCTCGGCGAGGGCCGCAGCGAAGGCCGCAAGGTCGGGCCCCGTCGGCGTGTAGGGCACCCCGACGATCCGGACCGCATGGACGCGCAGCACGGCCTGGAAGTTGAAGTAGCAGGGATCGTCCACGATCACTGTGTCGCCGGGCCGCAGGAGAAAGCGGCCGATCAGGTCGATGGCCTGCGTGCCGGAGGCCGTGAGCAGCAGCTGATCCGCGCCGAGTTCGATCCCCTCCCCCGCCATCCGGCGCACGAGGTGACGGCGCAGGGACAGCGCGCCGCGGCTGACACCGTAATCGGTCAGCACTGCGTCCCCGGCCTGCGCGAGGCCGCGCACGGCCCGGCGGATCGCCGCGCTCGGCATCCACTCGGCCGGAAGCCAGCCGCAGCCCGGCTTGAGCATCTCCGGGCCGGCATCGAGCGATTGGCGCGAAACCCAGAGCGGATCGATCGCCCGTTCCCGCCGCGGCTCCGCCTCGGTGAGCGCCAGCGGCGAGACCGCCCCCGAGACGAAGAAGCCCGCGCCCGGCCGAGCCCGGATCAACCCCTCCGCCGCGAGCCGGTCATAGGCTTCGACCACGGTCGAGGGCGAGACGCCCATGGTCGTGGCGAAGCGGCGGATCGAGGGCAACTTCTCGCCTGGGCTCAGCGCCCGGGCGGCGAGCTTGGTGCGGATCGCCGTCATCACCGCCGCCGTACGGCCCGCGATCTCATCCGTCATGTCACGATCGCTCAAGCATATGGGCGCAACGAGCCATACAGTTCGGTTCAGACTGTAGGGCACTGTTTGTGTCGCCGCCAGGGTTCGAGTTCTAACCTCGCATCGCCCTTCGAGACGAACGATGCCTGAACATCACAGGAACAATCCGGTCGGAAAGACCTGGGACGGGTGGGGCTACGGCTTCCTCGGCGTGCTCATCTTCAGCGGCTCGCTCCCGGCGACGCGGCTGGCGGTCGGCGGCTTCACGCCGCTCTTCCTCACCGCCTCGCGCGCGGTGATCGCCGCCGGGCTCGGTGGCGCGCTCCTGGCGCTGCTGCGGCAGAAGCGGCCGGCGCGGGGCGATCTCGGGCCGCTTGCCGTCGTGGCCCTCGGCGTCGTGGTCGGCTTTCCCCTGCTCACCGCGCTGGCGCTCCGGCACATCACCTCGGCCCGCTCCATCGTGTTCATCGGCCTGCTGCCGCTCGCCACCGCCCTGTTCGGTTTGTTGGGGGCCCATGACAGGCCGAAACCCGCCTTCTGGCTGTTCTCGGGCATGGGCAGCGTGCTGGTGGCGGGCTTCGCCCTGGCGCGCAGCGACGGCGCCGACCTGACGGGCGACGGGCTGATGCTGGGGGCGATCCTGCTGTGCGGTCTCGGCTACGCCGAGGGCGCTCGCCTGTCGCGCCGGCTCGGCGGCTGGCAGGTCATCTCCTGGGCGCTCGTGCTGGCCGCACCCGCCATGGCCGTTCTGGCGCTCGCCACCCTGCCGGATTCCTGGACCGGGATCGGCCTGCCGGCCTGGGCCGGGCTCGGCTACGTCTCGGTCTTCAGCATGCTGGTCGGCTTCGTGTTCTGGTATCGCGGGCTGGCGCTCGGCGGCATCGCCGGGGTCGGGCAATTGCAACTGCTCCAGCCCTTCTTCGGCCTCGCGCTCGCCGGCCTTCTGCTGGGCGAGCCGGTCGAGGGGGCGATGGTCGCAGTCGCCGCCGGGGTCGTGCTGTGCGTCGTCGCGGCGAAACGGTTCGCCTGAAGGCGATCCCGATCAGAACCCCCCGCCCGCCTGATCGAAATCGACATAGGCCGTCTCGATCACGATCTGCGTGCGGCTGATGACTTCGAGCTTGCGCAGGATCTCGGAGACGTGGGCCTTCACCGTCGAGTCGCCGACCTGCAGCTCGTAGGCGATCTGCTTGTTGAGCTTGCCCTGGCGGATCATGCCGAGCACCCGCATCTGCTGCGGGGTCAGGCGGGCGACCCGCTCGGCGATCGGCGCCTTGTCGCCGCCCCGCGCCGGGGCCGGAGCGGCGGCAAGATCGGGCGGCATGAACAGGGCTCCGCCGAGCACCTCGGAGATCGCCCGGGTCAGGGTCGCCTTGTCGACGGCCTTCGGCACGAAGCCGGCCGCGCCGTGGCGCAGGGCCTCCTGCATGATGCGCGGATCGGTAACGCCGGAGACGATCAGGATCGGCACGCGGGGAAAGCGCGTGCGGATCGCGGTGAGACCCTCGAACCCTGTCACGCCCTGCATCGAGAGATCGAGCAGCGTCAGGTCGATGGCCGGGTTCCGGCCCAGGATCTCGCTGGCCGCCCCGATGCCGTCCGCCTCGTGCAAAACGGCTTCGGGGAAGGCGAGCGCGATGGCGCTCGCCAGAGCCTCGCGGAACAGGGGGTGGTCGTCGACGATCAGGAGGCGCAGCGCCTGTCCGCCTGCCAGGGGAGCCGCCTCGTCGGAGTGGCCGCCGATATCCGATTGTGCGCTGGCCGTCATCGCGATCATGTCTTCCGGCGCGCCGGCACTGGCCGGCGAGGGCCCATTCGCCGATCTTAGGCCGATTCGAGATCCGCCGCTTCCCGGTCTTTGGTCCATCCCCCCGTCCGGCCCGTCGGCACGGCCTGCGGGGTCAGATGCCTTCGAGGACGAGCTGGCGGCGGCCGGGGCGGTGCCCCTCCGAGCCGGTCTCGCGGAAGCCGATCTTGTGCAGCAGGCCCCAGGAGGCGACGTTGCCGGGCCGGCATTCGGCCACGATCGCCCGGCGGGGAAAGCGACGGCGCAGCAGGCCGACGATGGCGGAGACCGCCTCCGTCCCGAAGCCGCGCCCGCGGGCGGCCCCGCCGATCCAGTAGCCGATCTCGACCGCGCCCTCCCCCCGCAGATGGGTGCCGACGACGCCGACGAGCGGGGCGGCCGCCTCGCGGCTCCAGGCACCGAGGAAGCGGTCGCGCCCATGCCGACCGGAGGCGATCAGCGCCTCGGCGTCCGCCAGGGTGAAGGGGGTGGCGAGGAAATCGACCGCGCCGGTGATCGCCGGATCGTCGGTGAGCGTGTGCACGGCCCGCGCGTCCCCCGCACCGAGCGGCGCGATCGTCAGCCGCCCCGTCTCGAGACCGGGCAGGTCGCTCAGGCTGTCGCGGCGGATCCGGCGGAGGAACATGTTTGCGGCATGCTGTGGCGCGCGTGAGATCGTTAACGCTCTGTCTCCGCCATTTAATCCCGAGCGCTCGAAAAAACTCGACTCGAAAAATCCGTCCGGTCCCGCATGGGTGGCCTGCGGGGCGTTGGCGAACCATCGCAGCGGGCATTGGTTGCCTCGCCAGGAGACCGTGATGACCGACACCCGTGACGCGATTTCGACCGAGACCCGGTACGAGCCCCAGGCGCCGCTCTCCGTGGCGGCGCGCAGCGCCTGCCCGCGCTGTGGCCGGGGCCATCTGTTCAAGGGTTTTCTGAGCATCGCCCCGCGCTGCGACGCCTGCGGCCTCGACTTCTCCTTCGCAGATCCCGCCGACGGCCCGGCCTTCTTCGTGATGATGACCACGGCGATCCCCGCGGTCGCCTTCGGCCTGTGGCTGGAGCTGACCTACGACCCGCCGGTCTGGCTCCACTTCGCCCTGACCCTGCCCGTGGTGCTGATCGCCTGCACCCTCCCCTTGCGCTTCTTCAAGGGCTGGCTGGTGGCGAGCCAGTATGTCCACCGCGCCGAGGAAGGTCGGCTCGCCCGGCCGGCGCAGCCGGTCGAGGCCGCAAAGCCGGACGCGCCCGGCCCGCGCTAATTCAGATCCACGAAAAAGCCCGCCCCGATCGCTCGGGGCGGGCTTCGCTTGCGTGCCGTCGAACCGGCCGGTCAGTGCGCGGCGGGCGCCGTCGCGGCCGGGTGGATCACCATCTCGGTGAACGGGTAGACGTAGGCTTGGAGCATCACGAGGCCGCCGACGAGGCAGGCCAGCACGATCGAGTGCCAGAACACGAAGCGCAGGATCTTGCTCTCCTGGCCGAAATAGCCCGTCGCCGTCGAAGCCACGACGATCGACTGGGCATCGATCATCTTGCCCATCACGCCGCCCGACGAATTCGCCGAGGCCATCAGGATGCCCGACAGTCCGAGCTGCTCGGAAGTGATCCGCTGCAGGCCGCCGAACAGCACGTTCGAGGCTGTGTCCGAACCCGTGAGCGCGACGCCGAGCCAGCCCAGCAGCGTGCCGAAGAACGGGTAGAGGATGCCCGTGCCGGCGAAGGCGAGGCCGAGCGTGGCGTCGACGCCGGCGTAGCGGGTGAGCACGCCGAGGGCGAGCATCGCGGCGATGGTGATGAGCGAGTAGCGCAGCACCCAGATCGTCTCGAAATACGCGGTGACGAGACGCACCGGCGAGAACCGCATGATGATGCCGGAGATGATCGCCGCGAACAGCACCCCGGTGCCCGTGTAGGACATGTAGGTGAAGTTGAAGATCGCGGCCTCGGCCTTCGGCGCGGCCTCCACGGGCGGCACCTTCATGATCATGTTGTGCAGGCCCGGCACCTCGTATTTCCACGAGAAGATCGGGTTGACGATGCCCTTGAACCAGCCGGTGCCCCAGATCGCCACGATGATCGAGAGAATGATCCACGGCACCCAGGCCATGAAGATCTCGCTCGACGAGGCGGTGCGGCCGCCGACATGCACCTTGGGAAGGTCGCCGGGGACGCCCGCGCCGAGGGAGGCCGGACGCGGCTGACCGTAGCCGATCGACGGATCGTGGCCGCGCAGGGCCGGCGAGGACCAGATCTGCGCCGGACGCCACACCTTCAGGAAGGCGACGAGGGCGGCCATCGACACGAGCGAGGCGCCGATATCGACGATCCAGGGATTGATGTAGTTCGAGATCAGGAACTGCGCGGCCGCGAACGAGATGCCGCAGACGGCGATCGGCGGCCAGATCGCGATCATGCCGCGAAAGCCCGCGAACACCCAGATCAGCCAGAACGGCACGATCACCGAGAAGAACGGCAACTGACGGCCGATCATCGCGCCGAGGATGTAGGGGTCGTAGCCCGTCACCGAGGCCAGACCCTGGACCGGGGCGCCGAGCGCGCCGTAGGCGACGGGGGCGGTGTTGGCGATGAGCGAGAGGCCGGAGGCGGCCAGCGGCGAGAAGCCGAGCCCGATCAGGATGGCGCCGGTGACGGCCACCGGGGTGCCGAAGCCGCCCGCGCCCTCGAAGAAGGCGCCGAAGGCGAAGGCGACCAGCAGGAGCTGGATGCGCCGGTCCTCGGTGATGCCGGCCACCGATTGCTGGAGGACGGCGAACCAGCCCTTCTCCACCGTCAGCCGGTAGAGGAAGATGACGTTGAGGATGATCCAGCCGATCGGGAACATGCCCGTGACCATGCCGAGGATCGTCGCGCGAACCGCCAGATCCGTCGGCATGCCGAAGGCGACGACCGCCACGAGGAAGGCGACGCCCAGCGCGAGGACGGCCGCGATGTGCACCTTGATCTTGCCGCTCGCGATCATGCCGAGCAGGGCGATGACCGGCAGCGATGCCATGAAAGTCGAGAGCCATTGGCTCCCGAACGGATCGTAGACCTGATTCCAGGGTGTCACGGGCTTTGCCCTCCTCCCAAGCCCCGATCTTCCGCCGGGGCTTTCCGGCACAGGGTGCTAGCAGAGCCGTTAGGCCCGCTCAACGCAAGGCATCATGTATTCAATCCCGCGATCGACAGATGTTTTCTTGGTGACGCTTTTGCGCACCGCGGCGGCGCGTTGCATTGCAGATCCAGGCGCCGGAACGGCCGGGGCGTTAAGCCTGCAACCGGTGCGTGGCGCCGGGAACAGAGGCCTTCGTCGGGCGGTTCCAACCGCACACCCCAGTGCCCGACCGAACCTCCGACCGTCGGGCCGCTCCAGGCTGTGACGATGCATGGAGGTGTCTGCGGCGCACGTTCCGGTGGTGACCGGCAGCAGCAAGAGGCCTTCTCAAATGTTCATGCGCGTCGACAAGCTACAAGCCGAGCTTCCCGCACCCAAACGCAAGGATCCCAATGCGGCTGCCGCGCTGCAGGAGTTGCTGGGCGGAAAATACGGTGAGATGTCCACGCTCGGGAACTACATGTTCCAGAGCTTCAATTTCCGCAGCAAGGACAAGCTCAAGCCGTTCTACAGCCTCGTCTCGAGCATTACGGCGGAAGAACTCGGCCACGTCGAACTCGTGAGCAACGGCGTGGCCATGCTCAATAACGGGCCCGACAACGACGGCGACGAGACGGACGGGGGCGACATTTCGGGTGCGCCGTTCGAGGACATGAAGGACATCCGGCTTGCCGCGGCCTTCCTGTCGAACGGGGGCGGTTCGGCGCCAATCAACAGCAACGGCGCCTCGTGGAACAACGACTTCATCACCTCGACAGGCAATGTCGTCGTCGATCTCCTGCACAACTTCCACCTCGAATGCGGCGCACGGTTGCACAAGCTGCGGGTCTACGAGACCCTGTCCGACCCGACCGGACGCGAAGTATGCGGCTACCTGCTGGTGCGCGGCTCGGTCCACGCCCACGCCTACGCGCTGGCGCTGAAGCAGATCACCGGCGTCGATCTCGACAAGTTTTTGCCGACCCCGAACATCAATCTCGACAAGATTCCCGAGTGCCAGAAGTATCTGCAGGAGGGCTCGCACCGCCGGCTCTACACCTGGAGCCCGAACGATTATCGTGAGATCGCCGGGATCTGGAATAGCAGCGAGCACGCCCTGCCGGGCGACCCGCCGGGCGAACTCGAGATCGTGGAGGGCATGCCCGACGGCGGTAAGATCCACCAGCTCACCGGCATCCCGTCGGCCTTCGCGCCCGATTATGCGCCGGAGGAGATGTTCGAGATCGCGCAGAAGCTGACGAAGAAGGCGCGCTGACGCCCCGCTTCATCGACCTCCTCCCCTTCGCGGGGAGGAGCCCCTGTCTGCGTGTGAAACGTCTCTATCGTCCCGTGCGTGCCGCCCGCCACAGCCGCCACAGACGGCGCCAACGGGGGATCTCGATCACGCTGTTGAGCGGATCGTAGCCGGCCCGCTCCATCGCCGCGAGATAGGGCTCGACCAGCGCGGTCGGCAGAAAGGCGGGACGGGCCGCTGGAGCGATGGTGCTGCGGGCCGCCTCGTAGGCGGCGAGATGGCGCCGCGCCAGCGCCCGCAATTCGACGCAGGTGCGCACGAGGCCCGGTCCGCCCCGGCCCGAGACGATGTCCTCGCGCGTGACCCCGTTCTGGCGCAGCAGGTCACCGGGCAGGTAGACCTGTCCCTGACGCGCGTGCCACGGCAGCGCTCGCAACAGGCCGGTGATGCCGTAGGCGACGCCCGCATGGCCGGCGGCCGCCGCGCCACCTGGCTCGGCCCCATCGGCAAGCACCAGCCCGGAAAGGCGGATCAGCGCCGAGGCGGTCTCGCCGCAATAGCCCTCCAGATCGTTCACCCGCGGCATCGGATCGTCGTAGAGGTCGAAGACGCGGGCATCGATCAGGTCCACGAAGGGCTGGCGCCCGAGGCGGCGCGTGACGATCGCATCTTCCAGGGCCGCGGCGACGGGATTGGCCCGGACGTCGCCCCGTGCTTCCCCCTGGAGCGCGTCGCGCCACCATTGCAGGCGGATCTCCCCCGCCATCGGATTCGAGGCCGCCTCCCGGACGCGGGCGATGGTCAGGCTGAAGGCGGAGAGCGCGAAGAGGTGCGGCCGGAAGGCGGCGGGCGCGAACAGGGCTGCGAAGTAGCGGTCCGGGTCGCTTTCGCGCACCAGTTCCTCGCAGTGCCGGAAGGCGAAGGCGAGCCCGCCGTTGCCGGCCTCCGGGCTCGTCTCGGTTCGGGTCTCGGGGCGCGTCATGGAGCGGGGCTCATGCGGCGTTCGGAACTCAAAGCGCTTTCCGACGAAGTGGATGCCGGTTCATCGAAAGAAAGTGCGACCAAACAAGGACCTAGAGTCGTGCCCGGCTTGATGCGATCAGGCCGGGCACGACTCTAGACGGCGATCAGCGCGGCCGCGACCTTGCGGTTCTCGGCCATCAGGATGTTGTAGGTCCGTGCCGCCGCCCCCGTCTGCATCGTGTCGAGGCTGATGCCTGCGGCCTTGAGGCGCTGGCGCAAGGTCTCGGGCAGGAACACGATGTCGGCGCCGGTGCCAATCAAGAGAAGTTCGATCCCCTCGGCCTCGGCGAGCACCGGGCCGAGGCTCGTCCCGTCGATGCCGGTGGGCTCGTTCACCTCCCAGGCGCGCACGCCGGAGGGCAGCAGCAGGATCGAGCCCCGGTGGGACATCTGCCCGAAGCGGAAGCCGCCATTGCCATAGGCGTCGATGCCGTGGCGGCCGGGCAGGAAGCCGTCGTGGATCTGCCCGGGGATTCGTCCCTCGCTCACGCCGTGCCTCCGCTCGCCCGCATTCCGTACCGGGGCATGTCGGAAGCGCGGGCGCCCCTCTCAACCGCCGGGGCGGAGAAAGACGTCCCGGATCGGTCTCGTGCCTCCCGTCGCACGCCGCGCCCTACTCGGCCGCCTGCGGCAGGCCCGACTCGCGCTGCGACGCCTTCGCGCCGGACAGGCGCAGGCCGATATAGATCAGCGACGGGGTCGAGACGAAGATCGCGGAATAGGTGCAGATCACCACGCCGCAGAGCATGACGACGGCAAAGCCCTTGATCGCCTCGCCGCCGAACAGCACCAGCGCCACCAGCGACAGGGTAGTCGAGAGCGAGGTCATCACCGTGCGCGACATGGTGGAGTTGATCGAGAGGTTGAGGAGTTCCACCACGGGAATCGTCTTGTAGCGGCGCATCAGCTCGCGGGTCCGGTCGAACACCACCACCGTCTCGTTGAGCGAGTAGCCGACGATGGTGAGGATCGCCGCGATCGAGGTCATGTTGAACTCGATGCGGGTGATGATGAACACGCCGACCGTCAGCACGATGTCGTGCAGGGTGCCGACGATGGCGCCGAGGGCCAGCTCCCGCTCGAAGCGGAACCACAGGTAGAGCAGCACTGCCAGCACCGAGAGCACGACGCCGATCGTGCCGGACTGCACGAGTTCGCCCGAGACGCGCGGCCCCACGGTCTCGGTGCGGCGGAAATCGTAGCCCGCGTCGAAGGCGGCGTGCGCCTTCTGCATCACCGCGGTCTGGCCCTGCTCGCCGGCCTGGAGCGGGAAGCGCACCAGCACCTGACCCTCGCCGCCGAGTTCCTGCACTTCGGTCTCGCCGAAGCCGAAGCCGTTGGCGGTGTGGCGGATCTCGGCGACGTCCGCTTTCTGCCCGGCCTTGGCCTGAAGCTCGACCAGCGTGCCGCCCTTGAAGTCGATGCCGTAATTGAGCCCGACGGTGATGAACAGCACCAGGGTCACGACCGACATCACCGCCGAGAGCGGGAAGGTGACGCGCCGGAACCGCATGAAGTCGAAATGCGATTCGTCGGGCCAGAGGCGAAGCAGGCGCATGGTCGGTCTCGAAGCGAAGGGGGCGCTCCGAGCGCATCCCCTGAGATTTCAGCTTTCGCGCGGCGCGTGGGCCGCGCCGGGAACGAAGCGGCGGCGCCCCTAGAACGGCAGGGCCTTGGGCCGGAACCAATTGTACCACAGCGCGATCATCATGCGCGTCAGCGTCACGGCGGTGATGACGGTGGTGAGGATGCCGAGGATGAACACCACGGCAAAGCCCTTCACCGGGCCGGAGCCCATGAAGAACAGGAGCAGCGCGGCGATCGCCATGGTCGAGTTCGAATCGATGATGGTGGCGAATGCCCGGTCGAAGCCGGCCTGAAGCGCCGAGACCAGGGAGCGGCCGCCGCGGGCTTCCTCGCGCATGCGCTCGTAGATCAGCACGTTCGAATCGACCGCGGTGCCGATGGTGAGCACGATGCCGGCGATGCCGGGCAGGGTCATCGTCGCCTCCAGCACCGACATCAGGCCGAGGATCAGGCCGACATGCACGATCAGGGCGATGTTGGCGATGAAGCCGAAGGTGCCGTAGGTCGCGAACATGAAGGCGATGACGAGGCCGCCCGCGACCAGGGTCGCCATCTTGCCGGCCTCGATCGAGTCGCGGCCGAGGCCGGGACCGACGACGCGGCGCTCGACCACGGTGAGCTTGGCCGGCAACGCGCCCGCTCGCAGCAGCACCGAGAGGTCGTTGGCGTCCTTTACGGTGAAGTTGCCGGTGATCTGCCCGGTGCCGCCGGTGATCGCCGAGCGAATCACCGGGGCCGACTGGATCACGTTGTCGAGCACGATCGCCATGCGGCGGCCGACATTCTCCGAGGTCGCCTGACCGAAGCGCTGGGCGCCACGCAGGTTGAACTTGAAGCTCACCATCGGCTCGTGGGTCTGCGGGTCGAAGGCGGGCTGGGCGTCGGTGAGATCGCTGCCATCGGCCATGACGCGGCGCTCGACCGGCACCTTGGCGCCGCCCTCGTCCTTCGAGGCGAGCATGTCGACGTCGCCGGAGGGCGAATCGGCCAGCATGCGGAACTCGAGCTTGGCGGTCTTGCCGAGCTGGTCTTCAAGCTCCTGCGGGTTCTGCAGGCCCGGCACCTGGACGAGGATGCGGCTGGCGCCCTGCTGCTGGATCGACGGCTCCTTGGTGCCGCCGAAATCGATGCGCTTGCGCACGACCTCGATCGCCTGGCTGACCGCACGGCGGGTGCGGTCGTTGATGCCGGCCTCGGTGAGGACGAGCTGGATCGTGCCGTTCTCGGCCTCGTTGACCGTGAGGGTCTGGCCGCCGGCGGCGAGCGGGTTGTTGATGGGGGCGGCGAGTTCGCGCAGCTTCGGCATCACCTTCGCGCGGGCCGTCGCATCGGGGATGCGCAGCTCGACGCCGCGGTTGATGACGCGGATGCCGCCTTCCGGCGAGACCGCGGCCTCGCGCAGGATGCGGCGCACGTCGTCGCGCAGGCCGGTGACCATCGAGCGGACGAGGTCGGGCTGGTCGATCTCCAGCAGGATCTGCGAACCGCCCTGGAGGTCGAGACCGAGCACGATCGCCCGGGTCGGCACCATCCATTGGATCGATTTCGGCAGCGCGTTGACGAAGGCCTCGCGCTGCTCCTTCGAGAAGAAGCTCGGCACTGCGAGGCTCAGACCGATCAGGATGATGGCCAGGGTCGCGAAAATCTTGGTTCTCGAGAAGCGCAACATCCGCCCGGTTCCGACTGGGTTTACCGAAAGGTGCCGGGCCTGTGCGCCGGCACCCTCATGTGACCTCTCAGGAGGCCTTGACCGGGGCGCCCTTGACGCGAACCTCGGAGATCATCGAGCGGACCACCTTCACGCGCACGTTCGGGGCGATCTCGACCTCGATCTCGGTGGCGTCGTCCGCGACCTTCGTGACGCGGCCGACGAGGCCGCCGGTGGTCACGATGGTGTCCTCCCGGCGTACGTTCTTCACCATGTTCTGGTGATCCTTGAGCCGGCGCTGCTGCGGGCGCAGGATCAGGAAATACATGATCACGAAGATCAGGATGAAGGGCACGAACTGCAACGCGACTTCCGCGCCGCTTCCGGCACCGACTCCTTGCGCGAAGGCGGGGGTGATCAACGCGAGAAACTCCTGATCGAGGGCAGACGGCCCGTGAGGCCCGGCGGGACCGGTGCCTTGCTGCGACGGGCTTGTCAAAATCGGCTTGCCGAAAGCGACTTGCCAAAATGAGGCTTGCCAGGACCGGCGGGCCGGATCTGACCTGCCGGAAAGCGCGCGGACTATAGCGACGGGCGATTCGAAAGCAACGGCGGGCGATGCATCCGCAGGGCAATCGCTTCGAAGCCGCTCGGGCGGCTTCGCGGCGCGAAGAGCGCCGCGCGGAGCGGGCTTTTCGGGGCGTGAGCCCCGGACAGCATCGAGCGGAGCGACAGCCTGAGGCCGCGGAGGTGGCCGCTGGCGCTTGAGGCCGTCGTAAAACCAGGGCGAAGCCGAGGCCGTAGTAAAACCAGGGCGAAGCCCTGGGATGCATCCGGGCCGGCGCCGCCGCGGTTCCCCTTTCTTTCGACCTTCGCCTAAAAGGCGCCACCTCAGCGAGGGCGGCCGCCCTCCCCCGCAACCGGACCCGAGATCATGGCTTCAGAGCCGACGCCTGCCGACCCCATTCCGAATCTCCTGCCGCTTCTGGAGCGGATCGCCGCAGCCCTGGAGCGCGCCGCGCCGCCCACCGTCCCGAAGGTGGATACGAGCGCCGCCGACGCCTTCCTGTGGGGGCCCGAGCGGCGGCTGATCCCGGTGCCGCGGGTCAACCGCGTCGAGATCGGCCTCCTCACCGGCATCGACCGCGCCCGCGACACCCTGGTGGAGAACACCGAGCGCTTCGCCCGCGGCTTGCCGGCCAACAACGCCCTGCTCTGGGGCGCGCGCGGCATGGGCAAGTCCTCGCTGGTCAAGGCGGCCCATGCCGAGATCAACGCCCGCCGGCCGGAGGGCGCGCGGCCGATGAAGCTCGTGGAGATCCACCGCGAGGACATCGAGGCATTGCCCGAGCTGATGAGCCTGCTCCGGAACGACCCGCACCCCTGGCTGGTGTTCTGCGACGATCTCTCGTTCGATGCCGACGACACCTCCTACAAGTCGCTCAAGACCGCGCTCGACGGCGGTATCGAGGGCCGGCCAGGCAACGTGCTGTTCTACGCCACCTCGAACCGGCGCCACCTGCTGGCCCGCGAGATGGTCGAGAACGAGCGCTCCACCGCGATCAATCCCGGTGAGGCGGTGGAGGAGAAGGTCTCGCTCTCCGACCGTTTCGGCCTCTGGCTCGGCTTCCACAAATGCAGCCAGGACGAATATCTGGCGATGATCCGCGCCTATGTGGAGCGCTACGCACTCGACGTGGAGCCGGACCGGGTGCGGGCCGAGGCGCTCGAATGGGCCACCACCCGCGGCTCGCGCTCCGGGCGCACCGCGTTCCAGTTCATCCAGGATCTGGCCGGACGGTTGGGTCAGCGGCTCGACGGATAGTTCGTCCGGCCGCACGACCCGGATTGCCGTGCCTCCCCCCCCTGCGGAGAGGGGGCACAGCTGAAAGGGAAGGGATGAACGACAAAGGGCGGCTCCGCGAGGAGCCGCCCTTTGTCTGCGGGGATCGGAAAAGATCAGCCGCCGAGATGGGGCATCGGATCGACCGGGGTCGCGCCCTTGCGCAGCTCGAAGTGGAGCTGGGGCGAGGTGACGTTGCCGGTGGCGCCCGACTTGGCGATGGTCTGGCCGCGCTTCACCTTCTCGCCGGGGCGCACGTCCAGCTCGCCGTTATGGGCGTAGGCCGAGACGTAGCCGTTGTTGTGCCGCACCAGCACCAGCTTGCCGTAGCCCTTCACGTCGGAGCCGGCATAGGCCACGGTGCCGTCCTCGGCGGCCTTGACCGGCGTGCCCTCGGGCACGGCGATGTTGATGCCCTCGTTGCCGGACGAGCCGTAGGCATTGATGATGCGGCCCTTTGCGGGCCAGCGGAACGACTCGGCCGGGGCCTGCGGGGCGGCGGCCGGGGCCTGCGGGGCGGCGGCCGGGATCGGGGCGGCGGCGTCGGCGCTGGCGACCTTCACGGGGGCAGCCGGTGCCGCGTCCTTCGCGGACGCCTTGGCGGCCTCCTTGCTCTCCTTGGCGGCGGCCTTCGCGGCCGTTTCCGCGGCGCGGGCCTCGGCGAGCTTCTTGGCGGCGTCCGCCTTGGCCTGCCGGGCGTCGGCTTCGGCCTTGCGGGCGGCTTCCGCCTTCGCAGCCTCCTTGGCCGCATCCTTCGGATCGACCTTCGTTTCGGCTTTGGCGACCTTCTCGACGCCCTTCTGGCCCGGACGCGGATGCTTGGCAGCCTCCGCCGCCTTCTTCGCCTCGGCCGCCTTGGACTCGGCGAGCTTCTTCGACTGCGCCGCCTTCTCCGCGGCCTTGGCTTCGGCCGCCTTGGCCTCGGCGACCTTGGCGGCGGCAACCTGCCGCTCGGCGTCGCGGCGGGCCTCGGCCGCCTTCGCGGCAGCGGCCTCGGCGGCGCGCTTCTCAGCCGCCTTATCGACGGGCTTGCCGAACTGGAGCTTGGGCTGCGGCGCCGGGGCGGAGGCGCGCGGCGTCATCGCACGGCCCGCATCGGGGTTCAGGCCGGCCACGTTGCCCGCCATGCCGCCGGAGATCGGCTCGGCCGTCGCGACGCGGGTCACGGTCCGGGGCGCGGCCGGGGCGGCGCTGATCGCGCCGGGGCGCGGCGACAGGGCCGGGCCGGGAGCAGGCAGCGCCTGGGACTGGATGCGCGGCGTGCGGATCGCAGGCGCCGGCGCCATCTCGCCCTCGACGCCGTCGTTCGGCAGGCTGCCGGTGGCCGAGGGCTCACCCGT
This sequence comes from Methylorubrum sp. Q1, assembly GCF_004683995.1. NCBI lineage: Bacteria > Pseudomonadati > Pseudomonadota > Alphaproteobacteria > Hyphomicrobiales > Methylobacteriaceae > Methylorubrum > Methylorubrum sp. Q1. Next base: position 81,412 of record NZ_SRHQ01000003.1, on the reverse strand, counting down.
CAGCGAAGCGAACGGGTTGGTGAAGGGATCGCCGAGACGCGAGGCGTCCGACGAACAAGCAGCGGTGCCACCGCCGATCATACCGATGAGGGCGAAGCGCGACAGCGTCCTCAAGCCCAGTATTTTCCCCCGAACCCGCATCGACGCACCCGCTTAAACACTGACGCAACGTGATGAGCTATTCAAACGGGATTCAGGTTAAGCAACCGTTCCCGAGATCGTCGCGGGGATCGGATTCACGCGGGTTCCGTAAAGGTTGAGGGAGTCTGGCAACGGCGCCGATCGCCCGTCCGAGCGGGCGAGACCTCCTCTCGACGCGCACGCGCCGAACCGTTGTCGGGCCGCTACGGGCCCAGTGCACGCCCCGGCGTCAGGGGGCCGAGACGCAGGGCCGCTCCTTCCGTGCGGGCGTAGGCGGCCGCGCTGTCGCGGGTCAGCGTCACGAGCCGGCTCCCCCGCCCGGTCCAATGCCCCGCCACCAGCCGGCCGCCGGATTTGAGCGCGGCGGGGAGGTGCGGCGGCAGCGCGGCAAGGCTGCCGTTGACGAGGATGCGGTCGTAGCTTCCGCCGCGCACGACTTCGGGCGCGAGCCCGTCATTGGTCTCGACGGTGGCGTCGGAAAGGTCGCGCCCGAGATGTGCCCGTGCCGCGCGGGCGAGCCCCTCGTAGCGCTCCAGGCTGCGCACATGGGCCGCCCCGAGCCGCACCAGCAGGGCGGTGACGTAGCCCGTGCCGGTGCCGACCTCCAGCACGCGCTGGCCGGGGGCGAGATCGAGGGCGCCGAGCATCTGCGCGACGACGCTCGGCGCCGTCATGGTCTGGCCGCAGGCGAGCGGCAGGGCGATGTCGCGCCGTGCATGAGGGCGCAAAGCCGGCGGCGCGAAGCGCTCGCGCGGCACCTGTTCCATCGCCCGCAGCACGGCGGTGTCGCGCACGCCCCGCTCGCGCAGGGCCAGCACGAAGGCGGCGTTGCCGGTTGCCTCCGCCAGCCCCGCGGGCAGCCGATCCGGGTCTTCGACTTCAGGCGGCATGAGGGCCCGGCCGCCCGCCCCCGCTCACGCCCGGAACGCCGCGGCGAAGCGGGTCAGTTCCGGCTCGTCGGTGAGGTCGAGCCGCAGCGGCGTCACCGAGATGCGGTTCTCGGCGATCGCCTTGAGATCGGTGCCGTTGCCGGGCTCGAACCGCGCTTTGGCGAAGGCCAGCCAGAAATAGGGGTTGCCGCGCCCGTCGTGGCGGGCGTCGATCTGCAGGAGCGCCTGATTGCGCTGGCCCTGCGCCGAGACCGCCACGCCCTGCACGTCCTCCGGCTCGCAATCGGGGAAGTTCACGTTGACGAGGATGCCGGGCTCGATGCCGATCTCCAGGATCTTCTCGATCACCCGCGGCCCGTGCGCGGCGGCGCAGGCCCATTTCAGGTTGGCCCGCCCGCCCGCGCCGTAGGCCTGGCTCAGCGCGATCGATCGGATGCCGAGGATCGTGCCCTCCATCGCCCCGGCGATGGTGCCGGAATAGGTCACGTCCTCGGCCACGTTCTGGCCGCGGTTGACCCCCGAGAGCACGAGGTCGGGTTTGTGGTCCTTGAGGATGTGGGCCACCCCCATGATGATGCAGTCCGAGGGCGTGCCCTTCACCGCGAAGCGCTTCTCCGCGATCTGGCGCAGGCGCAGCGGATCGTTGAGCGAGAGCGAGTGCGACACGCCCGATTGATCGGTCTCGGGTGCGACGACCCAGACGTCGTCGCTGAGCGCCCGGGCGATGCCTTCCAGCGTCTCCAGGCCCGGCGCGTGGATGCCGTCGTCGTTCGTGACCAGGATGCGCATCAGTGGTTCGGTCCCTCGATCCGGTTCAGGCCGCCCATGTAGGGCTGGAGCGCCGACGGGATCGTGACGCTGCCGTCGGGGTTCTGGTAGTTCTCCATCACGGCGATCAGCGCGCGGCCGACCGCGACGCCGGAGCCGTTCAGGGTGTGGACGAAGCCGACCCCCCTGCCCTCCTTGGCCCGGTAGCGCGCATTCATCCGCCGCGCCTGGAACTCGCCGCAGACCGAGCAGGACGAGATTTCCCGGTAGGTCTGCTGGCCGGGCACCCAGACCTCGATGTCGTAGGTTTTCTGGGAGGCAAAGCCCATGTCGCCGGTGCAGAGCGTCATGACCCGATAGGTCAGGTCGAGTTTTTTCAAGACCGCCTCGGCGCAGGCGAGCATCCGCTCGTGCTCCTCGGCCGATTTTTCGGGTGCGGTGATCGAGACCAGCTCGACCTTGTTGAACTGGTGCTGGCGCAGCATGCCGCGGGTGTCGCGCCCCGCCGCCCCGGCCTCCGCGCGGAAGCAGGGGGTGAGCGCGGTGAAGCGCAGGGGAAGCTCGTCCTCCGCCAGGATGCTTTCGCGCACGAGGTTGGTGAGCGGGACTTCCGCCGTGGGGACGAGCCAGCGATGAGCGGCGGCTTCTGCAAGCGGCCTTATTCGATCATAGTATTGCTTCTGCTCCCTTGCGAGATCAGAAGAGACTTCAACTGAGATCGAGTTTTCTCGAACAGTTGCTTTTGAGGCATCGTTCTCTAAGCGACTTCTGAATTTTTCTGCCTCGTCAAGGAACTTTGGATCTTTCTGAAATACCTGCTGCATGAAGTCGGCCGCCGCAGCAAACGGCGTGGATGCGGAAAACTGGTCATCAGCGAATTTCGGCAGTTGCGCCGTACCGAACATGGCCTCGCTGCGAACCAGAATCGGCGGCGCCACTTCCAAGTAGCCGTGCTCGCCCGTGTGCAGGTCGAGCATGAACTGGCCGAGCGCCCGCTCCAGCCGGGCGAGCTGACCCTTGAGCACCACGAAGCGCGAGCCGGAGAGTTTCGCGGCCGCCTCGAAATCCATCAGCCCGGTGGCCTCGCCGAGCTCGAAATGCTCGCGGCCCTGCGCCAGGCGCTCGCGGGAGGACTCGAAGCGGCGGTACTCGACATTGCCGTGCTCGTCGGCGCCGAGGGGCACGTCCTCCTTCGGACGGTTCGGGATCGCGGCGAGGCGGTCGTCGAGGGCTTTTTGCGCCTCGCCCTGCGCGGCCTCAAGGCCCGGCGCCTCCTCCTTGAGGCGGGCGACCTCGGCCATCAGCGCGGTCGCGCGGGCCTCGTCCTTGGCCTTCTTGGCGGCGCCGATCTCCTTGGAGAGCGCGTTGCGCCGCTCCTGGGCCGCCTGCGCGGCCGAGACCGCACCCTTGCGCGCGTCGTCGAGGGCGATCAGCTCGGCGCTGAGGGGCGCCAGGCCGCGACGCTCCAGGTCGCGGTCGAAGGCCTCCGGGTTCTCGCGGATGGCGCGGATGTCGTGCATTTCGGGGCTCTTGAAATCGTCGTGTGCGCGCGAGGGCCCCGCTTTGCCGCATCGCCCCCGGCATCACAAGAGCGGGTACATCGGCAGGGGGGCGGGCCGAGGCTGGCCCTTCGCGCGCCGGCCCCGGCCCGGAGCGTCGGACTTCCGATAAAAATGATCGGGAGAAACCGGCAAAAGCGCGTGTGAGCCGTCCGACCGGCTGCGCCTGTGGATCGCGGCGATCGGCACGATGCCCCTGATAAACCAGCATTTTTCCGCACATCCGGCAGAAAGATGCGGCTCTCGATCGTCAGCTCGGGCGTTTTTGAGAGCAATCTATGAGAAATATAAGTGTAGGGCCCGCTTGAATTGCGCCCAACGGATTGTCTATATCAAGGGCGTCGAACACGAGGGACCCGGTGAACGAGCGGCCCACCTCAGTTCGAGGCAGGCCGGTTGAAAGACCGATCTTCGTATTCAAAATTTTATCAGGAGACACGCCATGAAGTGGTCTGCCCCCATCGTTGCCGAGATCTGCGTCGGCATGGAAGTCACCTCTTACGAGTCCGCCGAGATCGACACCTTCAACTAAGAAGGCGTCACCGGCCCCAGGCCGGTTCGGTTGTCATCAATTTCATCCATCAGGAGAAACGTCATGAAGTGGTCCGCTCCCGTCGTTGCCGAGATCTGTGTCGGCATGGAAGTCACCTCCTACGAGTCCGCTGAGATCGACACCTTCAACTAAGAAGGCGTCGCCGGACTCGATCCGGTGAGACTGGGGGCGCTGCCTGAGAGGGCGGCGCCCTTTTCGTTTGCTTCTGACGCGACGAAAAGCAGGAAGGCCGGAGTGGTTTGGACCCTTCCGGCTCTCATGCTTTTCTGATTCGTTCGTCCTCTCATCATCGCGAGCGTCAGCGAAGCGATCCAGGGGGAGGGCTTCGCGCCTGACTCCAACAAGGGCTGGCTGGGCCTCTGCTCTTCCTGAAGGGCTACATATCAGTGCGGGATGGAGATGAGCCACGTTTACACCACGGTCATCACGCCCATGGGCCACGGCAACGAGGATACGAAAACAGGACGATGATTGCAGTTACGAAAATGCCATTGCTCAAGGGGGCGGACGACGTCCCCGGTTTCCGTTCCGAGAGTTGAGCGAGGTTGGTGACAGCTTCGAGGTCGACTGCACCGGCATGAGCCAGGGGCCGTATGTTCGCCAGCGAACTCAGCGGCGATAATGTAACGGTGCAGTTGGTCGACAGCTAGGGCAGCAGGCCCTTTCTTCGAAGACGCTGCAATCTTCTATAACCCTTCAGTGTACCCGGGTTGTTCTGCATCCGCTCTACAAGGGATGGTAACTGTCCTGTCCCCATGTGACGCTGCACGAACTCGGTATGCAAGTCCCACTGTGCGAATACATAGCTCACGGCCTGTTGCGTCACTGTACGGTTGATCAGAAAGGCCAGTTCGGATGGATTGCAGGTCATCATGAATTTGATAACCCTGCGGTCATTGACGGCGTAGAAAATTTTTTTTGGGCTGATCGGCAGCAAGATGTGCGAGTCGGGGTCGATCAGTCCGCCGGACAGGATCAGCGGGCGGTCAGACGTGAGCAGGGCCGGTACCTGGAACGGAAGCGTGAAGGTTCCCCACTGCATCCGGTTGATAAACTCCGCGATGCGGGGGTTCGTTATGAGCGGGATCAGCGCATCCAGTGCGCGCCACTCGATCTCCTGGGGATCCATTCGAGCGATAACCTCCTCCACCCGGTTGGGCATGCCGGGCCGCCAGAGCCTCTTGTAGTGTTTCCGGCGTTTGGGATCGGCCTTGAACCAATCCCGCAGATAGCGCTCTTTGTGAAATTTAATGTCCTCCGGCATGCGGAACATCAGGGAGAGTAGGAAGGTGGTCCAAGACGAGCGTTTCTCGACGTTGTTCATCGTTTGTTCGCCAGCCAGCATCTCCTGCAGCAATTCGGCTGCACGGGTATCGACCGGCCGCATAAACTCGCGTTCTAGAGATTCACGGAGATGCTGGTCTTCAACGCCAAAGAACTCGTAAAGTCCTCTGACGTACCCAGTGCCGGAGGGGTGTTTGCTTTTGGCAACGACTCGCTTGCCATGAGGCCTGCTATACTGGCAAACCTTTCCCTCGGCATTCAACCAATTTTTTAGGTATGCCACTGGGATGTAATGGTGGCGTTGCCCTTCGGCGGCCATCAGGAGGCTACTTCAGTGGTTTCTTAAGCTTCCATGTTGTTGACGACTTGGCCACACACCCTGCAGGCAACGTCACGCCCTCTTTATGTTTTTCATAGCCGAGGCTAATCATCACGCTGCCCGTGATGTATCCGGCGTTGACCGTCATCTGCTGCTCGTTGTTGTAGCGCTTGCCCATCCGCTCCTGCAGCAGGGGATCAATGCCTGCCATCGCCGGGAGCCCGGCCTCTACGGCCTTCAGAGCCACCATCTTACCTTCTGGTGACATGATGATGCCGTACATCTCTTGGTACAGAGGGTGATCTTCAGGCAGTCCGCCCGAGCCAAGGGGTAATTTCAGATCATCGATCTGCTCTACTAATGCCAGAGCTTCGGGTGTACCCTTATTTCGCGCATTATTTCTCAGCGAAAGCCGGTCATTGGCCGTCATCGCCTTCAGCTTTTCCGTCGTATAAGTCGGCATGCCCCGGTGATTGCTCTACTATGTCGACCTGCGGTATCGCTCCTCGATTACCGCAAATTTCAGCCAAGTTTTCAAGGCTGGTTGTCGTTGGCGGGTGGGGTCAGCGCTCGCGCCACATCGTGCACGGATCAGATGATGAGGTAGCGGGCACCCACCAGCACCGCGGTCCGGTGGAACGCCTTATGCGCCTCGCTCTGCCAGGCCATGCCTGCCTTGCAATCCAGATGCACAGTCTCGTCAACCGAAACCAACTGGCACGAAGGTGACCCGGACACCCCCTACACCGAATCGCTTCTCCGTGCCGCCCCTCGCAGGATGACACGGATAAATTGTTAAGAAAATATAGATGGTTAGCATCTCAGAGACGGTAGCGGATCTGGTCGGTCCAGAAGCGCTCCAGGCGGGAGAGCGCCTGGTTGAGGCGGCCGAAATCGTCCTCGGAGATACCGCCGATCGGCTGGATCGTGCGGGCGTGCTTGTCGTAGAGGCCCTGGATCAGGTCGTGGATCTCGCGGCCCTTCGGCGTCAGGCTGATGCGCACCGAGCGCCGGTCGGTCTTGGAGCGGGCGTGGTGCAGGAAGCCGGCCTCGACGAGCTTCTTGACGTTGTAGGACACGTTCGAGCCGAGATAGTAGCCCTTCGAGCGCAGCTCGCTCGCGGTCAGTTCCTTGTCGCCGATGTTGTAGAGCAGCAGCGCCTGGACACTGTTGACGTCCTCGCGGCCGCGCCGGTCGAACTCGTCCTTGATGACGTCGAGGAGGCGGCGGTGCAGCCGCTCCACGAGGTGCAGCGCCTCGAGATAGGAGCCGGCGGCACTCTGAAGCTCCGGAGCGGCGTCGGTGGTCTTGAGGGCGGTGTTGGCGGCCTTCGTGCTCATCGTGGTGCCTTCCTGTCGGTTCGGTCCGGCTCTTGCTGGCCGGCATCGCTTATGAGGTGAACCTAAGGCCCACCGATGAAAGCCGATTTAAGCGACAGGATGAACTCGCGATTTACTTCTGTCGGTAAATGCAAAATGAAACGATGATGTTGACCTCTTGTTCAGCCTACATCGCGCGCCGCCAGCCAGGATAACACGAAGTAAACAGCGACAATGCTTGCCTGCACTGCGATCACCGGCATCGACATCGGCAGGAGCTGCGGCGTCAGCAGCGCCAGCGTCAGGGCCGAGGTCGCGGCGAGCAGCCAGACCACGCCGCCCCAGGCGCTCGTCAGCCACAGGCCGACCGCGGCCACGAAATCGATCACCGCGAAGTAGACGATCGCCGATTGCCGTCCCATCGGCAGGTCGGCGAACGGCGTCCGGCCGGGAATCAGGTCGAGGATCTCGCCCCAGGTCGCGAGTCCCTTGACCAGCCAGACCAGCGCGGTGATGCGCATGAACCAGACCAGCACCACGTCCCAGCGGGTCTGCGCCCGCGGCGCGGTGCCCTCGATCCGGTCACCGGCTCCGGCGCCCGGGCGTCCGCGCCCGTCGAGGGTCGAGCCGACCTTGGCGAGCGCCCTCACGGCCGTGCCTCCGCGGCGGGCGCCGCTTCGTGCGGGTCCTGGCTGCCGTCGAAAAGCGGCTCGGGGCCGTCGAGCGGGCCGAAGGCGGCCTCGATCGCCCCGGCATCGACGGCGTCCAGGGTCGCGGGCTGCCAGGCCGGCCGGTTGTCCTTGTCGATGATCACCGCCCGCACACCCTCGTAGAAATCGTGCCCGCGCATCACCCGCTCGCACAGCCGGTACTCGGCGAGCATCGCTTCGGCAAAGCTCAAGCCGGCCCCACGGCGCATCTGTGCCAGGGCGATGGTCAGGCTGGTGGGCGAGCGGGTGCGGATCGTCGCCGCGGTCGCGCCGGCAAAAGCGGAGCCGTCCCGCGCTGCCGCGTCGAGCCGGGCGAGCACCTCCGTGACGGTGTCGGCGGAGAAGCAGGCGTCGATCTGCGCCCGCTCGGCGACGAGGGGGCCGGTCTCCGTCACCGGCGCATCGAGGCCGTCGAAGGCGCGGGCGATCTCCCCTCCCCCCGCCAGCCGCTCGATGAGGGTCTCGAAATCTTGCCCCCGCGCCGCGTGGGTCGCAAGGCCGACGGCGAGCGCGTCGCCCGCGCCGATCCGTGCGCCCGTCAGCGCGAGGTAGCGCCCGGTGCAGCCGGGCAGGCGCGGCAGGGCATAGGTCGCGCCGACATCGGGGAAGAAGCCGATGCCGGTCTCGGGCATGGCGAAGCTGTAGTTCCCGGCCGCGACCCGCACGTCGCCGTGCAGCGAGATGCCGACGCCGCCGCCCATCACGATCCCTTCGATCAGGGCGATGTAGGGCTTCGGGTAGGACTTCACGGTGGCGTCGAGCCAGTATTCCCCGCGCCAGAACGCCATCACGTCGGCATGGCGCCCGGCCTTGCCGAGGGCGTGGATCTGGCGGATGTCGCCGCCCGCGCAGAAGGCGCGCCCGCCCGAGCCCCGCACCACGACCCGGCTGACCCGCGCATCCCCCGCCCAGGCCCGGAGCTGCCGGTGCATCGCTTCCACCATGGGCAGCGTGAGGGCATTGAGGGCCCTCGGCCGCGTCAGGGTGATCAGCCCGGCCTCGCCGCGGGTTTCGAACACGATCTCGGGCTCGGCCGACGGCTCTCGCACGTCCCGTTGCAAGGCCCCTTGCTGCGAGGCCTGGTGTTGCGAGGCCTTTTGCCCACCCGACATTCCGCGCTCCACCGCCGCGCTCCCCTCCGCCGCATCGTCACCCCAGCGGATGCCCGCCGTCTCGAAGCCGGGCCCTCCGCCCGGAGGCTTTGTGCGGCCCTCTTAGACGAACTCCCGGGTGGGGCGTCAACGCGGAGCATGCGACGGTGCCGGACCGCATCGACCGCCTCATGACACGGCCTGGAAAACCTGCCCTCCGACGGCATCCGCATGCCTGGGACCTCTTTCGGCACCGTTCAGAAGCGCTCCGTCGAGATCCGGTGGGCGGCCCTCGGGACGGCGCCGGCCGCATTCGACGGCCTGCGGCAACGGCACCTTTCGAGCCCGAATCCGGATGTGCTAGGGCACCGCCCGAAAAGGTGGAGACCGGCCTGTCCGAGTAGACGATGCAACAGCAGGAGGCTTGCGCATCGTCGATGGCCGCGCGTTCCGTAGCGCTTTCCTCACCCCTTCGTCTGGGGGCAACCTCCGATCGTGGGAGGGTTACCGGGGGATGCGAATTCGGAATTCTCCGCCCCGAGCCATCGCCGCCGGGCTTGCCGTCGAGCATGGCTTTGACGTCTTTGTCGTGATGCGCTCCTCCGCACCGAACCGGTCTCCCCTTTGGTTCGAGAGCGCTCTGGAGCAACCGGAGTCCTGAGGCTCATGTCTGACGCCACCCCGCGCCCGCTCGCCATCGAGACCGCGCGCGAAGCCGCCCCCGGTGCGGGGCCGCTGAGCCTGACCCAGCGCCCGCGCCGCAACCGCAAGGCGGATTGGTCGCGCCGCCTCGTGCGCGAGCATACCCTGACCGTCGATGACCTGATCTGGCCGCTCTTCGTGATCGAGGGGCAGGGACGCCGCGAGCCGATCGCCTCCATGCCCGGCGTCGAGCGCCTGAGCGTGGACGAGATCGTGCGCGAGGCCGAGCGCGCCGCGCGGCTCGGCATCCCGGCGATCTCGTTCTTCCCCTACACCGAGCCGTCCCTGCGTGACCCGACCGGCTCCGAGGCGCTGAACCGCGAGAACCTCGTCTGCCGGGCGGTGCGGGCGGTCAAGCGCGCGGTCCCCGAGATCGGCGTGATGACCGATGTCGCGCTCGACCCCTATACCAGCCACGGTCATGACGGGTTGATCGAGGCCGGCGCCATCCTCAACGACGAGACCGTGGCGGTGCTGGTCGAGCAGAGCCTGATCCAGGCCGAGGCCGGCACCGACATCATCGCCCCCTCCGACATGATGGACGGGCGCGTCGGCGCGATCCGCACCGGTCTCGACCGGGCCGGCTTTCGCGACGTGCAGATCATGGCCTACGCCGCGAAATACGCCAGCGCGTTCTACGGGCCGTTCCGCGACGCCATCGGCACCAGCGCGGCGCTGGTCGGCGACAAGCGTACCTACCAGATGGATCCCGGCAACGCGGCCGAGGCCCTGCGCGAGGTGGCTCTCGACCTTGCCGAGGGCGCCGACTCGGTGATGGTCAAGCCCGGCTTGCCCTATCTCGACATCATCACCCGCGTGAAGACGGAGTTCGGCGTGCCGACCTTCGCCTATCAGGTGTCGGGCGAGTACGCGATGATCGAGGCCGCCGCCCGCAACGGCTGGCTCGACGGCGACCGCGCCATGACCGAGAGCCTGCTCGCCTTCAAACGCGCGGGCGCCGACGGGGTGCTGACCTACTACGCTCCCCGCGTCGCCGAGCGCCTGCGCGCGGGCGCCTGACGGGCCGACCCCGGGCGCGACGACCTTGGTCCGCATCGAGCGGGCGGCGCTGGCGGGCGCCGTCATCCTCTGGCTCGCCGCCGGATTCGGTTGCGACACGGCGCTCGATGCGCGCCGGGCGATGCTCTGCCGCCGGGCGGTGCCGGCACTCGCCCCACCCGGCGCCGAGATCGACCTGCGACGTGTGGGATCGGGCGCGAGCCGCGGCAGCGTGCGGGTCGATTACCGTCTCGTGGGCGGCACCGGTGCGATTCCGAAGGCCGAGGCGACCCGGCCCCGCTTCCTGGTCTGCCATTTCGGTGCCGGCGACGACCTCAGCGCGGTGACGACCGAGCAGGGGCCGGTGAGCGGCGCCTCGCTCTACTTGCTCAGGCGCTACTATCTAACCACGCCCGAGGCTGAGGCGGCCGATCCCGGCGCCCGCTGACGGGACGCCGCGCATCCCGCCCCCCTGCCTCGGGCTGAGCGGCCCTCTCGACTCTCCTCTTGGCAGCACCGCTTCGTCTCCCCACTTGATCGGAGTGCACGCAACGGTCGAGGAAGCGGCGGCCATGACGGATTTTCAGCCCGGTTATCACCCCGGCTACACCAACCCGACGGGAATGCCGGGCCAGGGCGGATTTCCCGTGCCGTATGTGCGGGCGAGCCTCGGCGGGCGCACGGTCGCCTACCTGCTCGATCTCGCCTTCATCTTCGTGTTCACGGCCGTGCTCGCCACGGCGATCGCGATCCTCGGCGTGCTGACCTTCGGCTTTGCCTGGATGCTGTTCCCGATCCTCGGCGTCAGCGGCATCCTCTACAGCGCGATCACGGTGGGCGGCTCTAAGCAGAGCACGCTCGGGATGCGCATGCTCGGCCTGCGCGTGGTGGCGCCCGAGAGCGGGCGTCCGGTGGATTTCCTGACGGCGGGCATCCACGCGCTGCTGTTCTACGTGGCGATCTCGACCTTCCTGCTCTGGTGCGTCGACGTGCTGTTCGGCCTCGTCCGCTCCGACCGGCGCCTCGGCCACGACCTGCTGCTGGGTCTCGCCGTCGTGCGCGACTGATCCCCCCTTCGGGTGAGGGAATGGCGGCGGAAAGCCGCCGTCATGACCCATCAATCCGGTTGAGCCCTGCGGCGATCCCGTTACATTGGCTGCGGTGCCAGCGTTCGATGCCGTGGCCCCGAGGGCGAGCCTTCTCAGCGTGACGAGCCATCCGCGCGACACACCGCAATTCTACCTCACGGCGCCCTCCCCTTGCCCCTACCTGCCGGGCCAGGAGGAGCGGAAGGTGTTCACCCACCTCGTGGGGCGGCGCGCCCGGGACCTCAACGAGATCCTGACCCAGGGCGGCTTCCGCCGCTCGCAGACCATCGCCTACCGCCCGGCCTGTGAGACCTGCCGCGCCTGCGTGTCGGTGCGGGTGGTGGTGGAGGATTTCGCGATCGCCGGGAGCCAGCGGCGCATCCTCCAGCGCAATGCCGAACTCATCGGCACGCCGGAGCCGAACCGTCCGGCCTCCGAGCAATACGCCCTGTTCCGCCGCTATCTCGATGCCCGCCACGGCGATGGCGGCATGGTCGACATGACGGTGCTCGATTACGCGATGATGATCGAGGACAGCCACGTCGACACCCATCTCGTGGTCTACCGCGAGCGCGGGCCCGACAGTGCGATCCATGGCCGCGGCGTCGGCGCCCCCGTCGCCGTCTGCCTCACCGACGTGCTCGCCGACGGCCTGTCGATGGTCTACTCGTTCTACGATCCCGACGAGGCGAGCCGCAGCCTCGGCACCTACATGATCCTCGACCACATCCGCCGGGCCCGCGCCCTCGGCCTGCCGTATCTGTATCTCGGCTACTGGGTCGATGGCTCCCGCAAGATGGACTACAAGGCCAAGTTCAAGCCGCAGGAGCGGCTGATGCCTCAGGGCTGGGTGCGGGTGGAGTAGCGCGCGGCGCCACTGTCTGCGCTGTCCGTTCAGGTCACTCCTTCGTCCACTTCACGACCTTTGCCGGGTTTCCCGCCACGACAGCGTAGGGCGCCACGTCGCGGGTCACCACCGCGCCCGCGCCGATCACCGCCCCGTCGCCGACGGTGATGCCCGGGAGCAGGATCGCGCCGCCGCCGATCCACACGTCGTCGCCGATGGTGATGGGCCGGGCCGATTCCCAGAACGCGGCCCGCGCGGCGCGGTCGAGGGGGTGCTCGGCGGTGTAGAGCTGCACCATCGGGGCGATCTGCGCGCGGTGGCCGATGGTGATCGGGGCGCAGTCGAGGAAGACGCAGTTGAAGTTGCAGAAGAAGTCGTCGCCCACCGTGATGTTGCCGCCGTAGTCGCAGGCGAATCCGGGGCAGATCGTCGGGTTGCGCCCGGCCGATCCGAGAAGTTCGCGGATCACCGTCTCACGGCCGGCCGCATCCTCGGGCTCCATGGCGTTGAGCCGCAGGAGCCGCCGTTTGGCCGCGTTGCGAAGCGCGATCAGTTCCGGATCGTCGCCGCGATAGGGCTTTCCGGCGAGCATCAGCTCACGCGCGGTCTCGGCCATAGCAGCCTTCCCAAATTCCAAGAGAATCAGCCGCGGCTGGCGCGGAAGGTGTCGCAGGACTTGGTCTGCCCGCTCTTGTAGCCGGTCATGAACCAGCGCATCCGCTGCTCGGAGGAGCCGTGGGTGAAGGAATCCGGCACGGCGTAGCCTTGCGACTTTTCCTGCAGCTTGTCGTCGCCGATGGCGCTGGCGGCGTTGAGCGCTTCCTTGATGTCGTTCTGGTCGAGGGCGTTCCAGCGGTCGTTCGAGTTCTTGGCCCAGACGCCGGCGAGGCAGTCGGCCATCAGCTCCACGCGCACGGAGAGCTGGTTTGCCTCCGTCTTGCTGCTCGCGTTCTGCTGGCGGCTCTGCACCTTGCCGAGGATGCCGAGCACGTCCTGCACGTGGTGGCCGACCTCGTGGGCAATGACGTAGGCATAGGCGAAATCGCCCTTCACCCCGAACTTGGTCTGCATCTCCTTGAAGAAGCCGAGGTCGATATAGACCTTCTTGTCGAGCGGGCAGTAGAACGGCCCCATCGCGGCCTGAGCCATGCCGCAGCCCGAACGGGTGCCGCCCTGGTAGAGCACCATCGTCGTCGGCTTGTATGGCCGCCCGGTCTGGTTCGGCAGGATCTCGTTCCACACATCCTCGGTGTTGCCGAGGATTTTTGAGGCGAACTGGCCGGCGCGATCGGTCGGCGCCTCGCCGCGCCGGGCCTGCGTCTCGGGATCGACCCGCTGCTCGCGCTGCTGCCCGCCGCCGGACATCTGCTGCGCGCCGCCGAGCAGGATCGCCGGGTTGATGCCGGTGACCCACGAGATCAGCAGCACGATGACGATCGTGCCGATGCCGAGGCCGCCCATGCCGCCGCCGGGGAAGCCGCCCCCGCCGCCGCCCTCGCCGCGCCGGTCCTCGACGTTCTCAGAGGCGCGAAAATCGTCCCAGCGCATAAAGTCTCCCGCCGCCCCGCGTCTCGCCCGGCCTCATCGGGATTCCGGACCTGGTTTCTAGAATGGCGAGGCGGAGGATACGGTTCCGCTTAAGCCGTCTCCGGCCTACTTGCCCGCGGCGCTCCCGTCGAGGGCGCTCTTCAGCATCCGGAAGTCGCGCCAGGCGAGGCGCTTCTGCACCGGCTGGCGCAGCAGGTAGGCCGGATGGAGGGTGGCGAGCGCACGGATCTCGCGGCCGTCGCCGAGGCGGTAGGGGTAGAAGCGTCCGCGCGCCTTGAGGATGCCGTCCTTGGTGCCGGTCAGCGTCTGCGTCGCGGGTGCACCGAGACAGACGAGGATGTCGGGGTCGGCGAGTTCGATCTGACGCTCGACGAAGGGGCGGCAGATCGAGATCTCCTGCGGGGTCGGGTTGCGGTTGCCCGGCGGGCGCCAGGGCACGACGTTGGAGATGTAGGCGCTCGTCCGGTCGAGACCGATCGCCGCCATCATCCGGTCGAGGAGCTGGCCGGAGCGTCCCATGAACGGCTTGCCGATCCGGTCCTCGTCGGCCCCCGGCGCCTCGCCGACGAACATCACCCGCGCCTGCGGATTGCCGTCGGCGAAGACGAGGTTCTTGGCGGTGAAGCGCAGGCCGCAGCCCTCGAAGCCGCGCAGCAACTCTTCCAGTTCGTCGAGGGTCTTCATCTGCGCGGCCCGTGCCCGCGCATCGTCCGCCGCCTCGCCGGGCTTGGCGCCGGCCGCGTTGCCGTAGGTGCGGGGGGGCTCGCGCGCGGGCGCGTTGCGGCTCGGCAGTTCACGCCGGAATTCCAGGAGCGGCCCTTCCGCGGAGGGAGCGTCACGCTGCGGCGGCTCGCTGCGCGGTGGAAGAGGCTCGCGGCGCGGCTCAAGGGCCTCGCGGCGCGGTTCGAGTGGCTCGCGGCGGGGTTCGAATGGCTCGCGGCGCGGTTCGAGGGGCTCGCGGCGCGTGGCCGGCTCGGCCTGCGAGGCGGCGTCAGCCCGAACGGACTCGGCCTCGGTGAAGCGGTCGTGGGGTTGCTCGTCGAGGGCCGCGTCGACGCCTGCCGCGACATGGAAGTCGAGGTAGGAGATCAGGTCGCCTCTGGCGTCGGTATCCGCGTGGTTTGCCGTCATCGTTTCCATGTGGCGTGGGAGCGACCTGTGGACAACGCCCGGATGCGTCCTGCGGATCGTCGCACGGGCGTTCCCTGCGTATCCCCCTGCGCTGGCCTGCCGCTACCCGAATGGCCTTGCCTTCCTACCTTGGAATCGCTTGAGAGACATCTTGACAATGGATCGAGCCGGAGCGGCGCCTGATGCCCGAACGGCCGCAGGAGGAATGAGGATGGCGCTGCCCGAACGCGAAGGCATGGATTTCGACGTGGTGATCGTCGGCGCGGGACCCGCCGGCCTCGCCGCCGCGATCCGCCTCAAGCAGCTCTCCGCGGAGAAGGGTGAGGAGCTCTCGGTCGTCGTCGTCGAGAAGGGCGGCGAGGTCGGCGCGCATATCCTCTCCGGCGCCGTCGTCGATCCGCTCGGCCTCGACACCCTGCTGCCCGAATGGCGCGACGATCCGGACCGGCCGCTCAAGACGGCGGTGGAGCGCGACGAGTTCCTGTTCCTGACCAAGAACAGCGGCGTCACCATGCCGAACGTGTTCTTTCCCAAACTGCTGTCGAACCACGGCAATTTCGTCGGTTCGCTCTCGAACACCGTGAAGTGGCTCGGCGCCAAGGCGGAAGGCCTCGGGGTCGAGATCTATCCCGGCTTCCCGGCTTCCGAAGTGCTCTATGACGAGCGCGGCATCGTCACCGGCATCGCGACGGGGGATCTCGGCATCTCCCGCACCGGCGAGGCGCGCGACGACTTCACCCGCGGCATGGAGCTGCGGGCCAAGTACACGGTGTTCGGCGAGGGCGCGCGCGGCTCGCTCACCAAGACGCTGATCGACCGGTTCGGGCTCAACCGCAACAGCGACCACCAGAAATACGGATTGGGCGTCAAGGAGCTGTGGCAGCTCGCGCCGAACAAGTTCGAGCCGGGGCTGGTTCAGCACACGATGGGCTGGCCGCTGCCGAACAAGGCGGGCGGCGGCTCGTGGCTCTACCATTTCGACGACCATCTGCTCTCGGTCGGCTTCGTCACGCACCTGAACTACGAGAACCCGACGCTGTCGCCGTTCGAGGAGTTCCAGCGCTTCAAGACCCACCCGATGATCGCCGAGACCTTCGAGGGGGCCAAGCGCATCGGCTATGGCGCGCGCGCGATCATGGAGGGCGGCTGGCAATCGGTGCCCAAGCTCGTCTTCCCCGGCGGCTGCCTCGTCGGCGACTCGGCCGGCTTCGTGAACGTGCCGCGCATCAAGGGCTCGCACAACGCGATCCTGTCCGGCATCCAGGCGGCGGACGCGATCTTCGACGCCCTCGTCGCCGGCCGCCAGGGCGATGAGCTGACCGCCTACGAGGAGGGCTGGCGCGACAGTCCGATCGGGCGCGACCTCAAGCCGGTGCGCAACGTCAAGCCGCTCTGGTCGAAATACGGCACGCTCGTTGGCGTGGGGCTGGGCGGGCTCGACATGTGGATGAACACGCTCGCCAACGCCTCGCTGTTCGGGACGCTGGGCCACGGCAAGCCGGATCATGCCTGCCTCAAGCCGCTCTCGGAGGTGACGCCGATCGTCTACCCGAAGCCGGACGGCAAGCTCACCTTCGACCGGCTCTCCTCGGTGTATCTCTCGAACACCAACCACGAGGAGGACCAGCCGCCCCACCTCAAGGTGAAGGACATGGGGCTGCAGAAGACCTCCGAGCACGACGTCTTCGGCGGTCCGTCGAGCCGCTATTGCCCGGCGGGCGTCTACGAGTGGGTGGAGGACAAGTCCGCCAGCGACGGCGTGCGCTTCCAGATCAACGCGCAGAACTGCGTCCACTGCAAGACGTGCGATATTAAGGACCCGAACCAGAACATCAACTGGGTCACCCCGGAGGGGCCGGGCGGGCCGAACTACACGAACCTGTAATATGTAGCCTCGGAGGCGTGGCCCGGTCGCGATGGACCGGGTTCACGTCTCCGTCCCGTTTCGTTCGGTGCTGATCTTCCGCTCAGAGGCTCGATCGACCGTGGCTAAGGTTCCTTGCCCGCATGTCCGGCTTCGAGCATCTTCTTGACCGCCTCACCCCAGTTCTGTGCTTCGAGATACGGGTAGGTCCAGTACATCCCGCCGCCCCTTGGGGGCCTCTTCCATTCGTCGAGATGGATGCCGCCAACCGCCATCTCGAGGCCGCAGCCGCCATACTTCTTGGCGAGCCAGTATTGACCGAGCTTTCCCAGTTCGCGCCCTGAAAGACGGTTCCCGTCGCGGCCGACGATCCAGGCATCCAGCGCGCGACCACCCTCGCCGTAATCGTCATGGCGGATGCTGCCGACCCTCTTGCCGGGCATGCCCTTCCTCGGTTGTCCGCCGCTGTAGATCTGCGCCTGAAACCCGGCACCGAAGACGTCGAAGACTGCGCTGGCCAACGTGACTTCGAGATAGGGCGTGCAGGGGCGGTTCCGAATCGCGTACTGATTCTTGTAGACGACGTCCGCTCTGCCTTTTTGCCGATTGTCGTTCGCATTGCCGTTGGGCCATCGCGAGAGTTTGGCCTTCGTCTCCGGCCCGAAGCGTCCGTCGATGCCGATGCCCGCATCCCTCTGGAAATCCATGATAGCGATTTCCGTGCCGCCGCCGAAGAGCCCGTCGACCGTCCCTTTGTAGTATCCCAGCTCCTTCAATCGCGACTGGAGACTGACGACGTTCGGGCCAATATCGCCCCTCTCCGTGATTTGCTCGTTCTCGGAGGAAACGAGCGCAAGAAGTCCATCAGGCATGGCGATCCTCCCAGATGATATGGTTCCCCCGCTGACTTCTTAATCGAATCAGCCTCCATGCTCCACGAATGGTGCTGGCGAATGAATGCCGAAAAAATTACGATGTATTATTACAAATGGAAGGCAATTCGATAATTTAATATGCATATACTGATAATATATCGGAGAATTACTACGAGATTATTTTGTCATTTGGGCGATTGAACTGCTCGAATCGGCTGGAAGATACGTCTGAGATTTTGGGTTAATTCGTAAGATCAGTCGGGACGCCCTCCGATCTCCCGCCACGCCGGCAGGTCGAGGCAGGGCAATCGCGTCGCCGCGTGGACGCCGATGGCGACCGCCCGCGCCAGCGTCTCGGCCGCCGCCGCGCCGAGGCGGGCGAGGTCGGCCACCTCATCGCCGAGCGGCACCGCGCCGGTGGCGACGGCGAACACCACGTCGCCGTCGAGCGGCGTATGGGCCGGATGGATCGCCCGGGCGAGCCCGTCCTGCGCGGCGATGGCGAGGCGCTTGGCCTGCGCCTTGGTGAGCGCCGCGTCGGTGGCGACGATCGCCAGCGTGGTGTTGGCGCCGGGCACAGGCTCGCGCGGCCAGGAGAGGGCGTCGTCGGGCATAAGCGGTGGCAGGCCGAGGCCGCCGAACTCCCCGTCCCGCTCGAACGGGGCGGCCCAGAAATGCGGCCCCCGCCCCATCGTCACCCAGCCGAAGGCGTTGACGGCCACCAGCGCGCCGACCTGCGCGGACAGGCCCGGCACCGTGCTCGAGGCCGAGCCGAGGCCGCCCTTGAGGTTGGCGGTGCGGGCTCCGAGCCCCGCCCCGACCGAGCCGAGGGCGAAGGCGCCGTCCTGCGCGGCGAGCGCCGCCGCGTAGCCGAGCTCGCGATAGGGCGGGAAGCGGCCCCATGCCTTGTCGCCGCCGTTGAGCAGGTCGAACAGGATCGCGCCGGGCACGATCGGCACGCGCATGTCGCCGACCGCGAAGCCGCGGCCCGCCTCGCGCAGGGCGGCGACCACGCCCGCCGCCGCGTCGAGCCCGAAGGCCGAGCCGCCCGCCAGCACGAGGGCGTCGACCGCCTGCACGGTGGAGGCGGGATCGAGCAGGTCGGTCTCGCGGGTGCCGGGACCGCCGCCGCGCACATCCACCGCGCAGACGAAGGGTTTTTCGAACACGAGCGCGGTAACGCCGCTCGCGATTCGTTCGTCTTCCGCGTGGCCGACGCGGATTCCCGAGATGTCGGTAATGCGGTTGAGCCGGATCATCGCCTCTCTCCTGCCCGTCCCGTCGTCAACGCGGCGTGGCGCCTGCGCTCGTGGCGGATCGCATCGTACGCGTAGAGCATCAGCGCGAGCCAGATCAGCCCGAACAGCACGAGGCGGTCCGGCGTCAGGGTCTCACCGTAGACCAGCGTGCTGAGCGCCATCAGGCAGGAGGGCGCGATGTACTGCATCAGCCCGAGGGTCGCCAGCGTCAGCCGGGTCGCCGCGGCGGCGAACCAGATCAGCGGAAGGGCCGTGGTCACGCCCGTGAGCGCCAGCAGCGCCCAGGTGCGAGCGTCGTCGGGCACCGGAGGCGCGGCCAAGGCGAGATAGGCCAGAGCCGCGGGCAGGAGCAAAAATGTCTCGGCGCAGAAGCCGACGGTGCCGTCGACGGCGACGAGTTTGCGCACCAGCCCGTAGAGCGCGAAGGTGACCGCGAGCCCGAGCGACAGCAGCGGCAGGCGCCCCGCCATCGCCACCGCGATCACCACGCCGAGCACGACGATGGCGACCGCCGCCACCTGGACCGGGCGCAGGCGCTCGCCGAGGACGAGGGCGCCGAGGGCGACCGAGACCAGCGGGTTGATGAAGTAGCCCAGGCTCGCATCGAGCATGTGCCCGCTCGACACCGCCAGGAGGTAGAGCATCCAGTTGATCGCGATCAGCCCCGCCGAGACGACGAGCAGGCCATGGCGCGGCCGCAGGGGGAACGGGTTGGCGAGCCGCTTGCGCAGCAGCGCGATCAGGCCGACCACGAGCAGCGCCGACCATGCGATGCGCTGCGCCAGGATCGTGCCCGGCGGGATGCCGTCGAGGAGCCGGAAATGCACCGGGACGACGAGGCCCCAGCTGAGATAGGCGGCGAGCGCGTAGATCAGGCCCAAGATGGCACGTTCGGCGGCATGGCGGGACGGCGCTTGTAGCCCGGACCGGGCGCGCGGTCAGCGCTTGCGGGAGGGGGCTGCGGGCGTCTCGCCGCGCATCAGGGCGTTGAGGCGCTCGGTGTCGAAGCCGGTGAGCATGCGCTCCTTCTTCGTCTCGGCCGCCGGCCCCTGCGTCACCGTGCCGGTCGTGGCGGGATCGGGCAGGACCGGGGCGGCCCGCGCGATCGTCGGAGCCGGCACGGCGGCGACCGCCTGATGCATGAGCCGGTCCGCGCTCACGAGAGCGACCGAGAGCGTGCCGAGGCCGGTAATGGTGCCGAAGGTGATGACGCGCAGGATGCTCACGATGGGGAACTCGATACGCGAAGGTACGCGGGACCGTGAACTGCGGCCCCGGAAACAGGATGCGCGCGGTGTCGTTAATGAACCGGACGGCCGGGCCCGCTGCGGACCGGCCCTATTCAGGACATCAGGAACAGGATCTGGCCATGAACGAGCAGGCGACGGCGAGCGACAGCCCCTTCATCCAGGGGCGCAACGCGCGGCTCTACGGCAAGAGCATCGATGAGTGCCCCTATGCGGAGGGCTCCGCGGATCGCGCGGCCTGGATCCAGGCCTACGAGGAGGCGGCGACCGACGATCCGGCAGCGTAGGGACCGCCCGAGGCGAACCGCGACCGCCTTGACGCGTCCGGTCTCGGAGGGCTGAAAGGGCTTTTAACGCGAAGAGCCCTCTCATCCTCCCGAGGCCGATGTCCCAATCTCCCCCCCGCGACCGCGGTCGCTTCGGTGCCGACACCCGCCTCGTGCTCGCCGGGCGCGACCCGGCAGCCCAGCACGGCTTCGTCAACACGCCGATCTATCGCGGCTCGACCGTCCTCTATCCGACCTACGACGACATCAAGCACCGGCGCGGGCGCTACAATTACGGCACCTCCGGCACGCCGACGATGGACGCCCTGTGCGAGGCGTGGAGCGAGATCGCCGGGGCGGCGGGCACGGTGCTGGCGCCGTCCGGCCTCTCGGCCCTGACGCTGGCGCTGATGACCTGCGTCAGCGCGGGCGACCACCTCCTCGTCACCGATTCCGCCTACCGCCCGACCCGCATCTTCTGCGACGGCGTGCTGAAGCGCTACGGCGTCGAGGTCGAGTACTACGATCCGCTGATCGGCGCGGGCATCGCCGGGCTGATGCGCGACAACACGCGGGCGGTGCTCGTGGAGGCGCCGGGCTCACAGACCTTCGAGATGCAGGACGTGCCGGCCATCGCCGCGGCGATGCACGCCCGCGGCGGCACGGTGGTGATGGACAACACCTGGGCCACGCCGCTGCTGTTCCCGCCCCACGAGCGCGGCGTCGATCTCGCGGTGGAGGCCGGCACCAAGTATCTCAGCGGCGGCTCCGACCTCCTGCTCGGCCTCGTCTCGGCCAACGCCGAGCACTACCCGGCGCTCAAGCGCACCTACGAGCACTTCGCCAATTGCCCCGGCCCCGAGGACATTTTTTTGGGTCTCCGGGGACTGCGCACCATGGGCCTGCGCCTGCGCGAGCACGGCGCCCGGGGGCTCGCCATGGCCGAGTGGCTCCAGGCCCGCCCCGAGGTGCTGCGGGTGCTGCATCCGGGTCTGCCGGACGATCCCGGCCACGCGATCTGGAAGCGCGACTTCTCCGGCGCCTCGGGCCTGTTCGGGGTGATCCTGAAGCCCGTCTCGGAGGAGGCGCTCGCCGCCTTCCTCGACGGGCTCGAACTGTTCGGGATGGGCTTTTCCTGGGGCGGCTTCGAGAGCCTCGTCATCCCCTTCGACCCGACCGTCTACCGCACCGCCACGCGCTGGCCGCCAGACGGCTCGGCGCTCCGCTTCCATATCGGGCTGGAGGACCCGGAGGATCTGAAGGCGGATCTGGAGGCCGGGTTCGCGCGGATGGGGGCATTAGGACAAGGCGTATGAAGGGACGCCGAGGCAAAATTTCACACACGCAATCCTGAAGTGGTGTGCTACCTCTGCTTGAACTCGGTCAGGGCGGAGCGTCATCGAGATGGCTGCGGGGCATCGTTTCGGTGGGGATTGGACCGACCTGAAGCTTGATGCCCTGCGGAAGTACCTTTCGTTCTTCACTACTGCGCTGCGCAATAAAGGGTTCGAGCTTTATTACATCGATGCCTTCGCAGGCAGCGGGGGGCGCCTGATCGATCGTGTCATCGATAACGAACCGTTCCTCCTCGGCGTCGAGGCCAAGCTCGAACAAGTTTACGTGCCGGGATCGGCACGCATCGCCCTTCAAACTTCCCCTCCGTTTCAACAGATCATCCTGATCGAGCGCCATAGCAGGCGGTACGCCGCTCTTGAGGCACTCTGCGCCGAGTACCCAGACATTCGAGCACGGACGCAGCGCGGCGAAGCCAATGCCGCGCTCATCGACATTTGCCGCACGACGCCCTGGCTCAGGCCGCATCGAGGCTCCTCTGGCATCCGGGCCGTACTGTTTCTCGATCCCTACGGGATGAACGTTGAGTTCACGACTCTTCAGGAAATCGCCGCGACGCAGGCTACCGACGTCTGGTACCTTTTCCCCCTGAGTGGCCTATATCGGCAAGCTGCTAGATCCGGTGAGAAGCTCACACCAGAAAAGCGGGCTTCGATCACGCGCATTCTCGGTACACCGGATTGGGAGGACGCATTCTACGGGCGGAAGGAGCGCGCTGACGATCTCTTCGCCTCTTTCGGTGACGAGGAGAATCGAGCGAAGCTGCGGCGCGTCGCTGACGTACGCATGATCGAGAATTACGTGAAGACGCGCCTCAAAGACATCTTTCCGCACGTGTCTGAGCCACGGACGCTCACGATGAAGAACGGAGCGCCGTTATTTTCGCTGTTCTTTGCCGTTTCAAGTCCGAATCCGAAGGCGATTGCGCTGGCGAAAAAGGTCGCCGATCACATCCTCACAATCGGCATTTCGTCCCAAGTCCGGCCCCGGAAGTAGCGCCCGGTCTTACGCTTATTAGGGCCGCCCCACTGCTTGAAGAAAAAGGCCGCGTCGCTGACCCGACAAAGCTGCTCGACTTCTTCAACCCAGGTCACGTCGATGGCCCGAGATCGGGGGCCGCTTTCGCCACCCACGATCACCCAATCGATATCGGTCAGATTTGCGCCTGCCACCGATCCTAGAAGCGGCTCAAACGAAACAAAGCGAAGGGCCGCAGGTGTTTCTCTCAATTCATCGAGCCGATGCAAAACCTCACTCGACTCGACGCTCGTCCCAAGCCAAACATTTTGCAGGATAGGGATCCCCGCGATCGACAGCACATCGCGCATTCGCTCCGGCCTCTTGGTGAGGATTTGGAACGTGTGTTGAGGGACAGCTTCCATGACAGACCAGACTTTTCGAATGAAGTCCTGCGAAACGTCCGGATGGAAAAGGTCACTCATTGAATTGACGAAAACGAGCCGCTTTCCTCTCCAACGGCCAGGGATCGAAAGAGCGTCCTCATCGCATCGAACGCGCCCGGTCCATACGGCACGTCCGCCGCTCTTGCGGGTCAGCCCAGCGTAGCGTCGGACACCCATCGCTTCCAATCGTGCCGCCATCCTCATGGCGTAGCAATTCGTGCATCCGGCGCTAACGATGGAGCAGCCGACAACGGGATTCCAGGTTGCGTCTGTCCATTCGATCTTCGTCTCAGCCATAGGGCGTTCCCTTCTGATTGATGCGAAGTTAATCAGAACAAAATGAGAACCTATTAGACAGATAGTCCCCGAGAAATGCAACCTTTAGGGCGCGACCCAAGTCCCGACCCAAGCTTGTCCTTCACAGAGAAAAACCGCCCGCCGGTGCCCGCGCCGGTCGAGGTAGAGCCCGTCGATCCGCTCGGCCGTGAGCACCACCGCACAAAAATTCTCGCGGCCGATGCGCGCCTCCGGATCCTCGTCGGGCATGGCGTAGGCGTCGCCCGCGGCGAGCGCGGTGCCGGGGGCGGGTTCGACCCCGTAGCAGACCCGGCTCATCGTCAGCGCCGCGGCCCAGGCGGCGTCGGCGAGCGCGTCGTCGTGGTGGAGGCGGGCCCGGCCCTCGACGCGGAGCTGGAGCTTGGCCGCCCGATCGTAGACGTGGAGGGCGGCCAGCCCGTTCTGCGCGATCTCCCGCGCCTTGTCCGAGCGCCGGTCGCAGTGGAAGCGCAAGGTCCCCGCCCCGGCTTCCGCCGCGCGCAGCACCACGGTGCGCAGCCGCGGACGGCCCGCCGCATCGACGGTCGCGAGAGACGGCGTGTGGAACGGGCTGTGCCGGTGTCCCACGCCGTCGGCGAGGCGGCGCCAGCCCTCGGCGCGGAAGCCGTC
Organism: Methylorubrum sp. Q1; assembly: GCF_004683995.1. NCBI lineage: Bacteria > Pseudomonadati > Pseudomonadota > Alphaproteobacteria > Hyphomicrobiales > Methylobacteriaceae > Methylorubrum > Methylorubrum sp. Q1. Next base: position 57,251 of record NZ_SRHQ01000003.1, on the reverse strand, counting down.
GAGGTCGTCGTAGAAGGAAGGCAGCGCGTCCACGAAAGGCTTTCCTCAGAGCATCGTGCCGGGTTGCGGGAAGCCTGACCGGGCGGCTCGTGCCTGCCTTGGATGCTGACGCGGCCGGTGCGCCCGCGCAAGGCGCCTGCATCCTCAAAGCCGTCGGAGCGAGCCGACGCGATCGGAGGTCGATCGAACTTCTCGGCCGGCTGCCTTGGCATCGCCACCGCTTCGCGTCATGGCATGGGGCCGGGAGGTTCTCGATTCAGCTTCCTGCACCCAGCGATGGCACGGCTGGCTGGTTCCCGCGTTGAACGCTGTCGAACATACGGTCCCGCTTTTCCCTTGCCCCATTCCTTGCCCTATTCCTTGCCCCTGCACGCCCGCCCGAGAGCCCTCCCTTCGCCCGTCCTCCGATCCCTTCCGCGTTCCGGCGGACGACATCCGTCGTGTCGGAGGCGCACCGCGTGACGGCCGGGCCCTTCTTCCTCGATGGCGGCGGCGAGGCCGGCGCGCTGATCCGCGGGATCGATTGGGCGGCGACGCCGCTCGGGAGCCCGGAGACGTGGCCGGCGGCGCTCAAGACCCTGGTCGGCGTGATGCTCGGCTCGCAGCAGCCCATGCTGATCGTTTGGGGCGCGGGGCACGTCACGCTCTACAACGACGGCTACGCACCGATGTGCGGGGCCCGCCACCCGCGCGCGCTGGGCCTGCCCTTCGACGAGGTGTGGCACGACATCTGGGACCAGGTGGAGCCGATCCTGTCGCGGGCCTATGCGGGCGAGGCCACGCATATGGAGGACATCGCCTTCACGATGCACCGCAACGGCTACCCGGAGGAGACTCACTTCGCCTTCGGTTACACCCCGGTGCGGATCGAGGACGGCACGGTCGCGGGCATGTTCTGCGCGTGCTCGGAGACGACCGCCTCGGTGCGGGCGGGCCGGCAGATGCATGCCGAGCGCGAGCGCTTCGCGCGGCTGTTCGAGCAATCGCCGAGCTTCGTCGCGGTGCTCGACGGGCCCGACCACGTCTTCGCCTTCGCCAACGCCGCCTATCGCCAACTCATCGCTCACCGCGACGTTCTCGGTCGACCCGTGCGGGAGGCTCTGCCGGAAATCGAGGGCCAGGGCTTCTTCGAGCTGCTCGACGAAGTGTTCTTCACCGGCCGCACCCACACGGCGCACGGCGCACCGGTGATGCTCCTGCGCCTGCCCGGCGGCGTGCCGGAGCGGCGCTTCCTCGATTTCGTCTACCAGCCCATGCGGGACGCGGCCGGGACGATCACCGGCGTGTTCGTCGACGGCTCGGACGTGACCGAGCGGATCACCGGCAACGCGGCGCTCGCCGAGAGCGAGGCGCGCTTCCGCACCATGGCGGACGACGCGCCGGTGATGATGTGGGTGACCGGCCCGGACGGCGCCTGCCAATACCTCAACCGGCGCTGGTACGACTTCACCGGCCAAACCGAGGCGCAGGCCCTCGGCCTCGGCTGGCTCGAGGCGGTGCATCCGGACGATCGCGGCTGGTCGGGCGAGACCTTCCTGCGGGCGAATGCCCGGCACGAGGGTTTCAGCCTCGAATACCGCCTGCGCCGCCGCGACGGCGTCTACCGGTGGGCGATCGACACCGCGAGCCCGCGCTTTGCCGCCGACGGGAGCTTCCTCGGCTATATCGGCTCGGTGGTCGACATCGAGGAGCGCCGCGCCGCCGAACTGGCATTAGCCGAGAGCGAGGAGCGCCTGCGGCTCGCGGTCGAGAGCGGCGAGATCGGCCTGTGGGATTTCGATCCGCGCACCGGCACCCTGTTCTGGCCGCCGCGGATCAAGGCGATGTTCGGGCTGGCGCCCGACGCGGACGTGACCCTCGCCGACTTCGCCGACGGCCTCCACCCGGACGACCGGGACCGGGTCACCGCCGCCTTTGCCGCCGCGCTCGATCCCGTGACCCGCGCCTTCTACGACGAGGAGTTCCGCGCGATCGGCCGCGCCGACGGCACGGTTCGCTGGGTCGCGGCCAAGGGGCGCGGCGTGTTCGATGCCGAGGGCCGCTGCCTGCGCGGCGTCGGCAGCGCCATCGACATCACCGCGCGAAAAGGCACCGAGGAGCGCCTCGTTGAGGCCACCCGCCGCCTCGACGCGGTGCTCGACAACGCGACGCAGGCGATCTTCATGATGGATGAGCGCCAGCACTGCGCCTACATGAACCGCGCCGCCGAGCGGCTGACCGGCTACAGCCTGGAGGAAACGCACGGAAAGGCGCTCCACGACGTCGTCCACCATACCCGGCCGGACGGCAGCCCCTACCCGCTCCACGAATGCCCGATCGATCAGGCCTTCCCCGAGAACAACCAGGAGCAGGGCCAGGAGGTCTTCGTCCACCGCGACGGTTCGTTCTACCCCGTCGCCTTTACCGCGAGCCCGATCCGCGACGAGGCCGGCATGCCGATCGGCACGGTGATCGAGGCGCGCAACATCGAGGGCGAGCTGCGTGCCAAGGCGCAGTTGGAGGCGTTCAACGCGAGCCTGGAGCAGCAGGTCGCCGCGCGCACCGCCGAACTGATGCGGGCCGAGGAGGCGCTCCGCCAAAGCCAGAAGATGGAGGCGGTGGGCCAGCTCACCGGCGGCCTCGCCCACGACTTCAACAACCTACTCACCGGCATCACCGGCTCGCTCGAACTGCTGCAGACCCGCCTCGCGCAGGGGCGGATCACCGAGATCGACCGCTACGTCAACGCCGCGCAGGGCGCCGCCAAGCGCGCGGCGGCGCTGACCCACCGCCTGCTCGCCTTCTCGCGGCGCCAGACCCTCGACCCGAAACCCACCGACGTGAACCGGCTGGTGACCGGCATGGAGGATCTGCTCCGCCGCACCATCGGCCCGTCGATCACCCTCGAAGTGGTGGCCGCGGGCGGGCTATGGTCGGTGCTGGTCGATCCGAGCCAGCTCGAGAACGCGCTGCTCAACCTCTGCATCAACGCCCGCGACGCGATGCCGGATGGCGGGCGCATCACCATCGAGACTGCCAACAAGTGGCTCGACGACCGAGGCGCCAAGGAGCGCGACCTCGATCCCGGCCAGTACCTCTCGCTCTGCGTGACCGATACCGGCACCGGCATGAGCCCGGACGTCATCGCCAAGGCGTTCGACCCGTTCTTCACCACGAAGCCCATCGGCCAGGGCACGGGCCTCGGCCTGTCGATGATCTACGGCTTCGTGCGCCAGTCGGGCGGGCAGGTGCGGATCTACTCGGAGGTCGGCCAGGGCACGACGATGTGCCTCTACCTGCCGCGCCACTACGGGGCGGCGGAAGAGCCGGAGGCGGCCCCGGATCTGGCCGCCGCGCCCCGCGCCGAGCAGGGCGAGACGGTGCTGATCGTCGATGACGAGCCGACGGTGCGGATGCTGGTCACGGAGGTGTTGGAGGATCTCGGCTACACCGCGATCGAGGCCGCCGACGGCCCGTCCGGCCTCAAGGTGCTGCAATCGGACGTGCGCCTCGACCTTCTGGTCACCGATGTCGGGCTTCCCGGCGGCATGAACGGGCGCCAGGTCGCCGATGCGGGCCGTGCCCTGCGGCCGGACCTGAAGGTGCTGTTCATCACCGGCTACGCCGAGAACGCGGCGGTGGGCAACGGCCACCTCGAGCCCGGCATGCAGGTCATCACCAAGCCCTTCGTGATGGAAGTGCTGGCCGCGCGCATCAAGGAGATGATCAACGCGCGGTGAGACACTCCAAGAGGCACTGCAAGCCTCCGGCTGTGGGCAGGCATTCATATGCGCAGGGAACCGTTCTCAATCCGTGCCGCCCGCCCGCAGGATGCGGAAGCCCTGGCCGCGATGCACGTTGCCGCTTGGAGGGAGACCTATACGGGGCTTCTGCCGGCGCGCATGCTTTCCAACCTGTCCGTTGAAAGCCGAGCGGAGGCTTGGCGCCGGATCATGGCACGCGGCAAGACGGAAACGATCGTCCGCTTGGTCGAGTGCGACGATCGGGTTGTCGCCTTCGGTTCCTGCGGCCCTCAACGAGACGAGGCACTGGCGAAAAGAGGCTTCGATGGCGAGATCAGCGCGATCTATGTCCTGCGTGCGTGTCAGCGCTTGGGACTGGGACGCTGGATCACGCAGGATCTTTCCAGCCGTCTGATGGCCGGAGGCTGCCGAGCGGTGTCGCTCTGGGTGTTGCGCGAGAACACGGGTGCGCGAGCATTCTACGAAAGGCTCGGCGGTGTCGTGGTCGGCGAAAGGGTCGACGAGCGCCCGGACGGTATCCTCGTGGAATTGGCCTATGGCTGGAAGGATCTGCCGGCCCTCCTTTAGGGCCTCCTCCCGAAAGGCGGCCTCCGGCTTTCGGGAGGAGGCTCTCGCAAGCGAGATAGGTCGCGACGTCAGAACCGCGCCGGATCGAGCTCGAAGGTCGGCGGCAGCGCCTCGAACCACGCGCTGTAATAGGGGTCGCGCGGGATTGCCTCCGCCCAGCGCGCGCGGAAGCGGGCCTGCTCGTCCGCCGCGACAGTGCGCGCCCGGTTGCGGCTCTCGTAATGATAGAGTTCGACCTCGGCGCAATAGACGCTGCGCAGGCCCCGCTCCCACAGCCGCAGGCAGAGATCGACGTCGTTGTAGTTGACGGCAAACCCCTCGTCGAAGCCCTGGATCGCCTCGAAATCGGCCCGCCGCACCATCACGCAGGCGCCCGTCACCGCGAGGTAGTTGCGGTTGCCCGCGGTCGAGAAGAAGTGGCCGGGGTCTTCCCGCGGGTAGGAGCGGCGGGGATGGTCGGGGGTGGCGTCGATCACGGTGACGCCGACATGCTGCAATTCGCCGGTCTCGAACAGGAGCCTGGGGCCGACCGCGCCGACGCCGGGGATCTGCAGAAGCGCCAGCATCGCCTCGATCCAGTCGGGGCTGATGATCTCGATGTCGTCGTTGAGGAAGACCAGCACCGCGCCCGTGGCGGCACGGGCCCCGAGATTCATCTTGGCGGCGACATTGAAGACCGGCTGGTCCCAGGTGACGGAGCGGGCATCGTACCGCTCCAGCGCTTCTTTCGTCGTCGGCCGCAGGTCGCCGTTATCGACCGCCACGATCTCGATCGCCTCGTAGGTGGTCCGCTCGCGGATGCTGGCGAGGCAGGCGGCCAGGAGATCGACGGTGCGGCCGCGAACCGCGCTGTCGCGGCCGGCGGTGGGGATCACGATCGAGACCAGGGGCCGTTCCTTGAGCGGCCGGCGCAGGTGGAAGCTGCCGGCGAAGGCCGTGGGACGCACGGAATCGAGCCCGCCGGTGCGCCGCGCCCGGTCTTCGAGCGCGCGGACGGCCGCGGCGACCACGTAGCCCTTGTTGTCCATGGCCTGGGCGGTCGAGCCGGGGATCGCCCGCCAGTGGTAGAGCACCTGCGGGATGTGGTGCACGCGGGTGACGTGCTCGGTGTAGCGCAGGACGAAATCGTAATCCTGCGCGCCCTCGCATTCCGCCCGGAAGGCGCCGATGCGGGCGACGATATCCATCCGGTAGAGCGCCAGATGGGCCGTGTACATGCAGGCTTCCAGCGTCTCGGGCGACCAGTCCGGCTTGAAGAACGGCTCGTAGCGCTCGCCGCCCACCGTGATCTTGTCCTCGTCCGAGTAGAGGAAATCGATCTGCGGATCCGCGTTCAGGGCGGCAATGAGCGCGTAGAAGGCGTGCGGCGGGATCGCGTCGTCGTGGTCGATCAGGGTGAGCCAGTCGCCGGTGGCCAAGGCGAGCGCGTCGTTGCTCGCCGCGACGATGCCGCCGTTCTTCGATCGCCGGTGCAGCCGCACCCGCGGCTCTTCCGCTGCCAGCGCGTCCAGCATCGGCGCGATATGGGGCGCGCTCGACGCGTCGTCGCAGAGGCACAGCTCCCAATCGGGATAGGCCTGCGCCCGGATGCTCGCGAGCGCCGCCTCCAGATAGGGTTTGGGCGTGTTGTAGACCGGCATGACGATGGAGATGCGCGGCCGCACCCGAAAGCCCGCGATCGCTGCCCGCATCGCCTCCGGGCTCGGCAGGGCCGGGCGCTCGATCGTCTCGATCCAGGCGGCGTAGGAGGCCGCCGCCGGGCGCGGCCGGGCGCTGTCCCAGAACGCCCGCCACAGGGCGGCGGGCGGGCGGCTGACGGCGAGGCGCGCGAGGCGCGCGAGCAGCGCCCCGCTCCCCCTCTCCTCTTCCGGCAGCCGCGCCAGCAACCGGCGGGCGACGGCGAGCGCCGCGGCCGGGCCGCGCAGCGGTTCGAGGGTCGCCCGCGAGAGGCGGAACCGCCCGCTCGCGGCGAGCGGATCGAGCCGCAGGCCCCGCACCCGGCGCGGCAGGCGCACGAGGTCGTCGATGCCCCCGTCCTCCCGCACTTCGAGCCGGACCGCCTCGTCCTCGCGAAAGCCCGAGCCGTCATCGACGTAGAGGAGCGGAACCGGCTTCGTGTGGCCCAGCCCTTCGAGGTCGGCGCGGATGCGCACCCAGCCTTCTGCCAACCGGAACGGAAACAGCCGTCCGCCGCGGGGATGGGTCAGCCGGAATTGCGGATCGGAGCCGGTGGAGCGCCAGACGCCCTCCCCCTCCGGCTCGATCTGTCCCTTCGGTTCGATGCGGCACGCGATCATGGAGCAACGCGTTAGAGCGCATACCGACGCAGTGGCAACCGGTTCGTTGGAACGCGTGTCGAAACGAAGATCGAGCGCCGCCGGCCTGATGCGATCCGGTTGGCGGCGTCAGCGCGGCGCGCAGTGAACCGCGAGCCAGATCGTCGGATTCTGCGTGCGCTCGACGCGATGCCGGCGATGCGCCGCGATCAGCAAGTGATCGCCCGCCGACAACAGACGCGGCGCCGGCTCGTCGGCGAAGCGGAGTTCGGCGCTGCCCTGAAGCACCGCGACCCATTCGTCCTCGTCCTGATCGTACCAGAAGCCCGGCGGGCTCGTTTGGCCCGTCGAGACGATGCGCTCGACCCGCAGACCGGGACGCGTGAGCAGGGTCTCGAAGGCTTCCGCCTCGGTGTGGCCAGGCAGACCGGCGAACAGGTTCGGGCCAGCATTCATGCAGATCTCTCGTTCTCGGCCGAGCGGCGTTCTGGCGCGTTGAAGCAGGGAAGGCCGCGCGTCCCGCGCCGCCGCAGCTTGCGACGGATCGATGCCCGAGACCAAACCCGCCCCGCTCCCACCCGCGACCGAGGATGCCGGGCTGCCGACGCCGCCGAGCCCCGGCCGCCTGCCGCCGCCGAACCTGCCGCCCTCGCCCTCCACGGATGACGGCGCGTCCGATGCCGGGACGGACGGCGCCGACACGGAGTGAGACGATGCCGGATCGCGCCGAGGCCCGAACCCGGATGGTCGAGACGCAACTGGTCGCCCGCGGCATCCGTGATGCGGCCGTCCTCGATGCGATGCGGGCCGTGCCGCGGGAGGCCTTCGTGCCGGACGCTCTGGCGGGGGAGGCCTACAGCGACGGGCCACTGCCGATCGGGGCGGGGCAGACGATCTCCCAGCCCTACATCGTCGCCCTGATGATCGAGGCGCTGGCCCTGCGGCCCGGCGACCGGGTGCTGGAGGTCGGCGCCGGCTGCGGCTACGCGGCGGCCGTGCTGGCGCGGATGGATGCGCAGGTCTTCGCCATCGAGCGCCACGCGGCGTTGGGCAAAGCCGCCCGCGCTCGCCTCGCCGCACGCGGGCTCACGGTGCCCCTGCGTGTCGGCGACGGTCATGCGGGCTGGCCGGAGGCCGCGCCCTTCGACGCGATCCTCGTCTCCGCGGCGGGTCCCACGATCCCGGAGACGTTGAAGGCCCAGCTCAAGGCGGGTGGCCGCCTCGTCATTCCGGTCGGTCCGCCCGGCGGGCAGACGCTGCTGCGGCTGATCCGGCGCGGGCCGGATCGGTTCGAGAGCTGCGATTTCGGCCCGGTCTCCTTCGTGCCGCTGCTGCGGGGCGTGGGAACGGCGGATCCTGTGTGACGCGCCGCCTCTCCCGTCCGGTCCGCACCAGGGCGAACAAGATCTTCCTTCCAGCCCAAGCACCGCGCGCCGATCAAAAATTGCGGAAAAATTTGGAACTCGGATCCGCTGATCGCGTTACGCGCGTGCGAGGCCCGAAACGGGCTCGCCTATGGGGCGCCGGATGCAGGTGTCCGGCGGCCCTCGTCATCACGTTGCTCCAAGGAGGATGTGGTCATGAGGACCTTCGACTTTTCTCCCCTCTACCGGTCCACCGTCGGTTTCGACCGGTTGTTCTCCCTACTCGACCAGGCCGAGACCTCGGCCGCGTGGCCGCCCTACGATATAGAGAAGGTGTCCGAGGACGCCTACCGCATCACCATGGCGGTCGCGGGCTTCGCGCAGGACGAGATCGAACTCACCCAGCAGGACACCACGCTCCTCGTCACGGGCCAGAAGAAGGCCCAGGAGGGCGAGCGCCAGTATCTGCACCGGGGCATCGCCGGCCGCACGTTCCGCCAGAGCTTCAACCTGGCCCAGCATGTGCGGGTCACGGGCGCCAGCCTGGATAACGGCCTGCTCACGGTGGAGCTGAAGCGTGAGGTGCCGGAGGCGTTCAAGCCGCGCCGGATCGCCATCGGCGGCGCGCAGGCCGCCATCGGGCAGGACAACGCGTCGGCCCAGAATACGCCGGCTCAGGTCGAGGACCTGTCCAAGGCCGCCTGACCCTCGGCGCACACCAGACACGAGCTGGCATCCCCGGAGGCTGTGCGCCTTCGGGGACCGCTTCCTTTTCGCACGAAAACCCCGTGCTTTCAGGGAGATGACCCGTGACGACGATGGAAACGCATTCCGCCCATTCCGGCCCGATGAACCCGGCCGGCACACCGGCCGCCTCGTTCGAGACATGGCAGGCGCGCGTCGCCCCCGGCGACGTGTTCCGCCATCCGCGCGAGGTGCTGGCCCACCCGCTCCTGTCGCACGCGGACAAGCGCGCGATCCTGGCCGCCTGGGCGTCCGATGCCTGCGCCCTCGAGAACGCGCCCGCGATGCGCTGCCTTGCCGGCTGCAAGGCCGAGCCGGTGCCGGTCGATACCGTCCTCGCCGCGCTCGGCACGCTCGACCGGGGGCCTCCCTCCGCGAGCACGGCCTCTTCCGGCAGTCCGGCCTGGCCGCGGCGCCCACGGCGCTCGTCGAACCGGCACCGGTTTCTTCGCCCCGGGCGCCGGAACGATGACGACGACCCGCCGCCCTGCCCGGCGGCGGTGATGCCGCGCCCGCGGACGCCCCCGAGCGCGGCGGCCTTGGCGGTCGCCATCCCGGCCTGACGAGAGCGCATTCCGAGAAGGGGTCACCCGTTCATCGAAAGAATGCGCGTCAAACCAAGGATCGGGAGACGCCGGCGTGATGCAATGGGGTCGGATACGGCTCTCGTGCGGCGTCTTCCTCAGGAGGGCGCCGTCACCGCCGCCCGAACAGCCGCTCGATATCGGCGAGTCCGAGGGTCACGAAGGTCGGGCGGCCGTGGTTGCACGAGCCGGAGAGCGGCGTCGCCTCCATCTCGCGCAGCAGGGCGTTCATCTCCTCGGGCTTGAGGCGGCGACCGGCGCGGATCGAGCCGTGGCAGCTCATGCGCGAGAGGATCGCGTCGAGGCGGCGGCTCACCGGATCGGGATCGCCCGCGCCGGCCGGGCCGCCCTCCTCGACGCCGCTGGCCGCCAGCGCGTCGAGCACGTCGAGCACGAGCCCCTTCACCGATCCGCCTGCCAGCGCCGACGGCACGGAGCGCACCAGCACGGCGCCGGGGCCGAACGCCTCCAGGGTGAGGCCCAGCCGCTCCAGATCGGGCGCGGCCTCGACGAGGCGGTCGGCTTCCTCGGGCGCCATCTCGACCACGTCGGGGATCAAAAGCCCCTGGGCGAGTACGCCGCCGCCGGCCCGCTCGCGCTTCAGCCGCTCGTAGACGAGGCGCTCATGGGCGGCATGCTGATCGACCAGCACGATGCCGTCGCGGGTCTGGGCGACGATGTAGGTCTCGTGGATCTGCGCGCGGGCCGCACCCAGCGGATGGGTCTCGGGACGGGCCTCGGCTTCCGAGATCGCCTCCGCGGGCCGCAGGTCGGCGCCCGGCGGGGCAAGGTCGGCGGAGAACAAGGCCTGCGGCGTCTCGGCAAAGCCCGGATCGTCTTCGGTGAAGGCCGGGCGCGGCGCCGGGCGGTAGCCCGCGGGCGCGGCTACCGAGGGGCCGGAGAACAGGCGGCTCGCCGGGCGGGGGTTCAGGGCGCTCGCGGCGGAGGCGCCCGAATGCGCGGCGAACCGGCCCGCACCTGCCGTCATCGGCGGGGCGCTCCCCATGCCGGCGCCGGCCCGCAGCGCGTCGAGGGCGGCCTGGCTGCCCGTGCTGGAAGACCGCGCCCCGGCTCGGCGCAATGCCTCGTGGATCGCGCTGACGATCAGCGCCCGCACCAGTCCCGGCTCGCGGAAGCGCAGCTCGGTCTTGGCCGGATGCACGTTCACATCGACGAGGGCGGGATCGCAGGTGAGATGGAGCGCGAGCACCGGGTGGCGGTCGGAGCTCATGGTGTCGGCATAAGCCCCGCGCACGGCCCCGAGCAGGAGCCGGTCGCGCACCGGGCGCCCGTTCACGACGAAGTGGATGTGGCTCGCCGCCCCGCGGTGGAAGGTCGGCAGGCCGACATGGCCCTGGAGCGCGAAGCCCTCGCGGGCCATGTCGACGGGCACGGCATTGCCTGGGAAATCGGGGCCGAGCACGGCTCCGAGCCGGCGTAGCAGCGCCGCCGGGCCCGGCTCGCTCTCGGCGGGAAACACGGTCGGGCTGCCGCTCTCGGTCCGCAGGGTGAAGCGGATCTGCGGCTGCGCCACCGCGAGCCGGCGCAGGATCTCGGAGACGGCGGCCGTTTCGGCCCGGTCGGTCTTCAGAAATTTCAGCCGGGCCGGGGTCGCGGCGAAAAGCTCGGTGACCTCGATGCGGGTGCCGCGGGTCGCGGGCGCCGGGCGCACCGGGCCCTTGGCGCCGGAATCGAGGGTGAGGCTCACCCCCTCGCCCTCGGCGGTGCGCGAGGTGATCGTGAGCCGCGAGACCGCGCCGATCGAGGGCAGCGCCTCGCCGCGAAAGCCGAGCGAGCCGATCCGGGTCAGGTCGCCATCGGGCAGTTTCGAGGTGGCGTGGCGCTCGACCGCGAGCGCCAGATCCTCCGCCCCCATGCCGATGCCGTCGTCGATGACGCGGATCAGGCGGCGCCCGCCGCCCTCGATCGCCACCTCGATGCTGCGCGCGCCGGCATCGATCGCGTTCTCGACCAACTCCTTGACGGCCGAGGCCGGCCGCTCGACCACCTCGCCCGCGGCGATGCGATCGACCAGGATCGGATCGAGGCGGCGCACATGCGCGGGCGGCGGATCACGGGGCTCGGGGGCGGCGGACATGGTCGGTGAAATATAGGCGGCTTGCCGGCCACCCGATAGGCGAGCGAGCCCAGTATCCTCATCCCTCGGCTCACCCCCGCGGCAGCATCCGGTCGCTGATGATGCGGCGCTGGATCTCGCTGGTACCCTCGAAGATCGTGGTGAGGCGCGCGTCGCGCCAGTAGCGCTCGACCCGCCGCTCGGTGGTGTAGCCGTTCCCGCCGTGGAGCTGCATCGCCTGGTTCGTCACCCGCACCGCCATCTCGGTGGCGAGCAGCTTCACCCCGGCCGATTCGCTCTCGGCGGGCAGCCCCTCGTCGAGGAGGTGGGCGACCTGCTGCCAGTAGGCACGGGCCTGGGCCACCTCGGCGGCCATGTCGGCGAGCGCGAAGCGCAGGGCCTGGAACTGGCCGATCGGCTGGCCGAACTGCTCGCGCTCCTGAAGGTAGGCGGTGCAATCCTCCACCGCGGCGCGCGCCACGCCGACCGCGCGGGCGGCGGTGTGGACCCGGGCGATGTTGAGGCCGCGCTGCACCGAGGCGAAGCCGCCGGAATCGGCATCCGCCCCCTCGTCGCCGTAGAGGCCGGTGAGCCGGTCGCGCTCGGGCACGCGCACGCCGTCGAGGTTCAGCTCGAAGGTGAGGAAGCCGTGGTAGCCGATCTTGTCGATGACGGTGCCGGTCATGCCCTCCGGGAAGGTGCCGGGCTCCTTGACCACGAGGAAGGGTTCGAGCCCGGCCGAGCGCGGCTCGCCGGGCTCGGGGTCGCGCACGCGGGCCAGCACCTCGATGAAGTCGGCGCCCAGCGCGAAGCCGGCCCAGCGCTTGGTGCCGGTGAGCACCCATTCGTCGCCCTCGCGCACCGCGCGGGTCTGCACGCCGGCCAGATCCGAGCCGGCGGTGGGTTCGGAGAGTGCGATCGAGCCGATCCACTGCCCCTTGGCGGATTTGGCGAGCAGCGCCCGGCGGCTTTCATCGTCGAGCGTCTGCGTGCCCAGCCCCTGGCCGCGAGCCAGGATCGACCCGGTGGAGAGCCACGCGCGGGCGAGTTCCTCCGAGATCAGGCAGTACTCGAACACCCCCAGCCCCATCCCGCCATACTCGGCGGGGATGGTGATGCCGAACCAGCCTTTCGCCGCCATCGCGTCGATGAGCGAGCGCGGCATCTCGCCCTTCTGCGGGTCGAGTTCGTCGGCGAGCGGCAGGATCACGTCGCGGGCAAACGCCCGGGCTTCCTCTTGGAGCGCGGCGCGCCTGTCCGTGCGCCAGGGCGAGAGCAGCTCCGGCGGGCGCGGCGCCTTGAATTCAGGCTTGGCCATGGTTCCTCCGCGTCTTTTCTGCCGTTGTTCGTCCGAGCCGAACGCTCAAGCTGGCAAAACGTTCGCGCGGGCCCCGCCGATGGCCTGCGCGAGGTCGCTGCTCCTGGGCTCCCCGGCTCCTGGGCTCCCCGGCTCCTGGGCTCCCCGGCTCCTGAGCTCCCCGGCTCTTGCGCTTCCCGGCGCCCGCCCCCAGAACGCCGCTCATGCTGCGCGTCAACGATCTCACCTACCGCATCGGCGAGCGGGTCATCCTCGATTCGGCGACCTTCGCGATTCCCGACCGGGCGCGGGTCGGCCTCGTCGGCCGCAACGGCGCGGGGAAAACCACCCTGTTCCGGGCGATCCTCGGCGAGTTGCCGACCGATGCCGGTGCGGTCTCCCTGCCCAAGGGCATGCGCATCGGTGCGGTGGCGCAGGAAGCGCCCGCCGGCCCCGAGACCCTGCACGCCGTCGTGCTCGCCGCCGACACCGAGCGCGCCCGGCTGATGCAGGAGGCGGACACCGCCGACGGGCTGCGGCGCGCCGAGATCGAGACGCGGCTCGTCGATATCGGCGCCCATTCGGCGCCGGCGCGGGCCGCGGCGATCCTGCACGGCCTGGGCTTCGATGCGGCGGCGCAGGGCCGTCCCTGCTCGGACTTCTCCGGCGGCTGGCGGATGCGGGTGGCGCTCGCCGCGGTGCTGTTCTCCGAGCCCGACCTGCTGCTTCTCGACGAGCCCACCAACTACCTCGACATCGAGGGCACGCTCTGGCTCTACGACTACCTCGAGAAGTACCCCCGTACGGCCGTCATCATCAGCCACGACCGGGAATTGCTCGACACGAGCGTCGATCACATCCTGCACCTGGATCGGGGCAAGCTCACGATCTACCGCGGCGGCTATACGAGCTTTGCCCGCCAGCTCTCCGAGAAGCGGTTGCTCCAGGCCAAGGCGAAGGCCAAGCAGGAGGTCGAGCGGGCGCATCTCCAGAGCTTCATCGACCGCTTCAAGGCCAAGGCGACCAAGGCGCGCCAGGCCCAATCGCGGATGAAGCGGCTCGCCAAGATGGAGCCCATCGCCGCGCTTCTCGAAGACGACGTGCCGGTGATCCACCTGCCGAGCCCGGAGAAGCCGCTCTCGCCGCCGATCGTGGCGATGGAGCGCGTCCAGGCCGGCTACGGCGAGCGGATCGTGCTCTCGGGGCTCAACCTCAGCCTCGCCCCCGACGATCGCGTGGCGCTCTTGGGTGCCAACGGCAACGGCAAGTCGACCTTCTGCAAGCTGATCGGCGGGCGGCTGCCCCCGCTCGCGGGCGAGATGCGGCGCTCCTCCAAGATGGAGGTCGCCTATTTCGCCCAGCACCAGCTCGACGAGCTGCGCCCGTCCGAGAGCGCGGTGGCGCATGTGCGCGACCGGATGCCCGACGCGCCCGAGGCCAAGGTGCGCTCGGCCGCCGCCCGGCTCGGCTTCCCGGCCTCGAAAGCCGACACGCCGGTGGAGAAACTCTCCGGCGGCGAGAAGGCGCGGCTCCTGATGGGGCTCGCCGCCTTCGACGGGCCGCACTTGCTGATCCTCGACGAGCCGACCAACCACCTCGATATCGAGAGCCGGCAGGCGCTGGTCGAGGCGATCAACGATTACGAGGGGGCGGTGATCCTCGTCAGCCACGACCGCTTCCTGATCGAGGCCTGCGCCGACCGGCTCTGGATCGTCGGTGATGGCTCGGTGAAGTCCTTCGACGGGGACATGGACGATTACCGCCGCCTCGTGCTCGCCGGCCCGGAGCGGGTGGACACGTCCGGCGACGGCACCGGGGGGCAGAAGGCCGAGGCGCGCCGCTCGGCGGTGGAGCGCCGAGCCGCGCTGGCGCCCCTGCGCAAGCGCCTCGACGGGATCGAGGCGCGCATGGCCAAGCTCTCGGGGGCGATCGAGAAGATCGATGCGGCTTTGGCCGACGGCACCGCCTTCCTCAAGGACGCGGCCAAGGCCGGCGATATCGCCCGCATGCGCGCCGAGGCCGCCGAGGCTCTGGCCAAGGCCGAAGAGGAATGGCTGGAGGTGAGCGGGGAGATCGAGGCGGCGGCCTGAGGCCGAAGCGCGCCGGTCTGCCGAAGGGTCAAGCCGGTTCCTGTGACGGGCGCCCGCCGGTCTCCGCCCCCGATCGGCTGAGCCAAGCCGCGACCAGCGCGGCCCCCGCCGTGAGCCCCAGCCAGAGCGCGGACGAGATCGCTTCGGTCGCGTCGAACAGCGCCGGAAGCGGCACGAGGCAGAGCGGGCCGAGCAGCGTCCCGAGCCCGCCCGCGAGGACGAACAATCCGGTCGCCGCGGCATTGCGCGCGGGCGGCGCGGCCCGCAGAAGCGCCAGGACGTTGCCCACGGTGAACAGGCCGCGGCCGAGGCCGAAGGCGAGGAGACCGGCGGCCTGGATCGGCCATGCGCCCGCCGCCCCGCCATCCGGGAGCCCCACGGCGAGAGCGGCGCGGCGGACCGGCCGGCGTAGAAGCCCGCCCCGGCGCTGAGGGCCGCAAGCCCCAGGAACACGACGCCGACACTCTCCTGCAACAGGCCGTCGAGCGCGTTGAGATGGGAGGGAAGGGCCGTGTCCGCCGCGGTGAGGGCGATGTGGCCTGCGAAGGCTGCGGCGAGCGGCCATGCCAGGCCCGGCCGCGCGCGAAGATCGAGCGGCAGCAGCGGCGCCGGCCGCCGCCATTGCTGCCAGATCCACAGCCCCAGCAGCATCAGGCCGAGATTGAGCACCACCAGGGCCGCCACCGGCCGGATCAGCGCGAGCGGCACGGTGGTCAGGAGCAGCCCGAAGCAGAGCACCGAGAGGATGGCGCCGAGTCCGTCGAAACGCGGCCCCGGCGTGTCCTCCTTCGGCAGAGCGATCACGCCGAGGATCAGGCTCGGCCCCGCCAGGAGCAGGGTGGGGACGAGGATGCCAAGGCTTCCCATCCACGGCAGTGCGAACCCGGCCGACATCTGAAGTAGCAGCAGCGCCAGCAGGGCGGCCACTTCCCCCAGTCCGAGGCCGAGCCCGAAGCGCGCCTCGCCGAAGAGGCGGCGCAGCAGGCTCCAGCCCGCGCAGACGAGAAGCGCCGTGGCGATGCCTTGAGCCAGACGCAGACCGAGCAGCGGCACGAGGTCGAGCGGCAGCGCCGCGGCGGGGACGAGCAACGTGAGGGCGAAGAGCGCGGCGAGGAAGCCGCGGCGCGGTCCGAGCCGCGCGGCCAGCGCCGCCATCGGCAGCGCGCCCAGGATCAGCCCGTAGGTGTGCGCCGTCTGAATCACCGCAGCCGTGGAGGCCGGAAACGCCCCCTGCTGCATCACCCATGGCATCAGGAACGCCATTCCCGTGGTGGGCAGCACCGTCATCCCGAGACCCGTCAGGACGGCGACGAGGGCGAGGACGCGGCGCTCGGGCTTGCGATCCGGCATCTGGTTCCTTCCCCCTTCGCTCTCCTGCAAGCTTAACGGGAAACCGCTGCGGCATGAACCGTGGGTGGCAAGCGATCGTGGCAACGCCGGCCCCCGCCCCGCGTTGTCCGACGCGAGAGCGGAACGGAGAAATCATGCACGGCACGCGCCATCCCGGGACACGAAAGAGCGGCAAGGCCCTCGCCCTGCTGCCGCTGGCGGCGGCCGGCGCCTGGATCGCCTGGAGCCATCTCGGGCTGAACCGGGCCGGCCCCCTGCCCCCGGCCCTGCCGGGGCGGCGCAGCACCCTGCGCACGCGGGCGGGCCGGGTGAACCTCTACGCCGCGGATGCGCAGGGCGGACGGCCGCTGCTCCTGATCCACTCGGTCAACGCGGCGGCCAACGCCTACGAGGTCAAGCCGCTCTACGAGCATTACCGGGGCCACCGCCCGGTCTACGCGCTGGAACTGCCGGGCTTCGGCTTCTCCGAGCGGGCGGACCGGATCTACACGCCCCGGCTGATGACCGACGCGATCCTCGACGCGGCGGCTGAGATCGCCGGCCGCCATGGCGGCGTGGCGCTCGACGCGATGGCGCTCTCGCTCCCTTGCGCCTATCTCGCCCGCGCCGCTTTGGAGCGGCCGGACCTGTTTTCGACGCTCGGCCTCATCAGCCCGACCGGCTTCGACGCGCGCCTCTCCGGGCGCGGGCCGGCGGACACCCACCGCGGCAAGCCGCTGGCCCGCGGGCTCGCCGCCTTCCCGCTCTGGGGCCGCCCGCTCTTCGACGCGCTGGTGAGCCGGCCGAGCATGCGCTTCTTCCTGGAAAAGACCTGGGGCAGCCGCGACATCGACGAGGGCCTGCTCGCCTACGACCGGCTCTCGGCCCGCCAACCGGGGGCCGAGCACGCGCCGTTCTCGTTCCTTTCGGGCTACTTGTTTCCCGACGACACCACGCGGGTCTACGAGGCGCTGCGCCTGCCCATCTTCATGGTGCACGGGGCGCGGGGCGACTTCGTCGATTATCGTTATGTCGGCGAGGTGGCGGGCCGCCCGAACTGGACGATCCTCCGGCTGCCCACCGGCGCCTTCCCGCATTTCGAGAACCGGGCGGCGGTCACAGGCGCCTACGACGACTTCCTCGCCGCCCAGCCGCAGCAGGATCAGCCGACCGATTCGATCCGGTAGCGCAGCCAGACGGTGCCGTCGTCGAACGGCTCGCAGGCGGTGCGGGTGAGGCGGCGGCGCGAGCCCATGGACTCGTCTTCCCCGCCCTCGAAATCGAACAGGGCCGGCGTGCCGAGCACGCCGTCGACGGCGGGCGCGAGCAGTAGGCTGAGTTCGTCCACGAGCCCGGCCTTCAGCATCGAGCCGTTGATGCGCCCGCCGCCCTCGACCAGCAGCCGCTCGATGCCGAACAGGCGCTTGAGCTTGGCCAGCGCCAGGGCGAAATCGACGTCGTGCTCACCGGCCAGGATGTAGGACTGGCCGCCGGCCTTCAGGCGGCGCAGGCGGTCGTCCGAAGCCTGTCCCGTGGTGAGCACGATGACGTGATCGCCCTCGATGTCGTTGCGTGCGCCCCAGTCCATCGCGCCACGGGCATCGAGCGCCACCGCGTAGCCGGAGGCGTCGGTGCGGGCGACATGATCCTCGCGGGAGACGGGCTCCTCCGGCGGTGCGGACGCCAAGGGTTTTGCGCTGTCGGCGTAGCCCTGCATGGTGATGCGCCCGCACATCCAGGCGTCGCCCTTCAGTTGCCTGTGAACCTCCTCGTAGTGCGAATCCGCGTCGATGGTGGTCCAGCGCCGGACCTTGATGCGCCCATCGACCGAGGTGGTCATGTGGCACAGGACGTAAGGGCGTTCCGATGTGTCGGCCATGGCGGCGAGCTTCCTGCTGTTCGGGATCGGAGGCCGCAACTAGACCGCCTTCGCCCGCCGGCCAGGGGCGGGGCACGCCGCCTTTGCCGGGCATCGCGAAGCGGATAGGCTGCCCGCGGCAGCGAGGGACAGGAATATGGCGACCTACACCGCGGATGTCCGCTGGGCGCTGGCCGCGGGCGAGGATTTTTCCGCGGGGCGCTACAGCCGCGGCCACACCGTGCGGTTCGATGGTGGCGTCGAACTTCCGGGCTCGGCCTCCCCGCACGTCGTCGGCAAGTGGGCGGTGGCGGCGGCGGTCGATCCCGAGGAGATGCTGGTGGCGGCCCTCTCCACCTGCCACATGCTGAGCTTCCTCCACGTCGCCCGGCTCGCTGGCTTCGTCGCGCAGGCCTACCGCGATCATGCCGAGGGCACGATGGCGGAGATCGCCCCCGGCCGGCAGGCGGTGACGCGGGTGGTGCTGCATCCGCGCCTCGAATGGGCCGGCGCGGCGCCCGACGCGGAGCGGCTCGCCGCGCTCCACCATGAGGCGCACGAGACCTGCTTCATCGCCAACTCGGTGCGGACCGAGGTGACGATCGCCTGAGGTGCGCTTGGCGAAACCGGCCCCGCCGGTGCATGTCCGCGACAACGCGATCCTTCGAGGACATCCGGATGACCGACCTGACGCTCGCCGCCGCCCAGACCCTCGTGGCGACCGCCCTGAAGACCGCCCGCGAGAGGAATCTCAAGCCGCTGGCGGTGGTCGTCTACGATGCCCGCGGCGCCCTCAAATGTCTTGCGGCCGAGGACGGCACGTCCCTGCGCCGGGCGGAAGTGGCCCGTGGCAAGGCCAACGGCGCGCTGGCGCTCGGCCTCGGCTCGCGGGCCATCGCCAAGCGGGCCGAAGAGCAGCCGCATTTCGTGGCCGCCGTGAGCCACCTCGTCGGCCCGGACGCCCTGGTGCCGGTGCCCGGCGGCGTGCTGATCCGCGATGCCGACGGCCGCCTGCTCGGCGCGGTCGGCGTCTCCGGCGACACCTCTGACAACGACGAGATCTGCGCGCTCGCCGGCATCGAGGCGGCGGGGTTGAAGGGGGAGACGGGGGCTTGAAGCTCGTCGATGTCGCCTCCGGATGAGCACTACGGTTCCCCCCTCCCCGGCCAAAGTCGGACTTGCCCGATTTTGGCTACGGCCGATCTGATCCCGGGCAAGCCCGGGATCAGGCGGGGCGAGGGTATCGGGCGTGAGCACTCTCGCTTGTCCGTAGGCCGTTCGGCGCCGTGCCCATCGCCGGAGTGTCGGGTGAGCCCATGAGCCTCCCCCGCCGCACCCTCCTGCAGAGCGGCGTGGCGCTCGCCGCCGGGCTCGCCCTCCCCGCTCCCGCGCGGGCGGCGCCGCGCGTCTACCGCCGCGGCAACGACGCCGACCCGGAGACGCTCGATCCGCACAAGACCTCGACGGTGGCCGAGGCGCACATCCTGCGCGACCTGTTCGAGGGGCTGCTGACCTACGACAACCGCGGCACCATCATCCCCGGCATGGCCGAGCGTTGGACCGTCTCCGACGACCGCCTGACCTACCGCTTCATCTTGCGCCCCGACGGGCGCTGGTCGAACGGCGATGCGGTCACGGCAGACGACTTCCTGTTCTCGCTGCGCCGCATCCTCGATCCGAAGACGGCGGCGAAATACGCCGAGGTGCTGTTCCCGATCCGGGGGGCGGCCGCCGTCAATGCGGGCGAGCGGCCGCCGGAGACGCTGGGGGTGACGGCCCCCGATCCCCGCACCCTGGAGATCGGGCTCGCCGAGCCGGTGCCCTACCTCCTCGAACTCCTGACCCACCAGACCTCGCTGCCGGTCCACCGCCCCTCGCTGGAGCGCTGGGGCGACGCCTTCGCGCGGCCCGGCAACCTCGTCTCGAACGGGCCCTACGCCCTGATCGATTGGGTGCCGAACGATCGCATCACCCTGACGAAGAACCCGCATTACCGCGACGCCCCAGCGATCCCGATCGAGCGGATCGACGTCATCCCGACCCCTGACCTCGCCGCAGCGGTGCGGCGCTACGCGGCCGGCGAGATCGATTCCCTTTCCGATTTGCCCGCCGACCAGATCGCCTCGCTGAAACAGCGCTTCGGAACCCAGGTGCAGCTCGGGCCGGGGCTCGGCCTCCTCGCCATCGCCTTCAACCTGCGCAAGAAACCCTTCGACGACGCGCGGGTGCGCCGCGCCCTCTCGCTCGCCATCGACCGTGAGTTTCTGGCCGAGATCGTGTGGGGACAGACCATGGCCCCGGCCTATTCGTTCTGCCCGCCGGGCCTCGACAACGCCCTGCCGCCCCCGCTCCTGCCGGGGCGCGAGGACGGGCCGATCGACCGCGAGGAGGAGGCTTTGCGGCTGCTGGCGGGGGCCGGCTACGGGCCGGGCAACCCGCTGACGGTCGAGTACCGCTTCAACGTCACCGACAACAACCGCAACACGGCAATCGCGCTGGCCGATGCGTGGCGCGGCATCGGCGTCGTGACCCGCTTCGTCTCCACCGACGCCAAGACCCACTTCGCCTATCTGCGCGACGGCGGCCGCTTCGACCTCGCCCGGATGTCCTGGGTCGCCGACTATTCCGACCCTCAGAACTTCCTGTTCCTGCTCCGCACCGGCAATGACGGCTTCAATGCCGGGCGCTGGTCGAACGCACGCTTCGACGGTCTGCTGACGCAAGCCGCCGGGGAGCGCGACGTGCAGGCCCGCGCGCGGATGCTGTTCGACGCCGAAACCATCGTGCTCGACGAGCTGCCCTGGGTGCCGCTGCTGCATTACCGCTCGAAGGCGCTCGTCTCGCCGCGGCTGCACGGGATGCACCCGAACATCCGCAACGTCGCCCCCACCCGCTATCTCCGGCTCGATCCATGATCCCGCTGATCCTGCGCCGGATCGCGCAGAGCCTGCCGACGCTGTTTCTCGTGGTGGCGGGCAGCTTCTTCCTGATCCGGCTGGCGCCGGGCGGCCCGTTCGATCTGGAGCGGCCGCTGCCGCCGGCGGCGATGGAGAACCTGCGCCGGGTCTACGGCCTCGATCAGCCGCTGATCGTGCAATTCGGGCGTTATCTCCTCAGCCTCCTGCGGGGCGATCTCGGCCCCTCCTTCACCTTTCGCGATCTCACCGTCACCGACCTGTTCGCCCGCGGCCTGCCGGTGTCGGTGACGCTGGGCGGCCTCGCCCTCGTCCTCGCGCTGGTCCTGGGGCTGGGGCTCGGGAGCCTCGCTTCGTTCAACCGCGGTGGGGCCACCGACCGGCTGGTGGGGCTCGCCGCCTCGCTCGGGCTCGCGGTGCCGAACTTCGTCACCGCGCCCCTGCTCCAGATCGTGTTCGGCCTCGGCCTCGCTTGGCTCCCTGTCGGCGGCTGGGCCGACGGCGCGCCGCAAAACCTCGTCCTGCCGGTGCTCACCCTCGCTTTGCCCCACGCGGCCGGCATCGCCCGGCTCACCCGCGCCTCGCTCGGCGAGGTGCTGATCCAGCCGCATATCCGCACGCAGCGCGCCATGGGCCTGTCGCGCGCCCGCATCGCCCGCCACGCGCTGCGCGGTGCGCTGCTCCCCGTGGTCGCGACGCTCGGGCCGCTGGCGGCGGGGCTGATGACCGGCTCGGTGGTGGTCGAGACCATCTTCGGCCTGCCCGGCATCGGCCGCTACTTCGTCGAGGGGGCGCTCAACCGCGACTACACCCTGGTGATGGGCACGGTGATTCTGGTGGCGGTGATGGTGATCGTCTTCAACCTGATCGCCGACCTCATCGCCGCCGCCCTCGATCCGCGCGTGAGGCTGTCGGCATGAGTCCGGCGCTCGTTCGCCGTCTCGCCCGCGACCGGCCGGCGCTTGTGGCCCTTGCGAGCCTCGTGCTGATCGCCCTGGCCTGCTTCGTCGGCCCGCAACTCACCGGCCACCCGCCCGAGCGGATCTATCCGGATTTCGTCCGGGTCGCCCCGAGCCTTGCCGCGCATCCGCGGCCCGACGCGGTGCGGCCGGCCCTCACGCGCCTCGCCTTCCGGATGCGGCTGACGCTGGAAGACGTGGCGCAGGACGGCGACCGGGTGCGGCTGACCCTGACGGCGCCAAAACCCATCGACGCGCGCTCCTTGCGCCTGCTGCCCCGCTCCGGCCTGTTCGGCGAGGCTCGGGTGCTGGAGCGGTCGGCGGATGGCCGCCGGCTCGTGGTCGAGGCGCCGATCCGACGGCTGACGTTCCTCCTCGGCACCGATGCGCTCGGGCGCGACCTCCTCAGCCGCTGCCTCGCGGCGGGGCAGGTCTCCCTGCTGATCGGGCTGACCGCGGCGCTCGCCGCCCTGATGATCGGCGTCGCCTACGGCGCGGTCTCGGGCATGGCCGGGGGCACGGTCGATGCGCTGATGATGCGCCTTCTCGACATCCTCTACGCCCTGCCCTTCGTCTTCTTCGTCATCATGCTGCTGGTGTTCTTCCGCGCCGGCCTGTGGCTGGTGCTGGTGGCGGTGGCCGCGGTCGAGTGGCTCGACATGGCCCGCATCGTCCGCACCCAGACGCTGAGCCTGAAGGACCGCGACTTCGTCCGCGCGGCCTCGGCCCTCGGGGCGGGCATGGGCACGATCCTCGTCCGCCACATCGTGCCGAACACGCTCGGGTCGATCATCGCGGCGGCCACCCTGCTGGTGCCGCGGGTGATCCTCTTGGAAAGCTTCCTGTCGTTCCTCGGCCTCGGCGTGCAGGAGCCCGACACCTCCTGGGGCGTGCTGATCGCGGAAGGCGCCCGCGCGCTCGAATCCGCGCCGTGGATGCTTGCCGCGCCCGCTTGCTTCCTCGTCGTCACCCTGGTGGCCCTGAACCGGCTCGGCGACGGCCTCGGCGAGGCGCTCGACCCGCGGTTTCAGCGCGCTTCGGCCGGCAGGTAGCCCTGGTAGACGATGCGCACCGTGCGCCGCTCGCCGGGCATCTCCGAGACGGGAATGGCCTTGGATCCGCGCAAGACGGGGGCGGGCTCGATCGGGCCGGGCTCCGAGACAGCCGGGGCGGGCGACGCCTTGGGGCGCAGCGCCCAGCGCTCGGCTCCGCCGGCGCTCGCCAGCGTGGAGACCGCGAGGACGGCCCCCATGGAGGCCAGCCCGGCGGCGAGCGGCGGAAGCAGGGATCTGACGGAAAGGCGCGCGAAAAAAGTCATGGCGGGTGGCCCGGCGAATGGGGCTATTCCGCAACCTGAAGCGTTTCCGAACGCCAATATGCCCGGCCCTCGGTCCGCCGCCGGGCGGGACTTGCGAACACATTTGCCGAGTCAGGGTAAACGGAGGGGCAATGACGAGCCGAGCGGAAGGTCAGGCCGGGGCCGCGGCGCCCGAGCGCGTCGCCACCGGCACGATCGTCGACACCGATATCGCCGCCCGGCTCGACCGCCTGCCCTTCGGCCGCTTCCACACCCTCGTCATCGTCGCGCTCGGCATCACCTGGGTGCTCGACGGGCTCGAGGTGACCTTGGCCGGCGCCCTCGTCGGGGCGCTGCGCAAGGCGCCGATGTCCTTCACGGAGTTCGATGTCGGCTTGGCGGCCAGTTCCTACCTCGTCGGCGCGGTCGTCGGCGCCGTCGGCTTCGGCTGGCTCACCGACCGGATCGGACGCAAGAAGCTGTTCTTCATCACGTTGGCGCTTTACCTCGTGGCGACTGCGGCCACGGGCCTGGCGTGGAATATCTGGAGCTTCTGCCTGTTCCGCTTCCTGACGGGGGCCGGCATCGGCGGCGAGTACACCGCGATCAACTCGACCATCCAGGAGCTGATCCCGGCCCGCGTGCGCGGCTGGACCGACCTCGTCATCAACGGCTCGTTCTGGATCGGCGCGGCGCTCGGCTCCTTCCTCTCGATCGCGCTCCTGCGCCCCGAATGGATCGACCCGGCCTATGGCTGGCGCATCGCCTTCTTCGTCGGCGGCGGCATCGGCCTCGTCATCCTGCTCCTGCGCACCTGGATCCCCGAAAGCCCGCGCTGGCTCGTCACCCATGGCTACGCCGCGGAGGCCGACCGGGTGGTGACCGGCATCGAGAAGCGCTTCACGGATGACGGCATCACCCTGCCCCCGCCGGATGCGTCGCGCCGGCTGAAGCTCAAGGTCCGCAGCCACACCCCGCTCTCGGAGGTCGCCAACGCCCTGTTCGTCACGAACCGGCGCCAGACCATGGTCGGCCTCGCGCTGATGATCGCCCAGGCCTTCTTCTACAACGCGCTGTTCTTCACCTACGCGCTGGTGCTCGAGCGCTTCTACAACGTGCCCGGCGGCGATGTCGGCTGGTATCTCCTGCCCTTCGCGCTCGGCTCCTTCCTCGGCCCGCTGCTGCTCGGCCGGCTGTTCGACACGGTGGGTCGGCGGCCGATGATCGCCTTCACCTACGGCATCTCGGCGGTGTTGCTCGTCGTGGTCGGCCTCGTCTTCCGCGCCGACATGCTCGGCCCCTGGGGCCAGACCGCGGCTTGGATGGCCGTGTTCTTCTTCGCCTCCGCCGCGGCGAGCTCCGCCTACCTCACGGTGGCCGAGACCTTCCCGCTGGAGATCCGCGCGCTGGCGATCGCCGCCTTCTACGCCCTCGGCACCGGCATCGGCGGCGTCTCGGGGCCGCTCCTGTTCGGCGCGCTGGTGGAGACGGGCTCGCGCGACCTCGTGCTGGTCGGCTACTTCATCGGCGCGGCCCTGATGGCGGTGGCTGCCATCGTCGGCTGGATCTGGGGCACGGCGGCCGAGGGCAAGTCGCTGGAAGACGTGTCGAAGCCGCTGGCTTCGGCGTAAGGGGACAATGGGCCAGTCGATCCCGCGTACCTCTCGTCCCGCTTGCCCTCGTCCCGCTTGCGGGGAGAGGGGGAGCGTGCCGGTTTACGAACCGATCGACCGCGACGGGCGAGCCTTGAGTCTCAGGTCGGCCCGGAGCGCGACCCCGAACCCTTTCCACGCAGCCAGATCGCCGAGGCCACCGCCAGGGCGTCGAGCGGGAGGGTGACGGCGCCCTGGCGCTTGCCCCACAATTCCAGACCGCCGAAGCCGACGCGGCGGATCTCCAGCCACGCACCGAACGGGAACACCGTCTGGTTGCCCTCGCCGGGGCCGAAGCACTCCTCAAAGGCCAGCGGATCGACCATGATCGCGTCGTACTTGGCGAGGTGGCTGGCGATCGCGACCTTCGAGCGGAACGGGCCGCGGTCGCGGCGGAACGAGGCGAAGCAGGGCTCGAACTCGGTGAGCGTCACCCAGAGCTTGCCGCCGATGCGCAGGTAGGGCGGGTTCGGACCCTCGGCGCCGAAATTTTCCGGCCCCCAGCCCGCTTCGCTCGTCAGGGATTCGGCGAGCGTCACCGGCTCGGCCGTTGGGGCCGCGGGCGGCCGGTCGTCCAGGCCACCCGCGGGGTCGGCGGGCAGGCCGGCTTCGGTCACGCCGGCCTCGACCAGGCCGCCAGGGTTCGAGCCGCTCGGGTGAGAGCCGCTCTCGGTCACGCCACCGTGGATCATGCCACGTCCTCGCGCCTGCCGCCGCTCCGTGGGAGCGGCCGGCCAGCATTATTCCGCATCTGTTGCGGGCGAGCGAGAAGTTTCTTTCACGAATGGATCTGCGCGTATGACGCAGGCCCCCAGCCGAAGAGCGAAACGATCACGCTTCGTCGTCGTCCTCGTCGATCCGGCTCATGCCCTTGAGCTTGGCGAAGACCGCATCGGCGTTGAGATCTTCTTCCTCTTCCTCCCGCTCCGCGGCGGCCGGGGCGGTCGAGACCTCGGTCGGCAGGAGCTTGGCGCCGCCGTCGGTCGGCAGCACGGCGGGGCGGTCCTTGGCGGCGCGCTGCACCTCGAAATCGAGGTCGATCTGCGAGCACAGGCCGAGCGTCACCGGGTCCATCGGCTGGAGCGAGGCCGAGTTCCAGTGGGTCCGCTCGCGGATCTGCTGGATCGTCGCCTTGGTGGTACCCACCAGCCGGATGACCTGCGCGTCCTTCAGCTCCGGGTGGTTGCGGATCAGCCAGAGGATGGCGTTCGGCCGGTCCTGACGACGCGACAGCGGGGTATAGCGCGGGCCCTTGGTGGTGCGCTTGACCTCGGGCAGCTTCACCTTCGAAACCGCGACCTTGAGCCGGTAGTTGGGCGCTTTCTGCGCCTTCTCGATCTCGTCGCGGGTGAGCTGGCCGGTGGTGATCGGGTCGAGGCCCTTGATGCCGGCGGCGACTTCACCGTCGGCGATGCCCTTCACCTCGAGCGGGTGCAGCTTGCAGAAATCGGCGATCTGCTCGAAGGCGAGCGAGGTGTTCTCGACGAGCCACACGGCGGTCGCCTTGGGCATCAGCGGACCTTGGGACATCGGACAAAGCTCCAGACGGTCAGAGTGCGCGGCAGGGAAACGGGCGGGATGCCGGAATGGCTTCCCCGCGGCCTCCGGCCCGGTCAGGCCCGAAGGATCCCATGTCGCGATGAATGAGGGGATCGCCTCTTATACAGGCGGGACCGGCCGTTGCGCAATTGCGTTGAGAGCCGTCGCGCGACGGCGCGCGAGGGCTCCGCGATGCGAAGGGCGCCGCGCCGGGCGAGCGTTTCAGGACTGCGTTCCTGGCAAAGCCTCGAGCCGGGCGGTCACCCTGCTGCGCGGATCGTCCCCTCGGCGCCCTTCCAGGACCGGGCGCAACGGTGCGACCTCGGCGGCCACATGGTCCATGAAGGCCCGCACCCGCGCCGCGTGGCGCAGGTCCGGGTGGGTCAGAAGCCAGAGCGAAGCGGCCAGTTCCGGCTCTGGCCCCGAAAGGCGTTTCAGGGATGCGAGCCGGTCGCCGCGGTAGCAGGGCAGCGGCCCGATGCCGACGCCCTCCACGATCGCCTCGCACAGACCCTGCACGCTGTTGAGGCGCAGCGCGACCCGCTCCGGCCCGGCGCGGGCGGCGACGAAGCGCGCGAAGAGTCCGCCGGCCACCGCTTCGCTCGGGCTGACCCAGTCGGCGTCGCCGCTGTCCGCATCGTCTCGCGCCGGCCCGTAAACCGCCCAGGCAATGGTGGCGAGCCGGCGCCCGACGAGGTTCGGCGGCGGGTCGCGGGTGGCGCGCAACGCCACATCCGCATCGCGGCGGGACAGGTTCAGCGCCTCCTCGGAGGTGACGAGTTCGATCCGGACTTGTCGGTAGCGCGTCCGAAATCGGCCGAGCATCGGCATCAGGAAAT
The DNA here is from genome assembly GCF_004683995.1 of Methylorubrum sp. Q1. NCBI lineage: Bacteria > Pseudomonadati > Pseudomonadota > Alphaproteobacteria > Hyphomicrobiales > Methylobacteriaceae > Methylorubrum > Methylorubrum sp. Q1. The sequence continues at coordinate 30,121 of NZ_SRHQ01000003.1, read as the reverse complement.
CGGTGACGAGCGTTGCCGCAGCGGTGACCCGCAAAAGGCCCGAGGGCGTCTGCGCCCGGTCGGCGACCTCCCGGTCGAAGCGGGCGACCTCCTCCTCCATCCGCACGGCCGCGGCGGCCATGGCCTCGCCGGCCGGCGTCGGCACGTAGCCGGAGCGGTGGCGCTCGAACAGGCGCGCACCGAGTTCCGCCTCGACCGCCGCGAGGCGGCGGAAGGCGGTGGAAGGGTTGATGCCGAGATGCGCCGCGGCCGGAGCCAGCGCGCCCCGGTCGGCGATGGCCTGCACGAGGCGGAATTCGTCCCAGGCCACCGGCACCGCACCCTCCCCCGTCCACTGTTTGCAGATCTGCAAGAGTGATCTTGCATGTCAGGGCATTTCTGCAAACAGCGCGAACCTTCATAGGAGTCGCGCATTCGACGCTCGGGCCGAATCGAGTGCGTCGCCTCCGCCCAAGGGCGGAAAGCCCCTTCCGGGGCGATGCGCCGGGCCCGCGAACAGGAGAGACGACGATGGCGAAGGTTCTGGTGCTCTACTACTCGTCGTGGGGCCATGTGGAGCAGATGGCCAAGGCGGTGGCCGAGGGCGCCCGCGAGACCGGGGCTGAGGTCGCGCTCAAGCGCGTGCCGGAACTGGTGCCGGACGAGGTGGCCAAGCAGTTCCACTACAAGCTCGATCAGGAGGCGCCGATCGCCACCGTCGAGGAATTGGCCGATTACGACGCGATCATCTTCGGCACGCCGACCCGCTACGGCAACATGGCTTCGCAGATGAAGCAGTTCATCGACCAGACCGGCGGCCTGTGGGCCAAGGGCGCGCTGGTCGGCAAGGTCGGCTCGGCCTTCACCTCGACCGCCTCGCAGCACGGCGGCCAGGAGACCACGCTGACGAGCTTCCACACGGTGCTGTTCCATCACGGCATGGTGGTGGTGGGCCTGCCCTACAGCTTCGCGGGGCAGAACGGCGTCGAGCAGGTAAAGGGCAATTCCCCCTACGGCGCGACCACGATCGCCGACGGCGACGGCTCGCGCCAGCCCTCCGAGGTCGAACTCGACGGCGCCCGCTACCAGGGCCGCCACGTGGCCGGCATCGCGGCCAAGCTCGCGGGCTGACATGGCCGTTTCGGCGCCTCACTGCTGTCATGCATGAGGCACGGTTTCCCCCTCTTCCCGCATGCGGGGAGAGGGGATGAACGGGACCGCTCGTGAGCCCTACTGCGCCGCCGCGACGTCCTTCTGCCCGATGGCCGCGAGGACGATCCCTTCCGTCAGGATCTGCGGCAGCACCTGCGCTTCGCTCGTCCCGCGATAGACGAGATACAGCGGCACGCCGCTGCGGCCGTGACGCTCCAGGAGGCGGGTGATCTCCGGGTTCTGGTTGGTCCAGTCGCCCTTCAGATAGACCACCTGTCCCGCCCGGAACGCCGCCTGCACCCCCTCACGGGCAATGACGGTCCGCTCGTTGACCTGGCAGGTGATGCACCATGCCGCCGTCATATCCACGAACACCGTGCGCCCCTCACGCCTCAGCGCGTCGAGACGGGCCTGCGTGAAGGCCTCCTCGCCCTGTGCCAGCGCGGTGCGCGCCGTGGCGCGGTCGCCGTCGAGGACGGCGACGAGGCCGAGCGCCGCCGCGAGCGCCGTGAGTGCCGCCACCCGGCCAAAGCCCGTGCCGAGCCGGCCCGCCCCGCGCGCCCGTTCCCAGGCCCAGGCCGCGAGCGCCACGAGGACGAGGCCGGTGAGCCCCGCGAGCAGCCCGTTGGGTCCGACCTGCTGCGCCAGCACCCAGACGAGCCACGCCACCGTCGCATAGACGGGAAAAGCGAGCGCGCCCTTCAGCACGTCCATCCAGGCGCCGGGCCGCGGCAACAGGCGCAGCGCCTGCGGGACCAGCGTCAGGCCTAGGAACGGCAGGGCGAGCCCGAGGCCGAGGCTTGCGAACACGGTGAGCGCGGCGAGCGGCGACTGCGTCAGCGCAAAGCCCACCGCCGCGCCCATGAACGGCGCGGTGCAGGGCGTCGCGACGAGCGTCGCCAGCACGCCGGTGAAGAACGAGCCCTGGTAGCCCGCCCGCCGGGTCAGCCCGTCGCCGAGCCCGACGATCCCGCCGCCGAGATGCACCGCCCCCGAGAGGCTCAGGCCCATGGCGAACAGGCCGTAGGCGAGAAGCGCCACCACCACCGGCGACTGAAGCTGGAAGCCCCAGCCGATCCCGGCGCCGCCCGCCTTCAGCGCGATCAGGAGCCCGGCAAGCCCGAGGAAGCTCGCGAGCACGCCCGCCGTATAGGCGAGCCCGTGCAGCCGCACGCGGGTTGCGGATTCGCCCGCCTGCCGCACGAGGCTCAAAACCTTGATCGAGAGAACCGGGAAGACGCAGGGCATCAGGTTGAGCAGGAGCCCGCCGACGAGCGCCAGCCCCGCGGCGCTCCACAGCGTCAGGCTCTCCTCCTCCGGTGCGGGCGGCGCCACGGCTGCGGGCGGCGCCTGGGGCGAGGCCGGAACGGCAGCGGCGGTCGTCGGCGCGGGGGCGGGTTCCGGGCCCAGCGCATAGGCCTTGCGTGCGCCGTCCTCGGTGAGGGCGAGGACGCCGGCCAGCGCCTCGGGCAACTGCCCCGCATCGCCCGGCGTCAGGGTGAGATGCAGGCCGGCGGCATCGATGGCGAGATCCTGCGGCGCGGCGTTGTCGAGCGCGCCCTCGGCGTAGGGGAAGAAGGCGGCATCGGTCACACCCGTGAGGCCCGGCCGTTCGAGATGCAGCACGAGCCGGTCGCCCTCGCGGGTCGCGCGATACGAGCCGGGCGCGGCTTCGGCAAGGGCTTTGGGAAGGGCTTCGGGAAGGGCTTCGGGAAGGGCTGCGCGGGCGCGGGCGAACAGGGCCGCCTGCCCCGAAGCCGGCTCGGCTGAGGCCGCCACCGGCAGGTCGAGGCTCAGCTCCGCCGAGCCCGGAATGCAGATCTCCTCGCAGACGAGGTAGGAGAGCGTGCCGGAGAGCCGCACCGTCTCGCCGGCTCGGGCGCTTTCGGGCACGGCAAGCGGCACCAGCAGGGTGACGGCGCCCTCGTAGCCGAAATTCATCAGGGTCTGGACCCGGATGCGCTCCGGGACCGGCCACTGCACCGGGCCGACCGTGAAGCCCTCGGGCAAACGCCACGCCATCTCCGGCGGCAGGCCGGAATCGCCGGGATTGCGCCAGTAGACGTGCCAGCCCGGCTTCATCGCCATGTGCAGGCCGAGCGTCACCGTGCGGCCGGGCACCAGCGCCTCGCTCTCGGAGACGAGGCGCGCGCGCACGAGATCCTTGGCCTTCATCGCCGTCATCGCGCCCTGCGCGCCGGCAAGGCCCGGAGCGGCAAGCGTCAGGAGGAAGGCCAGGAGAAGACGAAGCATCGATCTGTTTCCGAGCGGCCCGGCGCCCCTCCCCGCAAGGACGTCCGGCCCCGGGCAAGCCCGCGACCGCGAAGGGGAATAGGCCGGTTGGGCCGGAGCGGGCCGGCTGGCATCAGCGCGGCTTTATAGCAGATCGTCTCCGCCCCGTGAGCCGCGCCGGCCCGCGGCCTCGAACCGCGCCCGCGCCGCCCTTACCCCGCGGCCCGCTCCTTCTTCAGCCGGTAGAGCGCGTCGAGCGCCTCGCGCGGTGTCAGCGCATCGGGATCGAGGCGGTCGATCAACTGGCCGAGCCGGTCGTCGGGCTCGTGTTTCACCGGCTCCGGCGGCGGGGGCGGTGCGGCGGCGAGGCTGGCGAAGAGCGGCAGGTCGTCGATCTTGCGGCGGGCGGGGCGCTCGCGCTCGGAGGTTTCGAGGCCTTTCAGGATGGCGCCGGCCCGCGCCACCACGCTCGGCGGCAAGCCGGCGAGGCGGGCGACCTGGAGGCCGTAGGAGCGCTCGGCGACGCCCGGCACCACCTCGTGCAGGAACACCACGTCGCCGCGGTCCTCGGCCACCTTCAGCGTCGCGTTGTCGAGGCGCGGCAGGCGCTGGCTCAGCGCCGTCAACTCGTGGAAGTGGGTCGCGAACAGCGCCCGGCAGCCGTTCTTCTCGTGCAGGTGCTCCAGGCAGGCCCAGGCGATGGACAGGCCATCGAAGGTCGCGGTGCCGCGGCCGATCTCGTCGAGCACCACGAGCGACCGGCGGGTTGCCTGATTGAGGATCGCGGCGGTCTCGACCATCTCGACCATGAAGGTCGAGTGGCCCCGCGCGAGGTCGTCGGCCGCGCCGACACGGGAGAACAGCCGGTCCACCACGCCGAGCCGGGCGGAGGCCGCCGGCACGAAGGCGCCGATCTGCGCCAGCACGGCGATCAGAGCGTTCTGGCGCAGGAAGGTCGATTTGCCGCCCATATTCGGGCCGGTGACGAGGCGGATGCGCCCGGCCTCGTCGCCGGAAAGGTCGCAGGCGTTGGCGATGAAGGCCTCGCCGGCCTTCGTCAGCGCCGCCTCCACCACGGGATGGCGCCCGCCCTGAATCGCGAAGGCGAGGCTTTCGTCGATGACCGGCCGGGTCCAGGCGAGTTCGACCGCGAGTTCGGCGTGGCTCGCGGCGACATCCAGGCCGGAGAGGGCCTCGGCGATATCGGCGATCGCCTCCGCCCCCTCGCTCACCCGCGCGCTCAGCCGATCGAAAACCGCGGATTCGAGCGCCAGCACCCGGTCGGAGGCGCCCGCGATCTTCGATTCCAGCTCGCCGAGTTCGACGCTGGTGAAGCGCATCGCATCGACCATGGTCTGGCGATGCACGAAGTCCTGCATCAGGCCCTTGAGACAGGCCTCGCCCACCGCCTGCGGCACCTCGATGTAGTAGCCCAGCACGTTGTTGTGCTTGATCCGGAGCGTCCGGCAGCCGCTGGCCTCGGCATAGCGCGCCTGGAGCGCGGCGATGACCTTTCGCGAGTCCTGGCCCAGCAGCCGGGCCTCGTCGATCTCGGCGTGGTAGCCCGCGCGCACGAAATTGCCGTCGCGCCGGTTGAGCGGCAGGTCGTCGGCGAGCGCCTGCGCCAGTTCCTCGGCCAGCGCCCGGTCGGCCTTGTCGAGGCGGCGGACGAGGCGGGTAAGCCCGTCCGGCAAATCCTCGCGCGACAGCCGCTCGGCAATCGTCGCGGCGGCGTCGAGCCCGTCGCGCAGGGCGGCGAGGTCGCGCGGGCCGGCCCGGTTCAGGCCGATGCGGGAGAGCGCGCGGGCGATGTCGGGGGCGGCGTGCAGCGCGTCGCGTAAGTGAGCCCGCAGCGCGCCGTCCCCGGCGAGGAAGGCGACGGCGTCGTGCCGCCGTCCGATCTTGCTCAGGTCCGTCAGGGGGCCGGCGAGGTGTTCGGCGAGCAGCCGGGCGCCGCCGGCCGAGACCGTGCGGTCGATGGCGTCGAGCAGGCTGCCCTTGCGCTCGCCCGACAGGGTGCGGGTGAGTTCGAGGTTGGCGCGGGTGGCCGCGTCGATGGCGAGCGTCGCCCCCGTCGCCTCCCGGCTCGGCGCGGAGAGCGGCACGCGGGTGCCGAGCTGGGTGCGCTCGAGATAGAGCAGCGCCGCCCCGGCCGCCGCGATCTCCGCCCGGCTGAAATTGCCGAACCCGTCCAGGGTCTTGACGCCGAACTGCTCGCGGATGCGCCGCTCGGCCGAAGCCGGCTCCAGCTCGCCCTGGGCGAGCGGCACCACCGCCGCCTTGGTCTCGCGCCACAGCTTGGCCAAGGCCGGATCGGCGTGGATGACCTCCGAGAGCACGATCTCCCGCGGCTCGTGCCGGGCGATGGCGGCGGCGAGTTCCGAACCCTCCACCTCGCTCAAGGCGAAGCGGCCGGTCGAGATGTCGAGGGCGGCGAGCCCGTAGGCCTCGCTCGTGTCGGAGAGCTTGCGCCGGCCGATGGCGAGCAACAGGTTGGCCCGCGTCGGGTCGAGCAGGCGGTCCTCGGTCAGCGTGCCCGGCGTGACGAGGCGGATCACCTCGCGCCGCACCACCGATTTCGGACCTCGCTTCTTGGCTTCCGCCGCGTCCTCGGTCTGCTGGCAGACGGCGACGCGGTGGCCGAGCGCGATCAGCCGGTGCAGGTAGTCGTCGGACCGCTCCAGGGGCACGCCGCACATCGGGATGTCGGCGCCGCCATGCTTGCCCCGCTTGGTCAGGACGATGCCGAGGGCGCGGGAGGCGATCTCCGCATCCTCGAAGAACAGCTCGTAGAAATCCCCCATCCGGTAGAACAGCAGGCAGTCCGGATTGGCGGCCTTGATCTCGATGTACTGCGCCATCATCGGCGTGGCGCCGGGAATGTCGAGGGGCGAGGAAGTCACCGTATCCGCCGCCTGGGCACGCCGTTCGAGGGGTTGGGAACGCTTGGGTCTGGACATGGGGACGAGGCTAGCAGCCCCGCCGCGGCCGGGCACCGCCGGGCAACCGTGAAGTCCGTGGACAAGTGGGCGCTCTCCCCAGCCGTCGCAAGCGAGGGTGGTGCCGGCGCCGGCCGCAGCAACGGCGAAGGCCCGCCCGGCATGATGCCGGACGGGCCTCGTGAGCCGTCAGCGAATCGAAGCGCTCAGTAGCGCGGGCCGCCCGTGGTGTTGCCGAGCTGCTGCTGATAGCCTGGCCGCTCCGGGTTGCGGGCGTTCGGGTTGCCGTGGTGATGGGTGTTCATCCGGCGGCGATGGCGCTCGGCCTTGGTCGAGTGGTGGTGGCCGAGGACGCTCCGGTGGGGGCGGTGCCAGTCCTGGTGGGAATGGTCGCGAACGGTCTCGACCGTCTGGCCGGCGATCAGGCCGGGGGCCGGCATGGCAGGGGCGGCGGAGGCCGACGCCACTCCCAGGCCGAGGCTGCCGAGCAGCGCACCGGCTGCGAGTGTCAGGGCTATGCGCATCGTCGTCTCTCCGTCGCGTACATGGACCGCACGCTGAGCCCACAAGTCGCAGCTTTCCTTCCCGTTCCGGAAAAATCCCAAGATATGTTAACAAATTTTCGTGGGCGTCGCAGAAGGCGCTGAGCGGCGCCGATGGTTGCGCCCGGGCCCGAACCGCGGCACCTCGCGGACCATGTCGTCCCCCGCGCCATCCTCCGCGCCCCCGCTCCCGATCGAGGCCGCCCTTCCCGCCCTGCGCGCGGCCCTCTCCGGGCGATCCTCCGCCGTGCTCGTTGCCCCGCCCGGCGCCGGCAAGACCACGCGGGTGCCGTTGGCGCTCCTCGACGAAGCTTGGCTCGGCGCCCAGAAAATCATCCTGCTGGAGCCCCGGCGGCTCGCCGCGCGCGGTGCGGCCGAGCGCATGGCCGCCACCCTCGGTGAGCGGGTCGGCGACACGGTGGGGCTCCGCGTGCGGCTCGGCTCGAAGATTTCGGCCCGCACCCGGATCGAGGTCGTCACCGAGGGCGTGTTCACCCGGATGATCCTCGACGATCCGGAACTGACCGGTATCGGCGCGGTGCTGTTCGACGAGTTCCACGAGCGTTCCCTCGATGCCGATCTCGGGCTGGCCTTCGCCCTCGATGCGCAGGGCGCGCTGCGGGAGGATCTGCGCATCCTCGTGATGTCGGCCACCCTCGACGGCGCCCGCGTGGCGGGGCTTCTCGGCGACGCGCCCGTGGTGGAATCGGAAGGACGCGCCTACCCGGTCGAGACCCGCCATCTCGACCGCGACCCGAACCAGCGCATCGAGGACGCGATGGCCGCCGCGATCCTGCGGGCGCTGCGGGCCGATCCCGGCTCGCTGCTCGCCTTCCTGCCGGGGCAGGCGGAGATCCGCCGCACCGCCGAGCGGCTGGAGGGACGCCTGCCGGACGACACCGACCTCGCGCCCCTCTACGGCGCCCTCACCCAGGGCGAGCAGGATCGGGCGGTGGCCCCCGCACCTCCGGGGCGGCGCAAGGTGGTGCTGGCGACCTCGATTGCCGAGACCTCGCTGACGATCCAGGGCGTGCGCATCGTCGTCGATTCCGGGCTCGCCCGCGTTCCGCTCTACGAGCCCGGCAACGGCATGACCCGGCTCGTCACCGCGCGGGCCTCGCGCGCCTCGGTCGATCAGCGCCGGGGCCGCGCCGGCCGCACCGAGCCGGGTGTCTGCTGGCGGCTCTGGCCGGAGGCGGCGACCGCGGCGCTCGAACCCTTCGCCCGGCCCGAGATCCTCTCCGCGGATCTGGCCGGGCTGACCCTCGACTGCGCCGCCTGGGGCGTGACCGACCCGACCGCCCTGCCCTTTCTCGATCCGCCGCCCGCGCCGGCGCTGGCCGAAGCGCGGGCGATGCTGGCCGATCTCGGCGCCCTCGATCCCGACGGCCGTCTCACCGCCACCGGAGACACCCTGCGCAGCCTGCCGCTGCCGCCCCGGCTCGCCCGGATGGTCGCCCGCGCCGCCGAAGCCGGTCAGGCCCGCCCCGCGGCCGATCTCGCCGCCGTGCTGGTCGAGCGCGGGCTCGGCGGCGACGCCGTGGACCTGGCCGAGCGCCTCGACCGCTTCCGCCGCGACCGCGGGGGCCGGGCCGCCGACATGCGCCGCCTCGCGGAAGGCTGGGCGCGGCAGGCGGCCAAAGCGGCGTCCAACGCGGCGGATGCCGTCGAGCCCGATCCCCCGATGGCCGAGCCCGGCGCCCTGCTGGCGCTGGCCTATCCCGACCGGGTGGCGCGGGCGCGGGGCCGGGAGGGCGCCTTCCTGATGGCGAACGGCCGCGCCTGCCTCGTCGATCCGGTGAGCCCGCTCGCCCGCGAGCCCTTCATCGTCGTCGCCGACCTCACGGGTGCGGCGGCCTCCGCGCGGATCCTGTCCGCCGTCGCCATCGCGTCCGAGGCCATCGACGCCTTGTTCGCCGACCGGATCGGCACGGTGCGCAGTGTCAGCTTCGATAAGGAGGCGCGGGCCCTGCGCGCCCGCGAAGGCCGCCGGCTCGGCGCCGTGACGCTCGACGAGCGCACCCTCCCCGTCCCCGCCGACGGGGAGGCGGCGCGGGTCCTGGCCCGCGGCATCGCCGGGCTCGGCCTCGACCGCCTGCCCTGGACGCCCGCCCTGGCGCAGTGGCGCACCCGCGTCCGTTTCCTCCACGGAGCCCAGGGTGGGGCGGAGGGCGGCGAATGGCCCGACCTCTCCGATGAGGCTCTGGCGGCGAGTGTCGAGGAATGGCTGGCACCGGCCATCGTCGGGCGGACCTCGCTGGCAGCGATCACCGCCGACGACCTCGGCCAAGCCCTGCAGGGTCTGCTGCCCTGGACGCTGCGCGCCCGCCTGGAGACGGAGGCGCCGAGCCATGTCGAGGTGCCGACGGGCTCGCGCATTCCGGTCGATTACGAATCGGGCCCCGAACCGGTGCTCGCGGTGCGGGTGCAGGAGCTGTTCGGCCTCGACCGGCATCCCGCCCTCGGCGGGGGGCGGGTGCCGCTGGTGCTCCACCTGCTCTCGCCGGCCCACCGCCCGATCCAGATCACCCGCGACCTGCCGGGGTTCTGGCGCGGCTCCTGGGCGGCGGTGCGCTCGGAGATGCGGGGCCGCTATCCCCGCCACCCCTGGCCGGAAGACCCGCTCAGCGAGGCCCCGACCCGGCGGGTGAAGCCGAAGGGGACGTGAGGGCGGACGTGAGGGCGGACGTGACGGGCGCTCGGGGCATCAGCCAGATCAGGAGCCGGTGGGTCGGCCAGGAGATCAGGAGCGGGATGGCGACGACGAGGCCCGCGAACCACGCCCAGGCCGGCAGGAACGTCTGCGCGGCGGTGTCGCTCATGCCCCAGACATAGTTGATGTTGACCGGCGTCAGCCCCGGATCGGGCCGCGGCGGCGGCATCAGGAAGAAGCAGACGAACAGCAGGATGACCGCCAGCGCCGACCACGCGCCCCAGGCGCGCCGGTCGTAGCCGAGCCGCCAGACCAGGAACACGAGCAGGAACGGCAGCCAGCCGTGGAACAGCGACAGGCCCCGCAGGAACGGCGAGGTCTCCGCGTTGAACATATAGGCGGTCAGGCCGGTGAGCGGAGTGCCCGCGGCCTGCGCCAGGAAATCGACGGCCCAGAGCAGTGGCGGCGCGAGGATGCCGGCGGCGCAGATCGAGACGAGAAGCGCGCTCTCCGCCCAGATGCCGACGAGGGTCAGGATCAGGGCGACGTCGCAGAAGTACAGGAAGTTCGTCGGCCCGTAATGGGCGAGATAGACCGGGAGCAGCACCGCCATGAAGGCCGAATAGGCGAGCTTGAGGCTCAAGGGGATGCGCGACGGGATCGAGCCGCGGCCTCGCCCGATCCTGCTGGTGTCCGCCGCCGCCGCGCTGTCGGCAGGACCTCCGGAAAGACCCATTGTCGCCCCCTGTCGTTTCCGGCTTGACCGTGGACGAGATTCGCCCCGGAGAGCGTGAGGGAACGCACGCGACCTGTCGCGTCCGGCGCGATCGCCGTATCGCGGGAAGCGGTGCCGTTCTGAAAGAGCCGTGGGGGAGAACGATTCGATGCGCTCAGGGGCCGCTTCCGTCTTCTTCCCCCTGTTCGGGCTCGTGCTCACGGCCGGCGTGGCCGGCGCGCAGACGCCGCCCGAGCCGGGCGCTGCCCGGCCGCTGGTGATCCCCCAGGTCGAGGGCGAGCGCCAGGGCAAGGTGCTGGGCCGGGCGCTCGCCTGCGGCGCGGAGCGCGAGCGGGTCGATCGGGTGCTGAGATCCGGCCGCGAGCGCATGATGGCGGCGGTCGGCCGGGCGCTCACGGAGGAGCGCTACGTCCTGGCGCTCGACGACGCGATGCGCCTGGAGACGAGCTTGCCGGCGCCCTCCGCACCCGCGTGCGAGAAGGCGCTGGCCGGGCTCGAACGCCTGGAGAAGGCGCCCTAGACGCCCAGAAGATCAGGCGAAGCGGCCGCCCTTCTGGATCACCTCGATCTTGTAGCCGTCCGGGTCGGTGGCGAAGAAGAAGGTCGCGAGCGCGGTGTCGCCGTGCTTGAGCGTTTTGACGGGGGTAACGGGGAGCCCCTCGCGCTCGAAGCGGGCGTGCTCGGCCTCGGCATCCTCCACCACGAAGGCGAGATGGCCGTAGCCGTCGCCGAGATTGTAGGGCTCGGCGCGGTCCTTGTTGACCGTCAGTTCGAGTTCGAACGGCGAGGACGGATCGCGCAGGTAGAGCAGCGTGAAGTCCGGAAAGTCGAACCGGTCGGCCGGCTCCAGGCCGAAGGCGCGGGCATAATAGTCCCGCGAGCGCGCCTCGTCGCGGACGCGGATCATGGTGTGGACGGGCTTGGCCATCGGCCCTCTCTCCCCGGTACGGATGATGTGTGGATGAGTGCCCATCTGGCGCAGTCCGGCCGGGCGGAAAGGGTTTTTGCCGTTTACGCTTCGTCAACCTTACCGGGTGCTTGCTGCCGGCAATGATGCGCACCGCGTCCCTCCCCAGTGTCGATCCCGAAGCCCTCCTGCCGCCGGGCGACGCCGCCCTGCGCGCGGCGATGCGGGGCTGGCGCGAGGCGCTGGCGCGGGAGCGGCGCATGGCCGCCAACACGGTCGAGGCCTATGAGCGCGACCTGCGTCAGTTCCTGATCCATCGCGCCGCCCGCTCCGGCACGCCCACCATCGCCGGGCTGATCGCCCTGAAGCCCCGCGACCTGCGCGCCTTCATGGCCGCGCGCCGGGCCGAGGGGATCGGCGGGCGCTCCCTGATGCGGACGCTGGCGGGTTTGCGCTCCTTCGCGCGCTTCCTCGAACGGGAGGGGCACGGCAGCGTCGCGGCGCTCGGCGCGGTGCGCTCCCCCAAGGTCGAGCGCCGCCTGCCGCGCCCGCTTCCCATCTCCGCCGCGCTGGCGATGACCGCGCCCGAGACCCGCCCCGACAACGACCGCGCCCCGTGGGTGCTCGCCCGCGACGCGGCGGTGATCGCCCTCCTCTACGGCTCGGGCTTGCGCATTTCGGAGGCGCTGGGGCTCACCGCCCGCGACGCGCCGATGCCGGGCATCGACGAAGTGCGGGTGACGGGCAAGGGCGGCAAGGTCCGCGCCGTGCCGGTGCTGCCGGCGGTCGCCGAGGCGGTGGCCGCCTACCTGTCGCTGTGCCCGCACGCCCTCGACCCGGAGGGGCCGCTCTTCGTCGGTGTGAAGGGCGGGCCGCTCTCGCCGCGGGTGGTCCAGTACGCGGTCTCCGCGCTACGCGGCGCGCTCGGCCTGCCCGAGAGCGCGACCCCGCACGCCCTGCGGCATTCCTTCGCGACGCATCTGCTCGCCCGCCGGGGCGAGCTGCGGGCGATCCAGGAATTGCTCGGCCACGCCTCGCTCTCGACCACGCAGATCTACACCAAGGTCGATGCCGCCCGCCTGATGAGCGCCTTCGAGGACGCCCATCCCCGCGCCCGGCGGCTGCCGCCCCCGGAACCGCCGTCCGCGCGTTCCGAAACCGTTGAGGCAGAGCAAAGCACGAGCGCCCGATCCGGCTATGCTGTCCGGCCGGACAGGCCGGTGGAGCGCAGAAATGCATAAGTTTGCTCCGTTCACCTTGGTCTTGCCGCGATTGAGTGGCGGATTGTCATCAACCAAGCGGTCGCAAGCCGCCCATTCAGCAGCCCCAAGGAGTGTCCGATGCGCGTGAGCGGAATCTGTCTCGCGATCCTGCCGGTCCTCGCCGTCCTGGCCGTCACGGCCACGGTGAAGACGCTCCTCCTCCCCGTCACCGCCGTACGGCTGCTCGCCCGCGGCCGCGCCGCGCGGGCCTGACCGGGCTCGGACGACCCGTTTAGGAAACGCGCTCGGCGGGCCGGCACGGCCTCTCGAGCGCCGTCCCCCAAAAGAATGCCCTCACGCCCAGCGCCAGCCGCCGGGTTCGATGACGAGAATGCTGCCCTGGCGGATGCCGAGCCGTGGGGCAGCGTAGATGTCGAGATGGCCTGCGATGACCAGCAGCGCCCGGGCGACGCCGCCATGGGCGACCATCACGGTCGGGCGGCGTAGCTCCGCCACCACTTCCTCAACCCGCGCCTCGACCATCGCGTAGCTCTCCGCTCCCTCCCCGCGCGGCTGGTAGCCCCAGCGGTCGCGGTCGCGCGCGGCGGCGCCTGCGGGATCGCGCCGCCGGATCTCGGTCCAGGTCCGGCCCTCCCAGGCGCCGAAGCCGATCTCCCGCAGCCGCATATCGGCCCGGTAGCCGCCCGTGGGCAGGCCGATGCCGGCGCGCAGGATCTCCATCGTCCGGCGGGTGCGGGTGAGCGGGCTCGCCACGTAGTCGGCGGTGGGCAGTTCCGCTCCGGCGATGCGGCGCAGCCGCTCGGCCGCCTCCGCCGCGTGGGCGAGCCCGGTGGCGTTGAGATCGGTATCGCGGTGGCCCTGAAGGCGCCCCTCCGCGTTCCAGTCGGTCTGGCCATGGCGCACGAACCAGATCGTCGGCACGCCGCTCATGCGGCGGCTCCGGCGCGACCGGCGCATCCCCTTGAAGACCTCACTCTCGAAGACCCCGCCTTCGAAGGCCCCGACGCGCCGGATCGGGAACGGCGAAGGCGGCGCGTCTGTTGGGGCTCCAAGCTTATTCCTTCCTTGTGGGTCCGCGTAGCGGCCTCGCAATCGGCTCGTGAGCAGGTAATCTTCGGCATGGCGCGCAAGAACGGCAAGGACGGCAAGAGCGCCGGGAGTGAAAAAAGCGTCGAGAGCGACAAAACGACGGAGACACAACCGCAGGCGGCGTGGCCCGACCATCCGCCTTCCTTTGCCGGCTGGGCCCGCGCGGCGATCGCGGGCACGGGCACCGCGCCGAGCCTGTCGCCGCATCTCCACCCGGTCCTGCCGCCGGCCGCGCCCGGCATCGTCACGGTCGAACCCGGCCGGAGCGTCAACCTCGCCGCGATCGATCCCGACGCGACCGGTGGTCTCGAGAAGGCGGCGGCCAAGGCCGAACTCGACGCACAGCGCGTGCGCATCCGGGCGCTGCAGGAGAAGCTCTACGCCGAGCACCGCCGGTCCCTGCTCGTGGTGTTCCAGGCGATCGATACCGGCGGCAAGGACGGCACCATCCGCAACGTGCTGGAGGGGGTGAACCCGCAGGGCTGCCGGGTCTGGTCGTTCAAGGTGCCGAGCACCGAGGAACTCGATCAGGACTTCCTCTGGCGCTACCACCTGCGCACGCCCGGCCGCGGCCTGATCGGCGTGTTCAACCGCAGCCATTACGAGGACGTGCTCGTGGTGCGGGTGAAGGGCCTCGTGCCGGAGGAGACGTGGCGCGAGCGCTACGGGATCATCAACGATTTCGAGCGGCTGCTGACGCTCTCGGGCACGGTGATCCTCAAGTTCTTCCTCCACATCTCCAAGGACGAGCAGAAGGAGCGCCTGGAGGCCCGCCTCGCCGACCCGGAGAAGCACTGGAAGTTCGACCCGGCCGACCTCGTGGAGCGCAAGAGCTGGGACGCCTACCAGACCGCCTTCAACGACGCGCTCGCCCGCTGCTCGACGCCCTACGCCCCCTGGCACGTCGTGCCGGCCAACCGCAAATGGGCCCGCAACGTCATGGTCGCCCGCACCATCGCCGACACGCTGGCAGCGATGGACCCGCGCTTTCCCGAGCCGCGCAAGGGGCTGGACGGTATCAAGGTGCCGGATTGATCTTTGGCCCTGGGCCGAGGTCGTGCGCCAAGAGGTCGGGGAGGGACAAAGCCATCCCGCACGTCGCGGCAAGCCAGCCAAGCCGCCGCACCATTTCCGCCGCGTCGGGGGCGGCACGGGGCAGCCGATCGATGCGGCAGGCCATCCGTTCGAGGGAGAACGACCCAGCCCGGACTCCGGACGGGATCCAGCTCCGATCCTTCTCTCTCCAAGCGACGGACTTTGGTCAAAGCCGCGCCCTCGACGTCAGGGACGATCGCGGTCACGCCGGGGCATCCGCCGCCTTGGAAGTGCCGGGCGCGGCCGCCCCATCGGTCGGCATCACCGAGGTGAGGGGCTCGCCGCAGACGGGATATGAAGTCCGGCCATTCAACCCTGTCGGCCCGGTCCTGCGGGGCAATGACCGCGAAGACGGGCTGCATATCCCGGAGCAGGTCACCGCTCGGTGAGTCCTCCAGCATCTGGCTTACGATTTGTGTGATGTCCTGGTCCAGAACGGCGGCCCAGAGGGTGTAGGCCTGCGCCTGCGCCGGATCGGGCCCGACGCTCCAGATGGGATCGGCCGTTGGCAACGAGCCCGGGATCGTCGATCAGGCGCGCCGCAATCCGTCGCGTCAGCTCGTAGGACCGACGCTTGTTACGATCGTGGAAGTCCGCCTTGCGCGGAAGCGATCCGACGAAGCGCTCTTCTTCCGTCATACGGCATCTCCGACAATCGGAAACGGTTCGCCCCGAAGGCGAACTTCTGCCTGCCAATTGAAAAAGGCGGGTAGAGGGGAGCAACGGCCGGAAGCCGTGTATCCCTCCCCGAATCGCTCTCCGAACGGTCTAGATTGGCTTCGCTTCAGCGCGCGGGAGGTCACCGATGCCGGCGGTTCGCGAGATCGAGGCGGCCGGGTACCGGTCGCTGAAGAACATCCGCTTTCCGGTCGGGCCGCTCTCGGTCTTCGTCGGCGGCAACGGCACCGGCAAGACCAACCTCTACCGTGCCCTCGGCCTGCTCCAGGCGGCTTCCGGCGGTACGCTGACGCGGGCGCTCGCCGCCGAGGGGGGGATGGAATCCGTGCTCTGGGCCGGGTCCCGCCGCAAGGGCGAGCCGGCGCGGGTGCGTTTGTCCGCCGAATTGGCCGACGAGACCACCGGCCACGCCTACACCTACGCGGTCGAGGTTGGCCTCGTGCCGCAGGTGGGCGGCGCGGTCTACGGGGCGGCCTTCGCCCTGGAGCCGCAGGTGAAGAGCGAGCGGCTCACCGTGCAGGCCGGCGCGCGGCCGGTCACGGTGCTCGACCGCGACGGGCCGGCGGGCTTCGTGCGCGACGAGGAGGGCCGCAAGCGCTCCTTCGGCACCGACCTGCTGCCGACCGAGACGGCGCTCGCCGCGCTTCAAGATGCGGTGCGCTTTCCCGAATTGCAGATCGTCCGGCAGGCGTTTGGCGCGTGGCGCTTCTACCACGACGTGCGCACCGATGCGGGCTCGCCCCTGCGCCGCCCCTGCCTCGCGGTGACGACGCCGACTTTGGCCTCCGACGGCGCCGACCTCGCCGCCGTCTTCGCGACGTTGGCCCATATCCGCGGCGACACCGTCGACCTCGACGCAGCCTTCGCCGACGCCTTTCCCGGCGCCCGCCTCGTGGTGCCGCGGCCGGATCGGGAGGCGCGATTCGGCGTGATCTTCGCCGAGTACCCCAAACGGATCTTCGAGCCGTCCGAACTCTCCGACGGCACGCTGCGCTACCTCGCGCTCGCGGGCGCGCTGCTCGCCTACCGGCTGCCGCCCTTCCTCGCGCTCAACGAGCCCGAAACCAGCCTGCACCCGGATCTGACGGAGCCGCTGGCGCGGATGATCGTGCAGGCCTCGAAACGCACGCAGGTCTGGCTGGTGACGCATTCCGAGCGCCTCGCCGCGGCGGTCGCCGAGTCCGGCGGCGTGCGTCCGCGCCTCGTACTCAAGCGCGATGGGGCAACCTGGATCGAGGGCTTGCGGCTCTCCGGCGATTTTTCGCAGGACGAGGCGGGCGAGGAGGACGAGTGAGATGCGGGTCGCGCTTCGGGCCGTGCTGACCGGGCGCGTCGCGCCGCTGGGGGAGAAGGGCGCGGCGAGCGCCATCGCCAAGGCCCCCGTACAGGGGCCGGTCGCGGTGGGGCCGCTCGGTCTTGCGGGCGACGAGCAGGCCGACCGGCGTGTTCATGGCGGCCCGGAAAAGGCCGTGCACCACTACGCCCTCGACCATGCCGCCGCGTGGCGCGGCGATCTGCCCGGCCTGCCCGATCTGTTGGAGCGGCCCGGTGCCTTCGGTGAGAATTTTTCGACCCACGGCCTCACCGAGCACGATGTCTGCGTCGGCGACCTATGGCGGGTGGGCGATGCCCTGCTTCAGGTCTCGCAGGCGCGCCAGCCCTGCTTCAAGCTGAACCTGCGCTTTGGCGTGCCGGACATGGCCCGGCGGGTGCAGGCGAGCGGGCGCACCGGCTGGTACTACCGGGTGATCGAGACAGGCGCCGTGGCGGCCGGCGACGGGCTCGAACGCGTCGCGCGCCCGCATCCGGACTGGCCGCTGTCGCGGCTCCTGCACCACTTCTACGTGGATCGCCTCGACGCGGCGGCCTTGCGGGCGATTGCCGGTCTCGCGCCCCTCACCGAATCCTGGCGGGCGCTCGCTGCCCGCCGGCTCGCGAGCGGCGCCGTGGAGGATTGGCGCCGACGGCTCGGGGAAGAGGGCTAAAGCATCGTCCCGAAAGGTGGCCTCCGGCTTTCGGAAAAAGACGATGCGAAAACAAGAGTCTAAACCCTATTCCCGCTCGCGGGTGATGTCCGGCGCGTCGGGGTTCTTCATGCCGACGACGTGGTAGCCGGCATCGACGTGAAGGATCTCGCCGGTCATGCCGCGGGACATGTCGGAGAACAGGTAGGCCGCCGTCTCGCCGACCTCCTCGATGGTCACGGTCCGGCGCATCGGCGCGTTGTACTCGTTCCATTTGAGAATGTAGCGGAAGTCGCCGATCCCCGAGGCCGCCAGCGTCTTGATCGGCCCGGCCGAGATCGCGTTGACGCGGATCTGCTTCGGCCCGAGATCGGCGGCGAGGTAGCGCACGGAGGCTTCCAGCGCGGCCTTGGCGACACCCATCACGTTGTAGTGGGGCATCCACTTCTCGGCGCCGTAATAGGTCAGGGTCAGCATCGACCCGCCGTTGCGCATGATCTTTTCCGCGCGCTGCGCCACCGCCGTGAACGAGTAGCACGAGATCAGCAGCGACTTGGTGAAGTTCGCCTCCGAGGTTTCGAGATAGCGCCCCGTCAGCTCGTCCTTGTCGGAGAAGGCGATGCAGTGGACGACGAAATCGATGCCGTCCGGGAACACCTCGGCGGTCGCAGCGAAGGCGGAATCGATCGAGGCCGGATCGGTGACGTCGCAATGGCCGACCACATGCGCGTTCAACTCGCGCGCCAGCGGCTCGACGCGCTTCTTCAGCGCCTCGCCCTGGTAGGTGAAGGCCAATTCCGCTCCGTGTGCGGCGGCGCTGCGGGCGATACCCCAGGCGATCGAGCGGTTGTTGGCCACTCCCAACACCAGCCCGCGCTTGCCCGCGAGCAGCCCGCCCGGCTTCTGTTCCGACATGCGTCACCTTCGCTTCGGCCGCGCGGGCGCCTCTCGAGGGACGGCCCTGCGCCGGGGGCTTCCTTAGCCGAGGGTTGCCGGAGGGGGAAGCCTCAAGGCGCGCGGGATCGCCTCGGGGGCGATCCCGGTGTCCTCGTTTGGGCCTCGGGGACCATCTGCCCAGCCGCGGAGTGCGTGAATCCTCACGGCACGCTCCGCTCGCCGCCTCGGCAGACGCCGAGGCCTGCCCCGCGGCACGGCGTCCTCTACGCCGTCCCGGCCTTCGCCTCGCGGCGGCGGCGGGCATACTCGGTCAGCGCCGGGTCGTCGCTGGCCGGCAAGACGATGGCAGTGGTCGCGAACAGGTCGCCGCGGCTGCCATCCTTCTTCGGCAAGCCCTTCCCGCGCAGGCGGAAAGTGCGGCCGGAACTCGTCATCGCCGGCACCTTCATCTCGACCGCGCCGGTCAGGGTCGGCACGCGCAAGGCGCCACCGAGCACCGCGTCCTCCAGTGGAAGATCGACGGTGGCGCGCAGGTCCGCGCCGTCCACCTTGAACACCGGGTGGGGCTGGATGCGGATGGTCAGCAGCACGTCGCCGGGCTCGCCGCGGGGACCGCCCGCGCCGCCGAGGCCCCGCAGGCGGATGGTCTGGCCATCGACGACGCCCTTGGGGATCATCACGTCGACATCGCGCCCGCCGGGCAGGCCGATGCGCATCTTGTCCTCGCTCGCGACCTGTTCGAGCGTCACGCTGAGTTCGGCCGCGACATCGTCGCCGCGGATCGGCCCCCCGCGCCCGCTCGGCCCGGCGCCGCCCGCGCGGAACGCCTCACCGAAGATGTGGCTGATGAAGTCCTCTCCGACGCCGCCCGGCCCGGCCCCGCCGCGTCGCTGCGTGAAGCCTTCGAAGTCGAAGCCGCCGCCACCGCCGCCGCGTCCGCCGCCGAACCCGGAAAAGCCCTCGAAGCCGGTCGCGCGCGGCTTACCCTCGGCGTCGATTTCGCCGCGGTCGAACTGCGCGCGCTTCTCCTTGTCGCCGAGGATTTCGTAGGCGGTGTTCGCCTCCGAGAAGCGCTCGGCGGCCTTCGGGTCTTTGTTGCTGTCGGGGTGGTATGCCTTGGCGAGCTTGCGGAAGGCCTTCTTGATTTCGGCCTCACTCGCGCCCTTGGGGACACCCAGAACGTCGTAGGGGTTTCGCATCGGCATTCTTTTGAGGGGTCGCAACCGAATAGGGATACGGCCTCTGCCGCACGGCTTCAACGTGGGAAGGGCGTTGCGGCTCTGCAACAGCCCCCGAGGCCACGTTCACCGATCCGCGATCACTTTCTTGTCCGGCCGTCCGCGAAAGCCTCAGGAGCGGGCCTGGGGGTTGGAGGCGCGCAGCCGCTTCAGCTCCCACTCGCCGCCGGACGGCTTGCAACCGGTGCCGCGCACGAAGCGGTTGTTGGCGCCGCCCACCACCGTCGCGAGGAAGTCGCGGCAGATCTCGTCGCCGGCGACATAGGGAAGGCCGGTCGGGTTGATGGTGCCGCGCATCGCGGTCTCCGGGTTGTCCCACTTCACCGGGCGCCCGTTGCCCTGCGGATCGAGGGCGACGGAGAGCGCGGCATGGGCGCGGCGCCAATCCTCGCCGTCGAGGTCGCGCCCGAAGCTCGCGGGCCGCTTCGGGATGCTGCCGGTGACGAGCGGCTCGGGCGCGGCCGGCGCCTCCTCCGTCTTGAAGGACAGGATCGGCCCGCTGCACCCGCCGCAGGAGAGGGCGGCGAGGCCGAGGGTCAGCAGACCCGCGATCCGGGCCGCGAGGCCGCGTCGCGGCGCGTGCCCACGCGTCGAACCGGCTCTCCCTTCGGCGGAGAGCGCGCTGGCAAGGCCTTTACACGGACGCAGACGCATTACACCTGAACTCGAGACAGACGGGGGGTCCGACGGCGTTGCTGCCCAACGTCGGTGCCCCCCCGACCCGGCTGCCACAGGGAAGAAAATGGCCATCGATCGGTTAAGAGAGGGTGTTGCGGACGCGCCTTCGGTCCATCCGGACGACTTCACCTTGTCGTGCGACCCCTGGGCGCTGTTCGCGGCGTGGATGGCGGAGGCGGAGGCCTCCGAGCCCGTGGATGCCAACGCGATGGCGCTCGCCACCGCCGATCCGGACGGCCTGCCCGACGTTCGGGTGGTGCTGTTGAAGGGGTTCGATCCGCGCGGGCTCGTCTTCTACACCAACGCCGAGTCGGCCAAAGGCGGGCAACTTCTCGCCAACCCGCAGGCGGCGACGGTGCTGTACTGGAAGTCTCTCGGCCGGCAGATCCGCAGCCGCGGCCCCGTCTCCCCCGTGACGCGCGAGGAAGCCGACGCCTATTTCGCGAGCCGGCACCGCGACAGCCGCATCGGCGCCATCGCCAGCCAGCAATCGCGCCCGCTCACCGACCGCCCGACCCTGATGGCCGAGGTCGCCGCCCTGTCGGAGAAATACGAGAACGGCCCGGTGCCGCGCCCCGAGCACTGGCTCGGCTTCCGCATCGCCCCGGTGCAGTTGGAGTTCTGGCAGAACGGTGCCTACCGCCTGCACGACCGGGTGCGCTTCACCCGCGACGGCGACGGCTGGACCCGCGCGCGGCTCTATCCCTGATTTTGACGCCCTGATCGCGGACGATCAGGGCATCACCGAGCGGATCGCCGCGAGCAGGCTCTCGTCCGTGTAGGGCTTGCGGATGAACAGGCCGTCGGTCGGTACGTCGCCGGGCGAGGGCCGCACCTTGCCGGAGGTGATGACGATGCCGATGTGCGGCCAGCGCCGGTCGATGCAGGCGGCGAGCTTGATGCCGTCGATGCCCAGCGGCATGTCGATGTCGGTCACGACGACGCACACAGCCCCGCCCGCCTCCTGCTCCTGGTCGAGCAGGCGGATCGCCTCGTTGCCGTTGGTGGCCTCGCGCACGGCGAAACCGGCTTCCACGATCATCTCGACCGCGGCGCATCGGATCACGGCATCGTCTTCCACGACAAGGACGGTCAGCCTCGCGTCCGTCTCGCTCACGCCTGTCGCATCCCTCGTCCGATCATGCGTCTGATCCTCCGGCACGATCCCTCGAATCCGCGACACCGCTCCGGGGTTGCATGAAGGCCGGCGCAGAACAAGCGCGGAAGACGAGCCGGGCCGTGTGGCACCGGCCCCGCTTCGGCAGGCGCGGGGCCGCCGCGTCTCCGGCACCTTTCGCAATGCAGCGCGGCCCTGGATTTCCGGCCGGGCGCGGCTTATCCCTTGGCGAAGACCCAGCTTGGCCCGCTCACCCGCGGTGCGCGGGGCGGGCAGCGAGGAACCGGCTTTGGCCTCATCCAACGATCGTCGACGGGTGCTGCTGCTCACCGGCGCCAGCCGGGGCATCGGGCACGCCACCGTCAAACGCTTCTCCGCCGCGGGCTGGCGGGTCATCACCTGTTCGCGCCACCCCTTCCCCGAGAACTGCCCCTGGGAGATGGGTCCGGAGGATCACCTTCAGGTCGATCTCGCCAACGCGGCGGACACGGTGCGCGGGGTGCGCGAGGTCGCCGAGCGGCTCGCCGCCGCGGGCGGCCTGCTGCACGCGCTCGTCAACAATGCCGGCATCTCGCCGAAGGGCCCGGAGGGCGAGCGACTCGGCGCGCTCACCACGGAATACGAGGACTGGGCCCGCGTCTTCCAGGTCAACTTCTTCGCACCGATCCTGCTGGCGCGGGGCCTGTGCGACGAGTTGACCCGCGCGCGCGGCTCGATCGTCAACGTCACTTCGATCGCCGGCTCGCGGGTCCACCCCTTCGCGGGCGCCGCCTACGGCACCTCGAAGGCGGCGCTCGCCGGCCTCACCCGCGAGATGGCCGCGGATTTCGGGCCGCTCGGCGTGCGCGTCAACGCGATCTCGCCGGGCGAGATCGACACCTCGATCCTCTCGCCCGGCACCGACAAGCTGGTGGAGCAGATCCCGCAGCGCCGGCTCGGCACCCCGGACGAGGTCGCCAAGGCGATCTACTTCCTCTGCATCGAGGCGTCGTCCTACGTGAACGGCGCCGAACTCCACATCAACGGCGGCCAGCATGTCTGACCGCCGGGCGGTTCTCGCCGCCCTGCTGTCGCTGACCGCCCTCCCCGCCCTCGCGGTGGAGGATGGGAGCCGGGTCGAACCGGTCGCGCTGCCATTTGCCGTCAAGGCGATGCGCGGCCCCGGCAGCGACGTGGCCCTCTCCGTGGCGACCTCCGGATTGCTGCCGGTCGCCCGCGTCCCCGCAGGCGCCAGCGCCGACCCGAAGGCCACGGGCAACACCGCTCCGCCATCCGTCGTCGTGGTCTGGGGCGAGGGCGGCGGCGCCGTTCTCAGCCTCGACGGCGACCGGTTGCGCACCACGCTGATCGGCGCCGAGGCGATCGAAGGGTTTGCCGCGGCCGAGACACCGCGCGGGGCCGTGCCGGGCTCGCACCGTGCCCATGAGGGGCCGCTCAGCGCCTATCTCACCGGGCCGACCCGTGCGCTCGGTGGCGCGCCGGGCCAGGGGACCGTGCTGACCGTGCGCGAGCGCCAGCCGCTCGGCGTCAGCGCCGAGCCGAAGGCCGTGCCGGTGACGACCCAGACCCTGGCCCCGGGGGACGGCCGGGTCTTTGCCGGCCGCACGCCCCAGATCACCCGTCTCGACGGCCGCCCGGCCGTGGCCGCCGTGACCGCGCAGGGTCCGGCCATCTCCGGCCTTGCCGTCGCGGCGAAGGGAGCGGACGGCGTCTGGACGCTGCGGGCGCAGACGCCGCCGCAGGCCGGCAAGGGACCGGAGGGCGCGCCGCTGGCGCTTGCTGCCATCGCCGACTTCACCGGGACCGGCCAGCCGCAGATCGCTGCGATCCGCGCGCCCGACGGCGAGGGCGTGCTCCAGCTCTGGCGCATCGCCGACGGGACCTTGAGCCTCGCGGGCGAAGCGCCGGGCTTTGCCGGCCCGGTGGCGGGCGAGGCGGCGGATCTCGCCGCCCCCGTTGCCCGAGGCGGTGGTGCCCCACCCGATCTCGCCCTGCCGGTGGCGGGCCGCGGCGCCGTCGCGGTGGTGTCGCTGAAGGGCGGCAGCCCCGTCGAGCGGGCACGTCTGCCCCTGCCCGCTCCGGCCGCCCACGGCGTCGCCGTGCTCGACGCGGGCGGAACCGCCAAAACGATCCTCGTCGGCCTCGCCGACGGGCGCCTCGTCGCGGTCTCCGCGCCTTGAGCGACCCGGGACAGGAGGACGGGCGGCTGTTTCCGGCACGCCCGCTGATCGGCGTTTCGGTCGCGGTGATCCGGGACGGCCTCGTTCTGCTCGCGGCCCGGGCCAATGAGCCGATGCGCGGCGTCTGGACCCTGCCCGGCGGCCTCGTGGAAGCGGGCGAATCCCTCGCGGCCGGCGCCTTGCGCGAATTGCAGGAGGAGGTCGGGTCGCTCGCCGAAGTGGTCGGCCCGAGCCTGACGCCGACCGAGATCATCCTGCGCGACGAGACCGACCGCATCCGCCACCATTACGTGATCCATCCCCATGCCGCCTTGTGGCGCGCCGTCGAGCCGGCACCGGGGCCGGAAGCGCTCGCCGTGCGCTGGGCCAGCCTCGACGAGGTCGCGGGCCTGACCACCACGCCGGGGCTGATCGAGACCCTGCGCGAGGCGTTCTCCCGCATCCGGGCGGCGGCAGATGGTTCGGCGGACGGCTTGGGAAAAGGTTCGGCAAAAGGTTCGGCATGAGAACGGGACTTGCCCGCCTGATCCTGGCCAGCCTGCTCGCACTGACACCGGCGGCGGAGGCGTTCGCGCAGCAGCGCTCCGGCACGGCCCGATCCGCGCCGAAACCGCCGGAGAAGGAGAAGGAGCCGCCTCCCCCGGCGGAGCCGCCGCCCGCGCCCTATGACCGCGACCTGATGCGGCTCTCCGAGATCGTCGGGGCGCTCGCCTTCCTGCGCACGCTATGCGCTGCGCCGGACGCCGCCGAATGGCCGGCGCGGATGAAGGCGATCCTCGACAGCGAGGGGATCACGCAGAGCCGCCGCGACCGTCTCGCCGGCGCCTATAATCGCGGTTTCCGCGGCTACAGCCTGACCTATCGGGTCTGCACCCCCGCCGCGAATGAGGCCGCCCGCCGTTTCGTCGCCGAGGGTGAGCGGCTTTCGCACGCCATCGCCGGGCGGTTCGGCGGTTAAGATCGTATCCGGCTCGATCGCATCGGGTCGGCGTCTCCGGAGCCTCGTCAATCGACCGAAAGCCGCTAGCCGCTTTTCGGGGCGATGCTCTAGATCCCTGTTTTGACAGGCATTCTTCTGCCGGGCCAATTTCCGTTTCATCAGAATCCGCTCCGGATTCGGCCGTGCGATCGCGTTTGTGGCGGCTGCGCCACACTCCGGAGGCCTTGCGAAATTCCTTCGCAATTGCGCCTCCGCGTTAACCTCTTCGCAATTCCCTGCTTCCCGGCCCGTGAAGGCTGCCGTATCGTGACGATGTCTTGCCGGCACTGTTCCGGCCGAGAAACGAAGCCGCCCGCCATGATCCACGATGCCGACACCGCAACCTTCGATGCCGACGCGGAGAGCAAGCGCCTCGCGCTCGGCCTCGTGACGGAAGCTTTCGCGGAGGGCTGCCTCGACGGGATCGACGGCGACTGCATGGCCCAGGCGGCCCTGTTCGCGGCGTTCCAGGAACTGGTCGCCACCTATGGCGAGGATGCGACGGCCCGCTATGCCGAGACTCTGCCGGAGCGGATCCGCGGCGGCGGGTTCACCACGACGCTGCAGCACTGATCGGCGGACGGGGGCGGAGGCGTGAGCCGGCTTCCTTGAACCGCAACGGGAGCGGTGCCGTCTGAAGGCCAGTCCCTACGGATCGGTTCGGCTTCGCCTCGCGGTGACGACGAGGCGGGCCTCCTACCGGCAACCTCCTCTGATCTGTCGCGTCCCGACGGCCTGAAACCGGCCTTCGTAACGTTTTTTGTCGCCAACTTCACTTGATCCCGGCAGGGCTTGAGAGCCTCCAGAGCCTTGCCCGGCGCGATGATGTCGAACGTCACGGGGGCCTTGCCGTCTCTCTCGACGCTGAGTTTCGACGTCGTTTTGACGAGCTTCAGGATATCCTCCGGATCGTTGGATCGGAGCAGGAGGGATCTGGGATCGAGGACGATCCAGTTCAGATCTGAATACACGTGGAAGTCTCCTGTCCGGAGCGTGGCCTTGACCTCTTGGTCCTTGGACCAGTTCCAGCCGGAGAATTTGAACTCCAGGGCTGCGATCTTCACGTTTCTGTCGGGCATCGAGACGAAGGCGACGATCGTGGCGAGTTTCTTGCCGTCTGCGCGGGGGGGGCGGGGCAACCGTCCGTGGTGAAGGCCCAAGAGCGCGAGGGCCGCGAAAAGCCATCCGCCCGATGGATGTCGCGGCGCGGCGCTACCCCGTCGGCAGCGCTTCCTCGAACACCACCGCCTCGCCCCGCGCGGGGTTGGCCAACTCGCCCTGCCACATCACCGGCGTGCCCCGCACCACCGTGCCCACCGGCCAGCCGGTGACGGTCCGTCCGTCATAGGGCGTCCAGCCGCATTTCGAGGCGACCCACGCGTTGCGGATCGTCTCGCGGCGCTTGAGGTCCACCACGGTCACGTCGGCATCGTAGCCCACGGCGAGCCGCCCCTTGCGGGCGATGCCGAACAGGCGCTTCGGGCCGGCGCTGGTCAGATCCACGAGCCGGGCGAGGGAGAGCCGGCCGGCATTCACGTGGTCGAGCATCATCGGCACCAGCGTCTGCACGCCGGTCATGCCGGAGGGCGAGTCCGGATAGGGCTTGGCTTTCTCCTCCAGCGTGTGCGGCGCGTGGTCGGAGCCGAGGACGTCGACCACGCCCTGGGACAGCCCGCGCCAGATCCCGTCGCGGTGCCCGGCGTCGCGCACCGGCGGGTTCATCTGCACCAGCGTCCCGAGCCGAGCATAGGCTTCCGTTCCGTCGAGCGTCAGGTGGTGCGGCGTCACCTCGACGCTCGCGACATCCTTCGCCTCGGCCAGAATCGGCATCTCGTCCGCGGTCGAGATGTGCAGGATGTGGATGCGGGCCCCGGTCTCCCGCGCGAGCGCGATCAGCCGCTGCGTGGCCTTCACCGCCACCTCCGGCGAGCGCCAGACCGGGTGCGAGGCGGCATCGCCCGGCACGCGAAGGCCCTTGCGCTCGCGCAGCATCGGCTCGTCCTCGGAATGGAAGGCGGCGCGGCGGCGGATCCGCTTCAGGATCTCGCGCACGCCGGCATCGTCCTCGACCAGCAGCGAGCCGGTGGAGGAGCCGATGAACACCTTGATTCCCGCCGCACCCGGCAGCCGCTCCAACGCGGCGACCTCGCCGGCATTCTCGTGGGTGCCGCCGACCCAGAAGGCGAAGTCGCAATGCATCCGGTGGTGGGCGCGGGCCACCTTGTCGGCCAGCGCTGCGGCGCTCGTGGTCTGCGGGCTGGTGTTGGGCATCTCGAACACCGCCGTGACGCCGCCCATCACCGCCGCGCGCGAGCCCGTTTCCAGGTCTTCCTTGTGGTCGAGGCCGGGCTCGCGGAAATGCACCTGGCTGTCGATCACGCCGGGCAGGAGGTGCAGGCCGCGGCAATCGCGCCGCTCCTGCGCCGCCGCGCCCGAAAGGTCGCCGATGGCCGCCACTCGTCCGCCGCGGATGCCGAGATCGGCACGATGCTCGCCATCGTGGTTCACCAGCGTGCCGCCGGACAGGACGAGGTCGAAAGGCGCTTCCATCGGACTCTCCCGGTTCGTTCGTTGCGATTGAGACGAGGATAGCGGCGGCTTATGTCAGGCGTCCCACGCGTGCAACGCCGCCGTCCTGATCCGAGGAGATGCCATGCCGATCGCCCTGCTGCCGGACCGCGCCGTCGTTGCCGTCTCGGGTCCGGACGCGCTCCCCTTCCTGCAAGGCATCCTCACCTGCAACGTCGAGACGCTGCCGGAGGGCGAGGCGCGGCTCGGCGCGCTGCTGACGCCCCAGGGCAAGATCCAGTTCGATTTTCTGGTGTCCCGCACCGGGGATGGCTTTCGCCTCGATACCGCGGCCGAGCGCGTGGCCGACCTCGTCAAGCGGCTGGGGCTCTACCGCCTGCGCGCCAAGGTGAGCGTGGCCGCCGACCCGACGCTCGGCGTGGCCGCCGCCTGGGATGGGGCCGAGACCGCGGCCGAGACGGCGCGGGTGCGCGACGGGCGCCTACCCGCGCTCGGCGAGCGGCTGTATTTCGCCGAGGGCGCCTTCTCGGCGGATGCGACGGAGGCGGATTACCATGCCCACCGCATCGGCCTCGGCGTGCCGGAAGGCGGGCGCGACTTCGCCTTCAGCGACGCCTTCCCGCACGAGGCGCTGATGGACCAGCTCGGCGGCGTGGACTTCAAGAAGGGCTGCTATGTCGGGCAGGAGGTGGTCTCGCGGATGCAGCACCGCGGCACCGCCCGCACCCGCATCCTGCCCATCGTCTACCGCGACGGCCCGGCACCGGAGCCCGGCACGGAGGTGATTGCGGGCGCGCGCAGCCTCGGCGTCACCGGCAGCGCGGCCGGTGACCGGGGGCTCGCCACGATCCGCCTCGACCGCCTCGGCGACGCGCTCGCCATCGGTGAGCCGGTGCGGGCGGGCGGCACGATCGCGGCCGTGGCCAAGCCCGATTTCGCCGGCTTCGCCTTCCCCACCGACACGGCCGTGGCCGGATGAGCGCGGATTCCAGCGGGCTGATCACCTCCCATCCCGACGGCTGTCCGCGCTGCTGGTGGCCGGGGACCGATCCGCTTTACGTCGCCTATCACGACACCGAGTGGGGCGTGCCGGAAACCGATTCCCGCGCGCTCTACGAAAAGCTGATCCTCGACGGGTTCCAGGCGGGCCTGTCGTGGATCACCATCCTGCGCCGCCGCGACGGCTTCCGCCGGGCCTTCGAGGGCTTCGAGCCGGAGCGGGTCGCCCGCTTCACGGACGACGATGTCGAGCGGCTGATGGGTGACACCGGCATCATCCGCAACCGCGCCAAGATCCGCGGCGCGATCAGCGGCGCGCGGGCGTGGCTCGCCATCGAGGAGGCGGGGCCGGGCTTCTCGCCCTTCCTCTGGGACTTTTGCGACGGCCGGCCGATCCAGACCAACGCGGCTACCCGCGCCGCGATCGCCACCGAAACCGATGTGTCACGAACGATGGGCAAGGCCCTGAAAGCGAAGGGCTTCACCTTCTGCGGCCCCACCATCGTCCACGCCTTCATGCAGGCGGTCGGCATGGTCAACGACCATCTCACCGGCTGTCACCGTCACGCGCCCTGCGCCGCCCTCGGCGAGGGCCGCCGCCCGTGAGCGCGGCCGCGAACCCGTCCAAGAAGCCGGCGCGGGCGTGGCAGCGGATGCTGTCGGGCCGGCGGCTCGACCTGCTCGACCCCTCGCCGCTGGATGTCGAGATCACCGACATCGCCCACGGGCTGGCCCGCGTCGCCCGCTGGAACGGGCAGACGGCGGGCCCGCACGTCTTCTCCGTGGCGCAGCACTCGTTGCTGGTGGAGGCGATCGGCGGCGCCCTCGATCCGCGGATCGGCGCCCCGGAGCGGCTCGAATTGCTGCTCCACGACGCGCCGGAATACGTGATCGGCGACATCATCTCGCCGCTCAAGAACGCCATCGGCGACGCCTATCGCAGCGTCGAGCGGCGCCTGCTCGCGGCGATCCGCCAGCGCTTCGGGCT
Source organism: Methylorubrum sp. Q1 (assembly GCF_004683995.1). Lineage (NCBI taxonomy): Bacteria > Pseudomonadati > Pseudomonadota > Alphaproteobacteria > Hyphomicrobiales > Methylobacteriaceae > Methylorubrum > Methylorubrum sp. Q1. The sequence continues at coordinate 1,327 of NZ_SRHQ01000003.1, read as the reverse complement.
CGCCGCGCCCTCCCCGGCGCTCGCCCGTCTCGTCAAGCGCGCCGACCGCATCGCCGCGGCGATCGAGGCCACCCGGCTCGCCGGTTTTTCGAACGCGGAGGCCGACGGGATCTTCGGGCGCCCGCCGGTTCTGCCCGAGCCCATCGACGCCGAAATCGAGCGGCTGGTCGCCGGATGGCCGACGGCGGAGGCGGAGGCGTGCTATCTCGCCCGCTTCGCCGCGCTTCAGCGCGGAGCGTGAGACCTATAGCATCGTCCCGAAAGGTGGCTGCCGGCTTTCGGAAAAAGGATGCGCGTCAAAACAAGAGGATAGAGACGCCGACCTGATGCAATCAGGTCGGATACGGCTCTAGAAGAGAATGCCCGTCATCCACGTCTGCCCCCTCTCGCGCTTGCCGGAAACCGTCGCGGCCTCCGGCGCGAGCCATCTCGTCACGCTGGCCACGCTCGGCAGTGCGGTGGAGCGCCCGGCCGCGATCCGTGCCGAGCACCACCTGCGCGTCGGCTTCAGCGACATCGTCGCGCCGATGGAGGGGCACCTGCCGCCGGGCGAGGCGCATGTGCGCGCCGTCCTCGACTTCGTGGCCGCCTGGCCGCGCGAAAAGCCGATGGTGATCCATTGTTACGCCGGGATCAGCCGCTCCACCGCGGCGGCCTTTGCCGCGGCCTGCGCCCTGCGACCGGATTGGGACGAGGCGGAACTCGCGCAAGACGTGCGGCGGATCGCGCCGAGCGCCACGCCGAATCGCCTGTTCGTCGCGATCGCCGACCGCCTGCTCGGACGCGAGGGGCGGATGAGCGCCGCCGTCGCTGGAATCGGGCGCGGCGCCGAAGCCTTCGAGGGCACGCCGTTCCATCTCACCTTGGCGTGACGGGCGCGCCGCGCCGGGGGAGATCGGTCGCACGCAATCGACCCGGGCTTGTGCGACCGCACGTCGCCCGTCATAACCCGCCCCAAAGGGAATCCGGGATGAACGATCTTACACCCGACGCATCTGCCGCGGCGGCGCCGGGCGATCTGCCGTTCGAGCGGGCGCTGGAGCAGCTCGAGGAGATCGTGCGCCGGCTGGAGCGCGGCGACGTGCCCCTCGACGAATCGGTGGCGATCTACGAGCGCGGCGAGGCGCTCAAGCGTCACTGCGAGACCCTGCTGAAGCGGGCCGAGGCCCGCATCCAGAAGATCGCCATCGGACCGGACGGCCGGGCCGCCGGCACCGCGCCGCTCGACGTCGAGTAGGTGGCGCCGGTGCTGTATCAATCACGACAAAACTCATCGCGCGCAAAGGTTTGCGCGCCGTTCCTTACTTCGGGCATGAGGCTGGTCCGG
>NZ_SRHQ01000029.1:0-58724 GCF_004683995.1 Methylorubrum sp. Q1 | reverse complement strand
TGCGACGAGCGGTGTCGGCTCCTACGCGATCGGCCAGGGCACGCTGGCAGCCTCCGCCAACTACGCGGTGACCTATCAGGGCGCCGACCTGATGGTGACGCCACGCTCGATCACGGTTGCGGCCGGTGCGCAGAGCCGCGTCTACGGTGAGGCCAATCCCAGCCTGACGTACCGGGTCGGCGGACGTGGCCTCGTCAACGGCGACAGCCTCTCCGGTGCCCTCGCTACCAAGGCGGACGCCAATAGCGCCCCGGGACAATACATCATCAACCAGGGCTCGCTGACGGCGACGGCAAACTACAGCCTCACCTATCGCGGAGCCGACCTTACAATCACGCCGAGCCCTGCAAGCTTGTCTCGAACGATGATCGCCCAAGCCGCAACAACCTTGGCCAGCACCGTCCAACGCGTTTCCACCGTCACGCAGACGCCGGCCGCATCATGGTTCGCTCCGGCGTCCGGTCTGCTCCAGACCTCGTCGCAAATCATCACCGATCCCCGGTTCGACAAGACCGTCGTCTGCCTCGCCGGCGGATGCTTCGTCGTTCCGCCCCCGACACAACCCGCTGCGCAACCCGGATCAAAGATCCGGCCCCAGGCCAGCGCGGCTGCTCCCTGACGGGCGCGCTGCGCCCGGCCCCTCCGGACAAGACACCGCGAAAGCCCCATGACCTCCCTGCCGCTGTTCTACCGCTCGGTCGTCCCCCTCGACCGAGACGCCCACCGCGCCGGCTACCTCGCCCAGCCGCAGCGCTTCGCCTTCGCGCGCTCCAGCCACATCGTCCCGGCCCTCGCCGAGGAGATCGGCGCCGCTTGCCGGCACCTGCCCGTCGTTTTTCTGCCCGAGAGCCTCGGCCCCGTGCCCGTCTTCCTCGTTGGCGCTGCACCGGGACACTGCGCCCTCATCGACGAGGCCGGCAGTTGGACGGGCCGCTACCTGCCCGCCTACCTGCGCCGCTATCCCTTCATTCTGGGTGAGAGCGAGGGGAGCGCCCCCCTCGTCTGCATCGACGCTGAGACCGATCTCCTTCGCACCGAGCCTGCCGCCGAACCGCCGGAGGCGAGCCCCACCAGCCTGCCGCTGTTCACCGAGGACGGCCAGGAGTCGCCCCTGCTGCAGGAGCGGATCCGCCTCGTCGCCGAGTATGCCGAGGCTGCCCGGCGTACCGCCGCCTTCGGGCGCTTGCTGCAGGATCTCAAGCTGCTGCGCGCCCTGACCATCCAGGTCCAGCATCCCCTCACCGGCCAGAGCCACACCCTGCACGGCGCGCTCGGCGTCGAGGAGGCTGCCCTGGCTGCTCTGCCGGATGACGCCTTTGCCCGGCTCCGAAGAGAGGGCTGGTTGGGGATGATCTACGCCCACCTCGTCAGCCTGCAGGCCGTGGCCGACTTCCTCGTCTCCGCCGTCCCTTCCTCCGCGGCATCCGCCGCTGTCATGCACGGTGCCGCCTGATGCCCCTTTCCCTCCGGCCTCTCTCGTCCGCCATGCGCCCCGCCTTGGCCACCTCGAGCCTGCTCGCTGGCCTCGTCGTGATGGTGCCCATGCCGGTGCACGCCCAATCCTCGCGTGCGAAGCCGTCCGCCGCGGAGGCGGCGCCGGCGGTCCCGTCCGAGCCTGGGTCGACGACGGCCACCTATGGCGATTGGGTGCTGCGCTGTCAGCGGCTGGGCGGGGAGACCGCAGGGCGCGTCTGCGAAGTATCGCAGACGATCCAGGCGCAGGGCCAGACGGCGCCGGTGGCGCAGATCGCCCTCGGCCGCCTGCCCGGGCAGGAGGGCCTGCGCATGACGGTGCTGCTGCCGGCCAACGTGAGCTTCCCGTCGAGCGTGCGGGTGACGGAGGTGAAGGATGCGAAGAACGGCCTGGATCTGGCGTGGCGGCGCTGCATACCCGGCGCGTGCGTGGCGGACACAGCGGCAACGGACGCGGTGCTGAGCGCCTGGCGCAAGGCCGAGGACGCGGGCCGGATCGCGTTCAAGGATGCGGACGGGCGGGAGGTGGCGGTGTCGCTCTCGATGCGCGGGCTCGGCCCGGCGCTGGATGCCCTCGGCAAGGAGAAAATTTGAGCGGTTGTCACGACCGGCGTAGGCACTTGCATCGTGCATTGGCACGAGCGGCTCGTGGCGGGGGCTGTTGCTAAAGCTTCGCTTAAGCGAGATCGGACTTGGCGTCTTTGGGCCTCATGAGCTTCCGCATCCTGTTCGGCGGCGACCTGTACGCCATGCGTCCGCTTCTTCCGTGAAAGCGGACGCATGGCGTTATCGACCCAAATGACCGCAACGGGTCAAACTGTGCCGCATCGCACGCGCGCAAAGAAGCAAGCCTGCGGCGGCATCAGAGTGCGCGCGTGAGCCAATCTACTTAGCGACTTAAAAATCAGATGTAGAGACGCCTGCTCCCGCTCTCACTGGTGCTGCCGTAGGCGCGCTTCCGCTCGATCCCTCAGCGGTCGCAGGCGCCTTCGGCAGGCCTCCCTGCTGTATCATGCGTTGCTCAGCGGCTCCCATCGCGCGTCCAACTGCGTCGGCATCAGCCGCCCAACGTTGACTCCATGCCACGGCCACGACCTGCATCTTCGCCTTGGACCACGGATGCTCACCACGCCACGATAGGATCTCGGTAGCTCCCTTCAACTGAAGGTCGGCAGCCTGGGCTTTGACCTCCTCGTTGAAAGTGTCGAGGTTGTAGCTCTGCGTCGAGCCGTCGCTCATCCCGCGCTTCTCATACGCCTCCCGGGATTTCGTATTGGCCAGCACCCTTTCGCTGACGAACCGCTGGATGGCCGCCATGGCTGCTAAGTTCGCGCGGCTACGGTCGGCCGGCATCAGGCTAGTCTGAGGGGCCACGCCGAAGCCGACGATGACCCGCTCGCCATTCTCGTCCGTGAAAACGCGTGTCCCCATCGTATAGGCCAGCCAGTCCGGGTTTTTGGCTTTGATTGCCTCAAACTGCTGGCGGACGGGTGCCTGCGGCGTCTCTCGCTGTATCGTGAGGGTCGGATTCCAAATCGTCTCCGCGACCCCGGCGAGCTTCGGCGTCCAGATCAGACCAGTGAGGACATGGTACTTGCCCCCATCCTCCCGGCTCGGCCCTTCGCACTGGACAACGGTGAAGGCACCGGAGGCGAACATCTCCGCACTGCGTTCGATGCTCTGATTGATCCGCAACTGCTCAGTGGCGATCGCTGCGCGCTTCTGCGCCTCGGTTCCCCCTGACCATTTGGGATCGAACTTCTTGATCTCGGCGTCGAGAGCCTTGTCCGTGAGGACCAGTGACTTGTCGACGATGGAGAGCTGTTCAACGACCGGTCGCAGGGACGGCGGCGCGTCATCCCCACCAAAGGTCCTGACCGCCGCCGACCGGCTCGACCGCATCGTCGCGCGCATGGCCTCCGCCAACGACTTCCGGGCATTGATCTCGGCATAGCTGAAGGCGGCATTCCGGCCGACGAGCCAATTGCGCGACCCCACCGGTTCGTCCACTGGGGCCTGCTCGTGGGCGACATAGACGAAGTATCCGTTCTTCTTCTCGTTCTTGCCGTCTTCGAGTTTCTCCTTCGCCTTCCAGTCGGCCCAGCATTGTTCAATCGACGGAGGCTGCGCGCCGGCGGATGGGTGCGCTCCACCGTTGAGGGCCGCGGTCGCCTCGGCGTCACCGCCGGGCGCGCTCGTTTGAGCCAGGGCTGCCGCACTGACACCCAGGCACAGCGCGGCGGTCGCGCCGAAGGAAACAAGACGCTTCGCGTTCATCATATTCTTTCCTGTTCAGCGTCGACCGATGCCCCCGAGGGCACCACCCACGAGTCCCATGAACGCGCGAGCCGCCTGCTCATTCTGAAGCCGCTGCTGCTCGGCTTGCCGCTGGCCTTCCATCAGGCGGTCCACCCCCTCGGAGGCCTCGCGATGCCCCAGCCCCGCGGCCCGTTTGAAAAGACGATAGGCTTCCTCCTGCCCCGCCCCCTCGACGCGGCCCTTCGAGATCATCGTCGCCAAGCTGACCATGGCATCCGGATCGCCGAGGTTTGCCCCCTGCCGGAAGCTCGCAAGGGCGCCGGCCAGATCGTTGCGGCCCACCCGGGTGTCGAGAAGCGCCCAGCCATAATTGTCGTAGGCCGCGCGATAATTCTGTCGCATGAGGACCTGTAGCAGCGGCAAGGCTTTCCTGGGCTCCGACGCTTGGTAGGCCCGAGCCAGCTGGTATCGGTAGCGGCGCTCTTCCGGGTACTGTCGGGCAGCCATCTCGCAGGCCTCGACCGCTGGCCCACCCGCGCTTCGCAGGACCTCCCAAGCCACGCCGGCCGTGGTCTTGGGCCGATCAAGGTCATAAGGCCCTGCGGCAAACTGATCACACAGCTCCCCGGCTCGGGCTATCTTAGCTTGCCGCTGCGCCTCAGCCTCCCGCTGGGCGGCCTCTCTTTGCACGCGCTCGACGGCTTCGCGTTTCCCCCGCTCGACGCTTTGACGCCATTCGGTCACGACTCTCCGGTCGACGAGAAGGAGCTTGTCGCCGGTCCGCGGATGAAAGCCGGAATTGTCAAAAAATTCGTAGTTCGAGCCTTCCCGCCAGTACCAAACTCGCGGCTGGCCGGTGACGGGATCGAACCAAGCAACGGTCGTGGGATCGACGGGCTTAGCAGGCCGCTGTTGCCGGGCAGCGCGCTCTTGCTCTTCCTTCCGGACCGTCTGCGACTTCGGCACGCAAACGGTAACCTCGGACTTGATTGAGAGAGAGCCGCCCGCTTCCGTGGTCTTCCGGTTTTCCTCCAGGATCTTCACCCGGACGAAACCAGCGAGGTTCGTCTGCTCAAGCTGCTTGAAGCGCTGCTCGGCATCGCTGTTCACGATTTCCGCACGGTTCTCGCGGGACGACTTTACCTCGACGCCAACAACTTGGCTGATAGCGAGCTGGTTCGTCCGATCGAGAGCCCGCTTTCGTGCGGCGTCCATCTCGGACCAATTGCCGAAGTCTTCGTCGACACTGACTGGAACAGTCTCTTGCCGGGCGCAGTCACTGTCGTCGTAGGCCAAAGCCGGCCCGAGCAGCAGGAGCAGTGCGGTAAAGCTCGCAGGCGTTAGACCACCGTGGAGTCGCCTCGCCGAACTTTTTAAAAGAACCACGGAAGCAATCTCCTCGCCAACCGATCGTCCGAGGCGGCTTCGCGGACGGCCGTCCGCAGCGTCAAAAGACGTGGCAGTCATCGCCCGCGCTCCGACCTTCCAACGCCACATGCCGCACTCGTTGAAATTGTATCCTGCTCCGTCATTAATTCCAGATCGGGGCCGCACCGTCCAGTGATGGACGTGACGAAATGGATCTTTCACCCGGATCAAGCTTTGGTAACCTGAACGACGGTCAAAGATTCTGCGTTGGCTGCCGCAGGCCCTACTCAAAAACGAGTTGGCTGCAATCCTGGGATTGGCCACATGAATAATGCGAGACTCAAGCGGTGATGCAATGGCAATTGTTCATGTGCTATTATAATAAGCCTCAAAGTTTGATTGGAGTTTTTTAAAATACTATGCGTTTTGCTCAACGTACATTTTGCATCAGACCTGCGAATGATATTTCAGTTCGGATTAATTTTAATGTTAATTTTGAACGCTTGCCATATCGAACGCCAGATTAGGTTGTTAAATGCGTCGATGTAGTTCGAAGTATATTGTAATATTCTTCATCCAAGCTGACAATAAGTTCAATATTGATATTGAGGATTATGTGTTTATTTTCTTTATATTAGCTTCGAGGCAGTGCGCGAGTTTGTGGTTTTGTAATTTTGACCTCGGCCGATGGCGATGCGCTTGTCAGGCTGATTGTCTTGACGGCCTGCTCACCTGCGGGAAGGGCGCGTTCAATTTCGACATGGCCGCCATGATCCGCCAAGACCGAACGAAGTTCGTCAAATTGCCCACACCAGATTGTTTCTTGATCTTTATCGCGATTGGCATTTTGCGGACTGGACGGCCGGTCAGAACCGACTAACCGGGCTTGCATGCGCGATGCATCGGCAGGAGCCGCGAATTCTACACCGTAATCGTCAGTGCCGGGGCGCCGTACGACAATGCGACCCTCCTTCGCCCAAGCCGCTTCCATTCCCTCCCGAACCTCGTAGCCGAGCGATGCCAGCCCTCCGAGCACAGCCCGCCGCCGCGCTACAGCAGAGACCTGCCGACGCCCTTCCTCGAGCAGCGTCTCCCCGTCAGTGACGCGCGCCCGCATCTTCGCGACATTTCTATCGGTGATCGCAGCATCGAGTTGAATGCTGCATGCATGCCCCCTTTCGGAAGACAGTGCAGCCAACTCAGCGCGAACTTGCATCGCTTTAGCGGTGGCAGCTTCGATGGCGCGTTCGTCTCGCAGGCGCCGTGCAGCCTCAAGAACGAGCGAGTCTGTCAGGAGGGCACGTCGGTCCGCCGAAGGCTCGGCGGAAATCGAGATCGCTCGCGCAGTCAGATCGGTGATGTCGACAAGTGTCGCGCACGTGCTCAACTCCGAGAGCAACCCGTCGAGCCGTTCCGCCTGAGGGTCAGATTGCGCATTCTCCTCGAGCCATTGAGCGAAAGCCGGGATAGGACCGCCGGCATTGAGCCGGGCTGCGAGGTCACTCTGGCCGGAGGATTGCGTCTTCGGCTGGCCTTGTACCAGCGTGGCGATGCTGGCCTCCACAGTACGCTGCATGGCATCCAAGTCAGCACCTGTGGCCGTCATCGCGCCTTCGATTGCAGCGGTGAGGGCTACCGGCACCGGTTGCCCGGCCTTGGCCAACGAGGCCGCGATCGAACGGGCCGCATCGAGCGTTCGCCGCTGCCGCGAACGTTGGGCCGCTTCGGCGGCGACCGCTTCGCTTCTCAGACGTTCGCCTTCGAAGCGGAAGTGTTCGATCGCTTGGGCTGCGTCCTTCTGAAGATCGACCCATTGCTCCGAGCGAAACATTGCTTCGAGGGTAGCCCGTCTCGCCGCCACCTGCGCCTCAAGGGCAGAGCTTGCCAGTCCGAAGCGATTTGCGCTGCGGAGCAGGTCGGCGGCGGCCTCGCCTACGAGCAAAAGCCAGCGCCGGCAGGTCGCTTCCAATTCCTCTCGAGTCACGACTCTGACGACCTTGGGACCGCTCATTCCGCCGCCTCCCTCACAATGGCTGTCGCAAGAGCCTCCCGAAGCCTTGCCCGCTCAGCTTCCGGCCGGCTGTACCAAGCGCTCGATGAGACGCGGTGCGTGCGCGGTACGGCGCGACCCAGCACCTTGGGCCGCCAGACTTCGCGGGCTCTCGCCTTTTGGAGGAGACGGTGGCGCGGGGAGTCGCATTCGATCCCGAGGCCGAAAAGACCTGTCCGTGGATCGACGATCGCATAGTCTAAGCCGAAGACGTCGGTTTCGTCAGCGGACGGTACCGGCTCGTAGCCGAGTTCGCGGATGTATCGCCCGACGGCCTGAGCCAATCCGTCGTGCTGGACAGCGCCGATTTTGCTCTTGCCCTGGCCCGGTGCGAGGCGCGTTTGTAGCGCCCGTGCGGCGGCGACGTCTCCGGATGCCATCTTCGCCGCGTAATCGAGATAGGCTTGAAGAAAGTCGCGGGGCTTGTGCGGCACGCGCCCAGCTGCGTGCCAGTCCGAGATTTCGCTGAACGGCATCGAGGTCACGACGACGATCTTCTCCCGGGCGCGCGTGACCGCGACATTGAGCCGTCGCTCGCCACCCGTCTGGCCGAGGACGCCGAAGAACCGGCGAAAGGCTCCCCGACGGTCACGGCCGAACGTGGTGCTGAAGACGATCCAATCGCGCTCGTCGCCTTGGACGTTCTCAACGTTCTTGACGAAGAAGCCCATGTCTTCGCCGCCCTGATTCCGTTCGCGTTCGGCCTTCAGCGCGGCGAGGAAGGTCGGGTCCGCCCCGGCGCGCTCCTCGATCTTGTCGGTGACGAGGTCGGCCTGCTTCTTATTGAAGGTCACGATGCCGATGCTCGGCCTCTCCGCGAAGGGAGCTGACCAAACTTCAGCCAAGAGCTCGACCAGGCGGTCCGCCTCCTCCGGGTTCGTCTGCGCGTCATAGACGCCGTCGGCCCGGAGTACCTCGATCGGCTTGCCGCGACGGATCTCCTCGTCGGGGTGCCGGGCGGGAACGCTGAGGCGGTTGCCGTAGAAGGCACCGTTCGAGAAGCCGATGAGCTCGCGGTAGGTCGATCTGTAGTGGATCTGCAATGTGGTGGCCGGCAGGCATCCTCGCGCAAGCTGCAGGAGGTCCGGGCACGCGGTGACGTCTTTCTTGTTCCAGGCATCTTCGAGCGCCGAGCGTTCGGCCTCGGTGGCCGCTTCATCGGGCTGCTCGTCGATCTCGTCATCGTCCTCCTCCTCCGCTCTTCCAGAGAAGAAGGCGCTCGGCGGCATCTGCTTCTCGTCGCCAGCGACGACGACCCGTCGCCCGCGGAAGAGGGCAGGCACGGCCTGCTCGACGGGGATTTGTGACGCCTCGTCGAAAATCACGAGGTCGAAAATGCCGGGCTTCAGGGGAAGTAGGCGGCTCGCCACATCGGGCCCCATGAGCCAAACCGGCCGCAGGCGCATGAGTCCGAGGGCTTCCCCCTTCTCGAAGGCGCCCCGAAGGCTCATCGGGCGCGGACCCCGTAGAGCCGTCACGACATTCCAATCCGCTTGGCGGCCGATCGAAGCCGGATCGATGCCGTGAGCCAGCACCTTTCGGTTCAGATCCCGCATCTCCGTATCGAGCCGCGCCAAGTTTGCGACCTTGCGCCCCGTCTCGGCCATGTCGACCGAGAGTTCCGGATGCTCCGTCTCGATGCGCGTTTTCCAACCGAGCAAAGCCTCACGCCGAAGGGTTGCTCGCACCACTTCGTCGAGTGCTCCGGCCGGGGCGCGATTCAACACATCCGCGTGCGGCCGCAGAGCAGAAAACGCGGCGAGGCTTTCCGCGTCGAGCGCCGCCGCCCGCGTCCGGAAGCGCTGGAAGGCTGACAGCGTCGGCAGGGCTGCCATGATCGCTTGCACCGTTTGCGGCATGGAGCCGCCCCGACGGATGGCATCGATACAGCGTGTTGTCAGTTCGTCACTGAACGACGCTGCCAACGGCTCCAGGGCTCTGAGGCTCGCCTCGCGGGCGGCATGGCGTCGGAAGGCGGACTGGTAGCCGATTGCCAGAGCATGAAGGGCCGAACCGGAGGCGGACTCGATCACGTGCTCGGCGTCTGCGCGTCGCGGGCAGGACAAGGCCGCCTCGGAATCCTTCGCAGCTTCCCTGAGGGACGACGCGATGGCTGTTGTCTCGTCCCGTAGAGATTGCAGCGGTGCCGGTGTCGAGGCTGGCGCCAGCCCGAGGGTCGAGCGCAGGCTGTCGAGGCGCTTGCGCAGCGGCCTGACTATGACTTCCCGCGCCGTTGCCGCCGCAAGAGCCGAGAGGCCGGGTTCGTCGCCCGCCTGTCCGAGACCGATCAAGTAATCGCGGCAGGACTTCCTGAGGCGTCGCCGACGCGGCCTCAGCCTGCCGAAGAACCCGACCGGAGCCGTCGCCTCTCGCGCCTCGGCAGATCGGATCTGCAATTCCTGATCGGAGAGCGCGGCCACCGGCTCGAAGAGCTTGCCTTCTGCTTGGGCCGGCGCTGCATTCTGCAAGTCGGAGGCGAGGGCCGCGAGATCGCGGGCGATGCGGTTGCCGGGCGTCTCGTTTCCCGTCTCGCTCTTGAACAGCGGAAACCACGCACGAAGCCGCTCACGGCGTTCGTCGGTCATGGCAGCCAAATGCCGAGCCCCGGTGTCGAGCCAGGCTCGATGGGGAGTGGGATCCTCGATCTCGAAGGAGGGAGGCAAGTCGGCGAGCAGGGCTTCGCGGGCTTCCTCCGCCGCACCGAAGCTGGCGAGGGCCACCTGGAATTCCGTGATCGTCGCGTGATCGACTGGGAACGGCTTCAACGCTGCCAGGGCGCTGCCCTCGAAGGCCGACGCGAGCCACAAGGACGCGTGGGGCCCACATTCCTCTTCCAGACGCGCCACGGCAACGGCTCCGACGTTCGCCAGCATACGGCGCAGGTGAGGAGCATCGATCGCGAGACCGTCTTCTTCGATCGCGAGAAGCTCGCCCAACATCTGGCGGTAAGTCAGGCCCGCCGCATCATCCACGACGTGGAGGGTCTCGTGTCCGCGGTCGAGATCCTTTTCAACGAACTCGATGCGTGCCGCCGTGGTATCCCGCTGCTTCCGTAGGGCGGCAAAAGCTTCGACAGCGCCGGCAGCTAGGGCCGCAACCTGATCTCGCAGCGCACGGAAAATGCCCTCGCGGTCGCGGTTGATATCGTTGACCATGAAAAGGCGCTCTCCGAGCCCCTCCGCGTCCATCCGCTTTTGCACCACCTTGAGCGCCGCCTGCTTCTGGCAGACGACCAGAGCGGTCTCACCGCGCCCAATGACGTCAGCCAGGATGTTGACTATCGTCTGGCTCTTGCCGGTTCCGGGCGGTCCCTCGACGAGGAGGCCTGGCGCCAGCCGCGATGCGAGAACCGCCGCGTCCTGCGACGGGTCGCCTTCCGCCGTGCCGAAGCGGTCACGTTCTGGCACGGGGTCCGGTTCGAGAGCTGCGGGCGTGCCGGAGACCCTGAGAGCGGGATCCAGGGCCGTCCCGGCCACGGGCTGGGCGCGCAGCTGGCGGAGATCCTCGACGAGCGATTGACCGGCAAACTCGGCGTTGAACAGCACTGCCGAAGGACACAACGCCATGGGCACCGCAGGAACCGCATCCTTGCCCGGCAAGCGGGTGAGGGCGTGTCCCTGTGGTTCAGCGAGATGGCCAAACCCATCCATTGCCTCGCCAAGCCGCAGAGCGGGCCGCTTCAAGAGGTCTTCGGCTGCCGAACGCCATTGCGCGAAGGCCTCTTTGCCGAGGAGCCCTTCGAGTGCTGGATTGAGCCGCACCTCCTCACGCCCACGGTCGAAGGCCAGACTTGCCGTTTGACCCGCACCGCTCGGCAGATCGATCGATACCGGCCACAGCAGAATGGGCGCGATGCGCGGCTTGGTGTTGGTCCGTCCGGGACGCATGTCGCGGGCGTGCAGTATCGGAAAGCCAAGATACCGTCCGTCGATGCCCGTATCGCGAACGAAGGTCTGGGCGTAATTGACGAGGTGACGAAGGCGGTACGCGATGTTCTGATCCGCTGTCAGAGCGTCGGGATCGATCGGCGTCGCGGCTTCGCCCCGAGCCAGGATCTGGTTCAGCAGCGCCTCGGCCGGGCGCGAGCCTGATCCAAGTTCCATCAGGTCGAGCCTGGGCGTGGTCTTGCCCAGCACGAAGCGGACGAGTGGACCACGGCCCACCGTGGCGGAGAGCCGCTTCTCGAAGACGTCCATCAGTTTGGCGACGTATTGCTGCCGCGGGGGCTCCTTCCACTGGTTTTCGGACACCGCCAGCAGGGTCGCCGCCCGCGCCAGCGGCATCCTGCGTTCGACTCGATAAGCATCGGCCCACTCGTCGATCGCGGGATTGCCGCAGCGGGCGAAATTGGCGATGCGCGCATCGACCGCCGTGAAGATCTCGCGCCGAGAGGCAGCAAGCGTTGTGCGCAGTGCAGCCTCATCCGTCGGTATGCCAGCCGAAGCAGCGGCCGTTCGCGTCGCTTCGACCAGCGCCTCCATCGGCACGAACTGATGGAGAGCCGCGCTGATGAGGATGATCACGTCCTCGTCGCTAAGCCGGGACCGCTCGACGAGCATGGCGAGGCCGGCATGGTCCGTGTCGGGAAACAGGACGCGTCTCGCCTCACGCTCGGCGTCCAGATTGGCCCGCGATGTTGCAAGCAGCGCGACGCGAGCCCGATCTTCGTCGAGTTCGACCTCAAGACGTTGGGCGCGCTCCCGGACGGCGGCCGCACGGGCTCTGAGGCGGGGAAGCCATGCCTCGCGCCCGAGCCGTTCCAGGTGTCTCGGTGCATCGCCGGTCACCAGAACATAGCCCTGCTCTGGATGCGCCATCAGCCAAGCGGGGGTGACGATCTCGCCTCGGACCGACAACGGCAACGCCGGGTTCATGGCCATCATGGCGATCGCGTGCCGCAGATCCGTGTCGAGGCCGTCGGCCGTCGAAGCACTCCTGACCAGCGAGAGGATGCGCGCATCCTCCTTGCGCTCTGCCAGCCACGTCGCCGTGGTCCCGTTGGCCGTCAGTGTCGCCGCTTCCTCCCAATGGCCAGCTTCGGCCGCCGCGAGCGCGAACGTCGCCGGGTCGGTAAAACTCCGACCCGCAAGACGGATGACGGGCCCCGCCCGCTCATCGGTTTCAGACGTGTCCTGTAAGGGCGGTGAGGGCGCGGCCCCATTGAGCCACGCGCTGACCTCCCGGCCTCCCCAGCGTCGGTTCGGGTCGCGGACGAGCAAACCTCGGAGGAGCGTCCTGATCTCACCGTCGATTGTGTCGGGCAGTGAAATGCCGCGCGTGACGACATGCAGTCGGAATGCGAGGTCTTCGGTCCCGGCGAAGCACGCCCCGCGCGTCGCCTGTTCCAGGACGATCATCCCCAGCGACCACCAATCCGACGCAGCGCTCACCGCGCCGACAATGGCCTCGGGGGCGGAGTAGCGGGACAATTCGAGCGGCGCGACCTGTTCCAGATCGAAGTCCGACAGCCTTGCCGAGCCCCATCCCGTGACGACGAGATCGAAGCTTTCGGGATCGCGGATAAGCACGGTCGCCGGCCGCAGGTCGCGATGCCGTAATCCTGCTTCGCTGAAAGAGTGCAGGGCCCGACCAAGCTCATCGATGGCCGTGCGCAGCCTTTCCGGCTCCAACCATCCCGCGGCGGCGAGCGAGCCGTTGGGCATGGGCTCGACCGCCTCGAAGGTACGCCCGGCGATGCGTCCTGTCGCGAGAAGCTCCGGGACGTGGTCGGTGGGCAGGCGCCGCAGGGCCTCGTGTACGGCGGGGTCGGGCTCGCTCCCCGCGTGGTAGTGGACGATCCGGGCCGGACGGCCATCGGCTTCCCGCACGGCGTCGTAGACATCCCAAGGACCCGTTGCGGTCCCCGCTGCCGCTCGACGGATATCCCGAAAACCCTCGAAGGCGGGGGAGTCTACTTCCTCGATGGGCCGATCGGGCTCTGGAGCAGGTTCCGGATCGCTGAGGTGGTCCTCCGCGATCTCGCCGCCGCAGACCATGCACATCTGGTCCCCAGGCTCCACTGGATGACCGTTGACGCAGCAAGGCGTCGACGCGACGGGCCGCGGTTCCGGCGACGGGGGATCGACTATGGGCGTAGGCTGCTGAGAACTGCCAGTGGGGCGCAATTCTTCATCGCCAATGTAGTAGTGGCAATTCTCGCAGGTGATTTCCGACGGAGGGCGCTCACTGCCACAAGAGGGGCAGACGCGGACGATCACGGTAAGATAGCTGGTCGTATCGGTCACCGCACGTCCTCTGTCGTCGCCGCTGAATGACCGGCGGCTTTCAGCGCCGCAGCAAGCTTTACCATGTCGCCCGGTCGCGGAATGCCGACCAGGAACGCGTCACCGGTGTCGTCGTCGAAGAGCACGTCGAGAGCGCGCGCTCCGGCAGGCAAGGGGGCCTCATAGGCCGAGAAGTGCTCCACGCCCCGCGCGGTCAGAGGCACAAGACGTTGGTTATCGCTGCCACGAAGCGCGAGCGTCTGTGGGGCATCGCGCACGAACGGGTCCGCGATGATGGCATCGATCAGGCCACCGAGTTTAGACAGCTCGGGCTTCAAGTCCTCGAAGGCGCGCCCGGAATAGACGAGGACATTCCCGCCGCCGAGCCGGTCCCAGCCGCGTAGGAGCGCGGCGAGCGCTTCAGGCTGCTCGAACGGTTCGCCGCCCGATACCGTCAGGCCATCTGCCACCGACACGGTTCGTGCGAGCGCATCCAGCACATCGGCAACCGTCGTCATGCCCTTACCGACCGCCCAGGTATCCATCGACACGCAGCCGGGGCACCGGATCGAGCATCCCTGAAACCAGACGCCGACTCGCTGACCGGGGCCGAGCGTCGTGATGGGAAAATGGATGCGGGAGAACGCCAGGGCAGTCATCAGCTCGGCATCCCGGATCGGGTGAGCTCAATGACCGTCCCGCCCTCGGGGTGCACATGAAGCGCAGTGACGCTGAAGGCGTCTCCAGGGGCGGCATCGCGATCGAACAGGGCTCGGGCAAGCGGGCTGATCAATCCGCTTTCGACCTTGTTGCGAATGCCACGACCGCCATTGGACAGATCGGAGAGACAAGCCTGCCTCAAGGCAGCGCGGGCATCGTCGGTGATGGTGACAGCGATGCCCTGATCCGAAGCGATCCCGCGAAGTACGTCATCGACTTGACCCTCGAAAATCAATTCGGCGATGTCGGGTCTGATGAAGTCGAAGACCAAAATATTATCGCCGATCCTGTTCAGAATCTCGGGGCGATTCAGAACGAGCTTGAAATGCCGGTCGATCTCCGCCCGTACCTTCGACTGGACATCGAAGAAGGCGTCCTCGGCCGTGACGTTTGCCACACGAGATCCATCGGCTTCCAGGCGATAGATGCCGAGGTTCGACGTGAAGATGATAAACGCCTCGGAGAAATAGACCCGATCGCCGCGGCCGCTGGTGAGCACCCCGTCGTCCAGCACCTGCAAGAACTTGTCGAGGATGCGCGGATGCGCCTTCTCGATTTCATCGAAAAGCACAACCGAGAACGGTCTTTCGCGGATCGCATTCGTGAGTTCGCCACCGACGTCGTAGCCGACATAACCCGGTGGCGCCCCGATCAGGCGCTGGTCGGAGTGCTCTGCTGAGAACTCGGACATGTCGAAGCGGATATACGCCGTCTCGTCGCCGAAAAGCAGGCTTGTGAGTGCCTTCGCGAGTTCAGTCTTGCCTACACCGGTCGGGCCAGCGAGGAAGGCCACGCCGCGAGGGCGGCTACCGCGCCGGGGCGCTCCCACTCCTGTGACCGCGCGCTTGACGATATCGAGCATGTGCGTGACGGCATGGTCCTGGCCTTTGACGCGCGCCTGGAGCGTCGCCGTGCCGTTGCGAACCTTCGTGCGATCGATCCGTCGCCAGGGATCTTCGCTCACACCCACCTTGTAACGCCGGACGGCGTCGCCGATCGCAGCAAGGCCAATGCCCTCGCTTCGGGCGAGTTGCGCGATGGCGGACATGTCGACCAACAGCATCCCGTCCGTGCCATCGACGAAGGCACCTACGGCGGCCTCCTTCTCGTCCGCGCGCGCATCGGCATGGCCAGCGAGGCTTCTCAGCAGGACCCGGGCAAGAACACCGCGCGCGAGATTGTCTGGTTTGCCGACCGGGATGTGCCTAATGCGGGGATTGTCGATCAAAAACCAATCCGGCAGGTCGCCTTCCTTGTCGACGACCCAGACAACGGAGTTGAAGAACGGGCGCGGCGGCGTTCCAATCGGCCGGGAGCGCACGACGTGGGAGGCGACGAGCGCCTGCATGAAGGCTTGATGCTCCGCCGCGCTCAGGACGTCGTTGCGAATGATCAGTCTCGACGCGAAGTCGATCAGCAGAGCGATCGGCTCACCGGATCTGGCCGCGATTCGCGCGAGTGTCGCCGCGAGCAGCTCGATCCCGGCGGGTGCATGTCCCTGCGCATCTGTCTGCAGGCCCAGCGCCGCCATCGCGTTCAAGGCAGCTTGGGGCTCCTCCCCAGGCGCCAGCAGAGGGCGAAAGCCGGTGACGGGGTCGAAGTAGAGCACAACGGCGAAGCCCGCTTCCCGCAGTTCGCTCCGTAGCGCCGCCGTGAGCGAGACAGGGACAGACGCTCCCGGCGTCACATCCGACAGCTGATGATCCCGGACATTGCCGGATACGACGAACTGCGGCTTGAGCGGGAGAAAGCGCCGTAAGTCACGCAACCAGCGTGGCTTTTCTGTTGCTGGCGCAGCCAAGACCGGATTTGTCACTCGTTCCCGCTCTGCTGCGCCGACATGGCTGACCTATGGTTGCGAGCATCTACGTGACGGGATGCCTGTCAAGGACCGTAGAGCAACAGTTTCCGGCAACCTGAAATTGGCGCTACTCACGCGATTAGGTACCATTTGGCGTCATTGGGTTCGACAGGAGCCGGAGTACATCTACTAAAGCCAACAAGCCGATATGTTGCTAGATACGGCCTGCGGATCTCCTTTTTTAGCGATCACAACTTTGCCCCTCCGCATCCGTCATCGCCACGGCGCCAACCAGCTTGCGGCCGAGTTTCCTAGTTTGCAAGCCCGAGGCGGTATGCCGTCGTAGATGGCAAGGCAGGCTGCGTATCGCCGCTTCTGCTAAACCGGCGGCTTCGACGGCTACGAGGGGCGCATGCCGCTCAATCCGGACGAGAAACCCTCCAATCGTATTCCAATGTGACTTCGAGTTCTGCCTTCTGCTTGACCGTGCTGGTGGAGCACGCTCCGTTTATTGACATACGCGAGCGTCCAGCCGAGGTCTGTCGGTTTACGGGAGCATGTTCGCCCCCGTTCAGCAAGCAGGGCACATGTTCTCATGTTCTCAGAATGGAGCCGATTACGTCAGGGCTCTGTACAGAGCGCTTCAGCCTCCCGCTTATGCGTGATGCCATCGTATCCTGGGCAGCCGGTGAGCGCGCCGTCGCGGATCTCGCGCACGGCGAACAGCAGCAGCAAGGTAGCCAGCAGCGTCAAGACGGCCCAGGCAGCGAGGTCCGATAGGCGCTCGCTTGGCAGGAGCATGTTGGCAGCGCGACGCAGCCGCTGCCGGGACCGGCGAGGGTGCGAAGAGGAGCGGCGGCTCTCGGACATCGGCTGGGCTCTGCAGGTAGAGGGGTACGACAGGGATCAGCCGAGCCAGCCACCAACCATCATGGCGAACAGGTAGGTGACCAAGACGAGGGCGACGCACACGGCGAAGCTTTCAGGGGTCGGCTCTCGCCTCATCGCGGCGCCAGCCGCTCCAACGGAGGCTCGTCGAAACCGACCTCAGTTGCGGCCCCGGAGCGGTCATCCCACGACAGCGTCGTGCGATGTCGGTCGCCCGCGTTGGACATCACCATCCATCTCGCGGTGATATCCAACGCGGGGAAGCAGCTTTGCATGAGAGGAGACCGCACTAGCAGGTGCGTTGGATATCTTCTCGCGTCGAATACCGCATGCTCACCAACGCCTTAGCACTGCGTTGGATATCACGCGCGGCTCGGCGAGCGCGGCCGGCGCAGCGATCAGAGACAGTCGCCGAAAGCATAGAATCGCGTGCGATGGCACACATTGATCTTTACGCAGCCTCTCACCGGCGCTACACAAGCATCATCGCGTCGAACAGAATTGCCAATTCTGTCGCACCTTGATCAATAACGTCTTTTTAGCTTGCAGAGGCCTAGCAGGCTGCGGTACAAGCGCGGCTGTTGCATCCCGCCACAGAGCGCGCCAGGCGCCTCCAAGGCGGCGCCGAACAAAATTGGCAATTCTGGTCACACAGGCACGGGCTGCACTGCCGCGTGCGAGGACGCGCCGCCATGGCCCACACACCAGCTCCATCCGGCTTGTCGGGCCGACCGTCACGGCTGCATGATCGGCCACCCGGCCGGGCTGTTTCCCACCGCGTTGCCAATCCCACGGGAAGCGCGGAGAGGGACCGCTCCACTCGCCGCCCCGGCCCCTCCCGCATGTCGCTTCACACCGAGCAGGGTCGGCGCAAGTATCTCACGCCTGACGAGCGGGCCCGCTTCCTCGCAGCCGCATCCCGTCAGCCACCCGAGACCCTCACCCTCTGCCTCGTGCTGGCATGGACCGGGTGCCGCATTTCCGAGGCCCTAGCCCTCACCCACGCCGATCTCGACCTAGCAGGCGGCATCGTCAGCCTGCACTGCTTAAAGAAGCGTCGAACGGGCGTCATGCGTGACGTGCCGGTACCCGAGGGCGTGATGGCTATCCTCGACTTCGTGCACGACATCGGACCGTCGGAGCAGCAGCTCTGGCCGATCAGCCGCAGTACCGCCTGGCAGCGGGTCAAGGCGGTGATGCGAGAAGCCGGTGTCGCCGCCTCGGCCGCCTCGCCGAAAGGCCTGCGCCACGCGTTTGGCGTCCACGCGCTGCGCTCCGGTGTGCCGCTCACCCTGCTGCAGCGCTGGCTCGGACATGCGAGCCTATCGACCACCGCGATCTACGCTGACGTGCTGGGAGCCGAGGAACGCGAGATCGCCGCCCGGATGTGGTAGCGCTTTTGCCGAAGAACCGCGCTCCGTCGCACCCTTCGGAGGCGGCGCGGCGGGAACGTGGGCTGAGTCATGCCGAGCATCGCGCGATCGGCATCGCCGCTCGATTAGTCCGGTCGCGGGTTCTGAGCGATCCGAGTCTACTTGTCGGACGCCGCCCGTTTCCGTACTCGATGCCGGCGTTGCCGCTCCGCGGGCGTCATCGCGGTCGCCCCGAGCGCCCGACGCCCCGGTCTTTTCATCGTCGGCGCAACGGGAAGGCCCTCGCCCTCCAGTTGTCGGATCCAACGCATGATCACGCCGGGCGTCAATTCGTCCGGCCGCGTCATCATCAGCAGCACCACGGCCGAGAGCTTCGGGGCCTTCGTATCACGGCTCAGGCTCCGCATCAGCCACAACACGCCGGTGAGGCCGTACTCCCGGTAGGCACGCCGATGATAGACGACGACGAACGGCCAGCGCTGTCGCTCGCGATAAGTCGCGATGTTGGCTGTGACCGTGACGCTCTCTATGCCGGGAGGGGCCGAAACTGAGTCTTCACCCCTCTGGAGGATCGACGCTCTCTTCCTGAGCCGGTTGGCCACGGCTCGCCTGTATCGTTCGCAGATCGGGTCGATCCGCTCCTTCAGGTGGCGCGCGTACTCCGATCGCATTTCGTCACAAAGGCTCTCCAGCCCGTTCTTCGTCACCGCATCGCACCGGAACGGCTTTATCGTGCCAGACAAGATGGCCAGTCTCCCTAAAAGCGAGCGCCGCCCATCTTTTGTGACCGATTCCGTGACGGGGCGCCAGGGCTGCCGCCGACCCTTTTCGTGATGCAATGCGTGACAGATCTCGGGTTCCGGCGCTGCGGCCGACACCGAAGTTTCGTGACGATATCGTCACGCGCTCGCACCCGACCGGATGATCGCTGTCGTCCTGCCCGCTGACCGTCGCGGGTCGGCAACAAGCGGCTTCGCCTAGCTGTAGGGTCGATGAGGCACGCGAAACGGGCGCGATCGGTTGCCCCGTCGCACCCGCGGCTCGCACTTGCCATAGGCCGAAGGATGGGCATTCGCTACGCGGCGACGTGGTACAGGCCGAGGACGTCCTCGATGGTGTCGCGCCTTGCCGATGTCACGCCACGGGCGCGACGGGTCTCATTCCGCAGGATGTCGTGGACGTCGTCCGGTCGTTCGGCCCAGGCGTCGCGAGCAGATCGAGCAGGACGGCCTCCAAACGCTGCCTCACCGCGATGTCGCCGTGACCGCCGCGGTGATCGCGCACCTCCGGCTCGGTGACCGTGTCGCGATCAGGACCGAACGCGTCGAGGTCGGGAACACCACATCACCCCCTGGCCCCCCAGGATCAGCGACGCGCAGATGGTCGGGGTCGGTGTACAGTGCTGGCAGGGCCGCCTGATCGTAGATCGTGGTGAGGCTCGGATCGATGCCACGGCGGGATCGTCGCGGGCGAGGTCGATGACGTGGCGGGTGACGCGCTTGGGATCGTCGGCGTTTTCGGTGAGCGCCTGCGCGTCGGCGATCAGCACGAAATAATCGTGGCGTGCTGGAGGATGACGCGATCGCGCTGGCTGCCGCAGAACTGGCCGAGATGCAGCGGTCCGGTCGGGCGATCGCCCGTGAGAATAGCAAGACACGGGTGAGTAGGGATATCAGACACGGATGGTTCGCCTAACGGGAGCCGCAGTGTCGGGAGAGCTATCGTGATTGCGAACGAGCCTGCCGAACGACAGCGGTAGACTCGTCCGCTTGGGATGACATTCGGTAGCGCGCCTGGAAAGGAGCGCCACTCGAGATCGCAGGATGTCGCGGCCAGGAACGTCTTGGCCGCGTTGCCTCATATCCGCTGCCGTGAGGCCAGGGCCGTTGCTTCAACGGCGTCAGCAGCGGGAAGCATCGACGGCAGCTCTGCCCACGGCGGATCGCGTCGCGGGCAGAGCGACGGTGACACGATCGTTCAAAGCAGCGTGCCGGGCTCGGGCCGCACATGGGCCTGAACATCGTCTCGCGCTGGGGTCGTCGTACCGATCCCGCTCCAGGTGATGTTCGTCTCGCGCGGACGATCGACCTTCGCGTTAGCAGGTGCGGTTCGCGTCAGCATGTCGATCGACCGTCTCTGTGCCTCCGCCACGGAAAGGCCATCGATCGCCGGCGAGGCCGTGCTTTGCGGCTTCGCCAGGGCCGGACCGGCAGCCGTGGCCGGGTTCGCCATGTGGGCGGCCGGACCGGTCGGCGCGACGCTCCCCGGGGTGTTGAGCAGCGGGGCTGATGGTGGGACTACCGTCCCCCGAGCCTGAGCCTCCAAGCTGGGGCCGACCGGCGCTGCCGTCACGGGCGTGGCCGCGCCGCGTGGCGGCAGATCCGGCTGCGCGCCGGTGGGCCGTGTCGATGGGACGACGTTCGGCCTGTCCTGTGATCCGGCGCCTGTCGCACTCCGGGGCGCGGGCGGCGTCGGGTTCTTGGCCGTCTGACCCTTCTTTTTCGCCGTGTGCGATTGAGCTTCGGTGAGGTAGCGCTGCAGTTGCCGTGCACTCAGCGAGCGACCGCCGAAGATCAGGCGCTTGGCGATCTCGTCGAGCGAATGCCCCGCCTTGAGCAGCGCCCGGATCTCGGGCGCGAGTTCGGCCACCGCTTTGGCCGTGGTCATCCGCTCCGGTGGCGGCAGCGGTGTCTCCTGCTTCATCGCGGCCAGGGCCGCGCGGTTGGCGTCCATCTCGTTCGGCAGGATCGGCATCGGTCGGGTTCGGGCTTTGGTCATCGCATGTCTCACGGTTTGGTGGTGGGCTGGTCGGACCGCTTGGCTGCTGACCCGACACGCGTATGGTCACGCTTGTTGCAAGCTTTGGCAACGTGTCCACACCGATTCGGTCGATAAATTTTGGCCTCACCATCATCTCGGAAGCTGCGAATCGCTATTCGCGAATAGAGCATATTTGACATCAAGCTTTGCCTTGCGCTTATCCTGCACCGGAACCTGCGCTGTGCCTGGAGAGCGGGCGCGAGGCGGTCGAAGCTGCGGAGTTGAGCCTGTGTCGATCTACGTAGATGCCGATGTACGCGCCCCAGGTGGGGCGATGGTGCCGGAGCAGGGCCGCGGGTGTGCGAGCCTAGCCGTCGCTGTCCGTGCATGGATGGGCCGGTCATCGCTGTCGCTCACCGGGTCTACCCAGAAGGACGGTCCCAGGGAGAAAGAGGCGGGCAGGGAGAAAGAGGCGGGCAGGATGCTCTTTGCTATCCGCGCCGGCCAAGCCGGGCGCGGGCCGCAAGGAGACGGGGCCGTTCGGCGCTGACGCTTCTCACTCTCCCCTCAGCCTGCCGGGGCGCCCCCCGGAACCCCCATCCCCGAACTCCCACAAAGCTTCCAAACGAGGACACCACCGATGCCCGGCCAACGCGGATCCGAGCGGCGGAACCTGACCAAGCAGGTCGGGATCCGGCTCACGGAGGAGGAGTACGAGCGCCTCCTCGGCGAGGCGCAGGCCGCCGGCCTCACGCTCGCCGCGCTCACCCGACGACGGTTGCTCGGACTGCACATCACCGCTCAGGTCGATGCCCAGCTGGTCAGCGAACTGTGTCGGCTCGGAGGGCTCGTGAAGATCGCCATCCGCACACCGGGCTTGGCCGAGAAGGGACGCCTCGCCCTCGACGACATTCAGCGCGCGATCGCGCATCTGGCCGAGGCGCCGTCGTGATCGGCAAACGCATGGACAAGCGCCGTGACGGCGCGCCGATCGCCCGCCAGGTGACGCAGCTGGCCGCCTATATCGACCGCGGCGCGGGCGGGGCCGAGCGCGGCGGCGTGCTGGCGCAAGGCCAGCTCCACCTGTTCCCGGACACGCGATCGGGGCAGGTCGCCGAGATGATCGCCACCGCGATGGGCGCTCCCCGCGCCCGCAGCCCGATCGAGCACATCGTGCTGTCCTGGCGAGCGGGCGAGCAGCCGACGGTCCGCCAGATCGAGCAAGCGCTCGCCATCCTTCTCGAGGAATTGGGCCTGCGCGGCCACCAGGTGCTCTGGACCCTGCATCTCGGCGGGTCGGGTAACTCCCATCTGCACGCGCTGATCTCGCGCGTCGCACGGGACGCGAAGAAGGCGACACAGGTCGAATTCTTCCACAACGCCATCGGGCGCGGGATCGCCCGGATCGAGCACGCCCAGGGCTGGCAACGCGAGCCCGGCGCGCACTTCGAGGTTCTCGAAGACCACACGGGAGAGCAGCATGTCATCCGGTACCGGACACACGGGCGGGCCGCCCACGATGCCCTGGATCGAGCGAGCGGCGCGGGAAGCGATCGGCGCACATCGCGAGGCCGCGAGCGCGCATCAGGACACGAGCGAGATCCTGAAGATGTTGTGCGAGCTCGACGCGGAGGCGGACCCGCTCGCGGCGATCTCGGAAGGGCAACTGCTCACGATCGACCGCCAGACGAAGCTCCTCGAACTGCTCCGGACCGTGCTGGAGGAGGTCAGGCAGATCCGGGCCGAACAGGATCGCCATGGCCTGGAGATGCAGGCTCTTGGCATGGAGGTCCAGACGCTGAAGACGCGGTGCGACGAAACCTACGACAGGCTGGTGCGGGCAACGACAAGGCCCGCGCAGCCCACCGCCTCACCGAAGCCCGCTTGAGCCACGGCGCGCGCGTCAGGGCCGCCGGGGCCCGGCAGCTTGGTCCCGGTGCGGATCCGGACGCGGCCAGGGTCGAGCGCGTGATCGAACGGCTGCGCGCGGTCTCGGCACCGACGCCGGAAGCGGCCTGCGCCCGCCTTGTCGCGGCGGTGAGCGCCAGGCAGGCGCATCGCGCGGCGGCGTCCGCTGCCCTGGTCGCCCGCAGCGCGGACCCAGGCGATGCCTTGCCGGCGGGGGCGGCGCGGGCGGAAGTGTACCGCGGCGAGGAAAGTGCCGCGCGGCAGGTGATCGAGATCGCCGGTCCGATCGTGACGCAGTCCGGATCGTGGGTCGACCTGCACAAGGACCTTGCCGAGCACGGCATCGCCTACGCCGCCAAGGGCTCGGGCGCGGTCTTCGTGGTGGACGGGATCGTGCTCAAGGCTTCGACCTGTCGCGCGGCCAGTCGGGCCAAGCTGGAGGCGCGCCTCGGCCCGTTCCAGCCGAGCCTCGGCGGCGATGAACCACCGCTCAAACCCGACCGCCGCCCGCCACGAACCACACCCTCGCCGCGCGCCGCGCCCGGCATCGATCCGGCGCTGTTCACGCTCGCACGACAGGCGGAGATCACGGCGCATTTGGAACGCGAGGCCTACGACGCCCTCTATCCGGATCTGAACGTCGCGCCTCTGCTGAAAGCCGCTGTCGTCGGCCCGCCCCCGCGCGCCGCACCGAGCGCGCGCACGCTGGCAGGGCGGATCGGCAAGCCGCTGCCGCGCCTCGTTCCGGTGCGAGAGCCGGGCAGGAGCGGCTCGAACCTGTCCGGCCTGCTCGCGCTCTATCACGCCGGGCTGCAGGCCGAGCGCTACCGGGTCGTGGCCGAGTGTGCCGGGTCGCGTGAGACCGACCGATTGGTGCAGCTGACGCCGAGGTCGATGGCCGGGATCGCGGCCGGCTGGGCGGCGCTGGAGCGGGCCGCCGGGAGAGACAGTGCCGTCTACCTGACACCGATCTCGAACGAGCGGCATCATCTCGTTCTCTCGGGGCTGCGCATCGAGGAGGTTGGGCAGCTCCAGGCGACGGGCTTCGCCCCGGCCCTGGTGCTGGACAGACGGGACGGGCGCCACGAGGTCGTGCTCACCGCGCAAAACCGGAACCGGCCCTACGAGCAGGCCGCCCTCGCCGAGGCGAGCGAGCATATTAGGTTCAGCCTCGCCCTCGGCCGCAGGCGCTTCGGCCTGCGCATCGCCGCTGCCGATCCACCGGAGACCGCTGCGTCGGATTCCGGCGCTTCCAGGCAGCGGATCTACGCACAGGTGCTGACCGCGACGGGGGCGATCTGCGAGCGGCTGGGCCGCCTCATCTCGCGTTGCATCGCGGTTTTCGAGCGGCGCTTCGGGCGTGGTCCGAGCTCGCGTCTCGGGCGCGGGCTCGACCCGGATGGCGTCCCAGCGCACGCCGACGCGCCGCTGTACTGGGGGCACCGGGCCGACCTGCTGGCGCGCTGGCAAGGCCGCTGGCCCGATCCCTCACGGGTCGATGCGCTGATCGCTCGTCGCCTGCGCGGCACCGGGCATAGTGAGCCGGCGGTGGCGGCCCTGATCACGGCCTGCGCACCGGCGGTACCGCGCATCGGCCGCTACGCCTGGCAGAGCTACGGACAGCGCGCCGCCGCAAACGCCTTCCGCACCGACACGGACGACGGCGCATGGGTATTCGACCGAACCTCATCGGCGATGTGGGGCGAGCTGGAACAAGCGGTGAAGAAGCGCGCCGAGGATCAGATACCGAAGACCATAACGGTTCCGCGACCACCGCCTCCGCCACTCCCGGAACCGGCACGGCAACCGCGAGAGGATAAGATCGGACTGGGTACGACGCGAAGGAACGGGCGGCGTGGACGCGGTGATCCGGACGGTCCGGGTGACCGGTAATCGGCGCGGTTCGTGGCTTCAAGGCCGGATGCGTTGGACATCAGTTTGGGAGAATTGCATTGGACAACAATCGGTGCCGAATGCCGGTTGTGCGGCAAGGGCTTGGTCCTGCGTTGGACATCACACGAAGGCCGGGAGAATGGCATGCACATCCGAGCCGGTGCCGCCGGATGCGCGGTACCGGCTCGGGACGAGGATCGGGGAAGAGAAGGGGCAAGGATCAGAACAGGAATGGGGAACAGGGCGAAGGCACCTTCGCTCGAAACCCCGGAATGACCTGACGACGGGATGACAGAGGGCGATGCTCGCGCAGCGTCCGCCCGAGGTCGGCGAGGCTCCTTCGATCCCCTGACCCCGCATCACGAAAGTCTCCCACCATGACAGATCACGACGCGCCGTCCTGCGCGAACGAGCCCGGCTGCGCGCTTTCCCCGACTGGCCTCTGGGTCCGCGCCCACGTCCGGCAATCGCGCCGACACCGGGACGGGCTGCTGCTCGCCCTCGAACCGCTCGATCCGCATCGCCCGGGCCGGCTCAGCGCCGTCCTCACCGGCACTTTCCTGCGCCAGATCGAGGCAGCCTCGGGCGTGCTGCTCGACCCGGACCGCCTCGTCGGCGAGCACACCCTGCTGCTCACCCTGGTGGTCGATCCGCTGCTAGGACTGACCGGTCAGGTGCTCGGGCTCGAGCGCGGCGCCTTCCTCCAGGCTTGGCGCGAACAGGATCGGACAGCGCAGGCGGCATTGGAAGCGGATGGACTGTGGGACCGCCAACGCGGCTTTCCAGTCCCGCAGAAGCTCCGGCGGGTCGTGCTGATCGAGCCGGATGACGCCGCGCCGCACCCACTCGGGGCGACACTCGCTCGCTGGTACGAGCAAGGCCTCCTCGAGCTGATCCGCCTGCCCGTTCCTTACGAGGAGCCAGGCTCGATCGCCGCGCTGCATGAGGCCTTCGGGGCGGCCTACGACCAGTTCGATTGGGGCACCCTCGACGCGGTCGTGGTCGAGCCTGGCCTCGGCTTCGCCCACCGCGTGCTCTCGGACGAGGACCTGATGCGCCGCATCGCCGTGCTGCCTGTGCCGGTGCTGTTCCGGCGCGCCGGCGCGCCGACCCTGCTCGACGGCGTGGCCTTCCGCGCCTGCGACACCGCCGAGGCGCTGCTCGCCGATCTCACCGGGATCCTGCGCGGCGAGCTCCGCACCGGGGGGTACGCCCGCCTCAGCGCGATCGCCCGCGCGATCGGCCCAGATCCGGCCGCTTCAGTGCCTGCTTTAGCGTCCGACGCTCCCACCAACTCGGGCCCCACCCGACAGGGACCTCTGTTCGACTGAGGCGGCGCACCGCCGATCCGGCTGCCCGCATCCGGGCGGCCGGATCCGCTCCTCAGTCACCTCGACTCACGCTGCTCCTCGACCCTCCGCACGCGAGCCCACGCGCTCGCGACACCCTCACCCCAACACGGATTCCGACACTCCAATGCGACATCACAGATTCCACCACGGGCCGGACGCACCGTCCCGACCGCCGCACCCGGCCTCACTGCCGGACGGCGCCCGCCGAAGCCTGCCCGATACGGGCGATGCGGTTCACTCCGAGGCGGCGGTCGTCGGCGAGCTGCGCGACCTGATCGGTTGGCTGCGCCAGCGCCTGCGCGGCGAGCACACGGTCCGCGCCAGCGTGCTCAACGTGGAGCCGAACGGGCAAGACAGCCATCTCATCCTACTCGGCGAGGCCGACGCCCGCCTCACCAACGATCCGCCCCGGCTGAAGGCCCGGCTCGACGCGGCCGAACTCGCTCAGATCCGGGCCGAGCATGGCCCGGACTTCGACCCCGAAAGCCTCGTGAACCGCACGGTCACGCTCAGCTTGCGCACGAACCTTCGCCAGCGCTTCGGCCGCGGGGCCGGCGTTCAGGCCAAGGTCATGGGCTTGCTCTCCGTCGGGCAGGTCCCGCTCGAGGCCGATCTCGATCGCGAGAGCACGCTGCAGCGGCTGCGCCTGGCGGGGCGGCGCTTCGGGCCCGAGACCTGGAGCGAGCCGGAGGACCCGTGCCACATCGCCCTCGTCGTCTCCGAGCACGGCGAGGTGCGCCGCGACGTCGAGCACGTGCTGCAGCCGCTGGAAGACGCCGGGCTGATCCGGATCCACCGGGTCTGGGCGATCTTCGAAGGCGCGGGGGCGGAGCGCTCGCTCGCCGAGGCCTTCGCCGGGGTGGCGGGCCTACAGCGGGAGCACGGCGTCTCCGCGACACTGGTCTGCCGAGGTGGCGGACCGGTCGAGGCGTTCCGGCCTCTCAACGCCTTCGGGACAGCGAACGCCGCCGCGAGAGCGGAGGTCCCGAACCTGATCGCGGGGCTTGGCCACGCCGGCACACCGCGCACGGCGCTCGATGCGGTGGCGGCGCGATCGGAGCCGACCCCGACAGCGGCGGCGATGCGGGTGCGCCAACTCGTCGAGCGCACCGGGGCCCGGGCCGAGCGGGCGCTGGCAGGCCTCGATGCCGCGATCGAAGCGGAGCTGGAAGCGGCCGGCCGCATCGTCCTGGCCCGAGCCGGGGCCGCCTTCGACCGGGCACTGCGCGATCTCGCCGACCGTGCCGACGATCGGCTGCGTCAGCTCAGCCAAGGGGTCGAGCAGAGCCTGCTCGCCAACCTCGCCGCAGCCACCGGTGTCAGCGCGAAGTCCGCGTCGGGCGCCAATCCCGCCGGGACCGACCCTCTCGATCAGGCTGCCCTGCTCGACGAGACCGGGGAGGACGATCTCCTGAGCGATGCGCTGACGCTGGTGATCGCGGCTGAGACCGGCCAGGTCGTCACCACGGCTGAGCAGGCCAGCGCGGCGGCAGAGCTGCTGCTGCACTTCACGGACGGTGTCGTGCCCGCCCGGGTCGAACCCCGAAACACAGCCATCCCCTCCGCAACCACCCACTGACCCATCACGAGGAGAACCCCACCATGACCATGACCATGACCCGTACCGACCTGACCGCTGCGCCCGAGACGCCGAGCTTCCTCTCGGCAGTGAGGCGCATCGAGGCACTGACGCAGGAGATCCGCCGCGAAGGTCTCGGCGCTTTCGAGAAGGCGGAGGCCGCCTATACCGAGGTCGAGCACCTGCGCGCCGTGCTGACCGCGCGCATCGCCGACCTGCGCCGTCGCAGCGCGTAGTCGGGAGCCGCACCACCGCCGAGCCTGATGGTGCCGGCGGTAACGTTCCCGTAGTCAAAAGCGAAGAGGCCACTCCCTTCGGATGCGATGCCGCATAGGCATGAGCAGAGTTACAAACCCCACAATTGCATGGCCGGTATCAGACATCGTAGCGCAAGCGCCGAGCAGACTTGGTGGAGGTCTGTGTTGGGTGGAATAAGTCAGGCAGCTTTGGAGAATTATGCCGCGGAACCGGACGTTAGCTCGAACCGTGACAGTCTGCGGCTTTGCGCCCATCTTCGCCATGAAAGCGTTCGAGACGCTTCTCCCAGGCAGACATGCCCCTCAGCTCTCGCGACCACTGCGGATCGCCGCCTTGGATGGATGGCAGCGTGATAGGTCTGCCTCCCCACCGGCGAGTTGCCGACTGCGACTCTCGTCAAATCGCGCTTTCGAACACGGCCGTAGTGACAATCCCCTCCGGTTGGACAAGAGTTAGATTTCGTTCGACGTTGGTGCACATGATGAATCCGGCAGGTGGTCCCATAAGCGTCCCAGCACCGATACTCACCCAGCTGGACAGCCGCGACGTTGCGTTGTGGCTGTCGGACGGAGAGGAAGCGACAGAGGCTCAGGCTGCTGTCACATTGTCTCGGCTCCCGTGGAGCCTAGTGCTGTCGGATCGCTCGGACGAGGCGTTCGTGCGGGGCCTTGAGTCACCGGAGCAGATAGACAGCCCATTGGTTCGTCGTCGCGGGCTAGTCCAAGTCGTCGATACGGATCCTGCCGACATCTTGCTGCCTCCGCGCCATCTCGCCGTATTGCTGCTCAATGGTAAAGGAGCCCAGCGCCGTACGGGTCTGGCCGCAGTCACACGCCGGCTGACGATGCTGCAGGAGTTACGCAAGCGTTCGGTTCGTCAACTCGTTGTGGCAGTCGCGGGCACGTTTGCGGTTCCCGCTGAACTCGGAGACCTCTGGGACGACGGCTTCCGCACTATATTGACCTTCGTCACGGACGATCCCGGGGCGGAAGAGACAATCAGGCACTGGCGCACCGATCACTCCGCACCACTGGTGGATCTGGTGCGAGCATCTCCGGGCAGGTTCGCCGAAGCTATCGAGCGTGAGTATCTTCGCGGACGCGACGGCTCGCTTGTAGTTCGAATGCGGGACGAAAAGGGAGGCATGCGGAGCGTCGAAGCGACTCGCATTGACGATCCCCAACGGCCTGTTCTCGCTTCCTACGAACTGATCGGCGTTGACGCGCTTACTCCGATTCAGCCCGGCGACCTGTCTGCTACAGAGGTAGAGGGCTTCTTCGCCGATCCGGCAAGCTCATGGCGACCCTATGCAGCCGGCCTGCCATGGCAACGTAGTCCTGGCGCTTGGGAGACACTGCGAAATCGTCTTCGCGCACTCGACAGAGAAGGGGTCGAAGCAAACCGCGTACTCTACGTCACTTCTGAGTCTGGCGCAGGCGCCACGACCTTTGTGCGGGATCTAGCCTGGAGGGCGGCCTCGGCGGGCTATCCCACCCTTGTGGCTAGGCGGAGTCCTACTTCTGCTACCGGCCTTGAGATGGCTGGCTTGCTGACGAGACTGCTTGGTGCCGATGGCGACCAGACTGGGGGCGGGCGGCGTTACGAGGTACCCTGTGTATTGATCTTCGATGAGAGCCACTGGGCTGGAAGACATGGAGATCTACTGAACTATGCGCGCGAAATTGCGCGCAGCGGTCGCCGGGTTTGCATAGTGTTGCCTACCGGGCCAATTGTCGGTATAGATGTTCTGGCCAACTCCAGGTTTGTTGAGTTAGCCAACCTGTCGCACCGTGTCGAGGCGAGTGACGCACTCGCGCTCGGCGATCACCTCAACCGATTTCTCGCTCCGCATAATACCGCGCGAACTGCAGAAGAGTGGCGAGCTTTCTTCGCCGCGTCGGCCGTCGACGCGTCACGGGGCATCGCCGCATTCTGGATCGTGCTTTCGTTCTGGCTGCAGCGGCAGCTGGAGCTTGGTGAGACGGTGCAGTCGCGGGTATATCGCCTGTTCCGCGATCAAGTGTCCGACGCCGAACTCAGGCCGG
Organism: Methylorubrum sp. Q1; assembly: GCF_004683995.1. Classification (NCBI taxonomy): domain Bacteria; kingdom Pseudomonadati; phylum Pseudomonadota; class Alphaproteobacteria; order Hyphomicrobiales; family Methylobacteriaceae; genus Methylorubrum; species Methylorubrum sp. Q1. The sequence goes on along the minus strand of NZ_SRHQ01000029.1, from coordinate 28,773 downwards.
CCTTGTTGAGGATCGCTGCCTTCAGCACGGTTCGTAAACCTCTTCCCGACGAATTGCTGCCCCAAACTAACGGATGGCCGATCACGGATCGTATCGAGGATGCCCGCAGAGATCTCGGGTTGCTCGGGCTGATCCGCGTGCGTGGTGAGATCGAACGCTATTGGGCTATGGCACACGACCTTCTTGGTCGTTATCTAATAAACGCGCTCTTCAACGACTATGCGACCCGCGAGACGCTGGGATTTTCTGCGGCTAGCAACCCTGAACACTTGCGCTTCATGCTCCTGCGGCAAATCTCAGCTCTGCCGGAGTTGAAGCAGGCTCACCTGCGGGAGGTGGCCAACGCTTTTGCGACATCGATCTTCAAGATTGATCCTGAACATGGCCATGGTGCATTCATGCCGTTCTGGCGTGAGGTCCTCATCGCTCTGGACGCAATGCCGCGCTCATTGCGCACGACAAGCCGAACCTTCCTTCACCACTGCTCAATATCGCGCCGGAGAATCGCTTCAGACCGAGACGGCTTCATGTTGTCGAATGAAGAACGCGTCGAACTGCTAAAACGGGCGGCCGATGATCTTGAGGCTGCTCTTCTGCTCGACTCAAACGCCGGCGGCGAGTCCGACATCAATCTCCTCAATTCGCTTGCCCATGCTCTTCACGATTTGGCGGAAGCACAGGCGGAAGCCAGCTTAGACGAGGGGCTGGTTCGGTCCACCAGGGCCGCCGCCCAAAATGCTACTCGTCGAGCATACTCGCTCAATCCAGATAACTCATTTGTCGTTGAAACCTACGGACGAGCGTTGCTTGGGCAAGGGGCAGCGGACGATGCCCGGGCCGCCGACCGCGCATTGGAGGTGCTCGCGCTAGTGTACGGCTTGATGGACCGCCCCGGATCCGAAACGCGCCGAAATGCGCTTGGGCGGCTCGCGGAGCGCGCGTTCAGCCTTCTCATGAAAAGTGGCGGCGCAGACAGGGCTGATCCCGAGACCGAGATTGGGGCAATCGCAATCGCGCTCGCTAAGCTGGGCGCCGGTGTTGTGCGACTTCAAGGAATTTCGTTGGCAGACCTTCCGGCTGCTAATCGAGCATCTGCCGCGGCGGCGCTTGCCGATCCGATCCTAGCCGGTAACGTCCAAGCAGTGAAGCTCCGCTACCTGCTGCTTTCCATAGAACGGCCGCTCGACTTCTCACTGCAGCTTGAGCTTCTGCAGTCTCTCGATGGCAGCGGCCCGGCATTTACGCCCCAGATGCAGCTGGAGATGGCGTTGCTGAAGTTCCAGCTGGATCGCGCACATGAGGGAGACAGTCAGTTCCGCCGTCTTAGGTCGTTGTGGCGCCGCGGCGATCACTTCGTTGAGGTACCGGCAAGGTTGCACTGGCTTCTCAACGGGGCTCGCTCTGACCGGCGGCAGGTGCGCGCGCGAGTAACCTCTAACGCGGAAGGAAGAGCCTTTGCAAAGGTCGCCGAGTTTGGTGGCGTAGAGGCACCCTTCCGTCCCGCCGAGTTCGGCCAAGTCAGGCTTGCACCTGGCACCGAACTAGCTTGTTACGTCTCCTTTGGACACAATGGTCCCCTACTGAGACCACTTACGGCGGCGTGGCGGTGACGGGCGTAGTCGAGCAGTTCGCTGCCTCAATGGGTTGGGGCCTGTCCAGCAACAACCTAATCGTTGAGGGCACGTCGGACGTCGCCTTCCTAACCCGCGCATCGGAGCTCCATGCGTCCGAGCGGGAACGCCCGCTGCTAGACAGCGACCTCGCTGTTCTCGCTGCCGGACGCGGTGACGATGGTGGCGTGGACGGCGTGAACAGGCGGCTCAGCTTTTTCCGGCAACTCGCTGATGGTGACCGTGACCAAACAGGCGCATTGAGGTACCGGTTCATAGGAATTTTCGACAAGGACACGGCAGGCAAAGGTGCTTTCACTATAGCATCATGTTTCGACCGCCGCGTCGAACCGTACGTTGATGTTTTTCTCCTGCACCCCGTCATGCCTGTTTTTACTCTAGGCCTTGATCGGGCAATGGAGGTTGCTCGGGTAAATAGACTATTCAATCGCATAGACTGGGAAATTGAGGATCTGTGTTCCGACCGCATTTGGAAAATCTTTGAATCGGAATTTCCCAATGCTGTGCTGTCTGTTCAGGAATCCGGAGGCCGGAAGCATCGCGAATTACATCCAGAGACGAAGCGGGAGTTGAAGCGTATATTTGTGGAACAGGCTAATTTTTCTGATGCGGCCGGCTTCGTCGAGCTACTACGAATGATGCGCGTCTATCTAGGGCTACAGCACGATTTCGTTCGTAGTTAGCGCGCTGTCGTGCTGAGCGCCGGTGCTTGTGAGTTGCGAAGGGCCCAAAATCACGCAGGTCTTGCATCGGAGCGATCTAGTCCGCTGGAACTCAGGCTCCGGTCGCTTCTGACCGGCGTCTCAAGCAAAATGTGTCCAAACGGCCGAACTCCGTTCCCCCCCCCCCCGCAATGTTGCGAACTTGGGGATTGGTCGTCACGTTTCTTTACTGCTCTTACATGTCCGAGCGGAAGCTGTCTCGATAGGCGATCCTGGAAATAGCCAGGCAGCTTACGGCCAGTTATCGCCATTTAGGAGGACCTGAACGTAGGTCCGCTTTCGGGTAACGTTCGCACGAGCTGTTGCGACCATGTTGGGTCGGAAACAGAATGTCAGCTTCATATCGGCAAGCGTCCAGCAACCGTGACCGGTCGGTCTTGCTTGACCGACCCGTCTACAGTTGCTCGATTGGCAGCATGTGAAGGCAAGGAGACCGATCTACCGTAGAACGGAGGCGGGCGAGGTGTCAGGCCATCCCGAAAGAAACTCGGGTTGGCCAACGATCTCGCCCCCTGCCTGCGCCCGCGTGTGAACTACCGCCTCAGTGTTGATGCCAAACGAGGTTCGCCCATGCGCGCTGCGTCAACCAATTTGTCAACGTCGATCGGCAGAACCAGCCGATCGACAACCTCCTTGAGCAGCACCAGGGTCTGGCCTTTGTTGTATCGACCTATCTCGGAGCGTCTCGCCATGCTCTCGTGACCGATAAGCTCTTCCACGAATTCCTTCTGGGCCCCGGCGTTCAGAAGGAGGGTGGTGGCCGAGTGCCGGAAGGAATGAAACACCACATCCTTCCGCGCGCCATACTCCGACTTGAAGCGCTGAAACCACTTCCCGAAGGCGCTGCCGTATGCCGTGTCATCGCCGTCATCGAGAACGTCCTTTGCCTCGGCGCCGACCTCGCCCTCGGGCAACAGAAGTTCGTTCTCTCCTCGGCCCACTACCAACGCTTCGATGAGGCCCAGTCTCAGCAGGTTTTGATGCAGAGGGATCCATCGGGCACTGCCCTCAGCTTTTAGCTGAAGAGACCGCTCCTTGAGATCGAAGTACCAGATCCCGGTCTCCGCATCCTGGACGACGTGCCGCACGCGGAGCTGGAAGATCTCGCCACGACGCATGCCGCTGTGACTGCCGATGAGGATACCCCAGTAGCGTTCATCGCATAGGACGTACGGCCCCGGTGTCTTCCAGCCCCGTCGGCTTCGCACGCCGGTGAATAAATGTGCATTGAACACAGCCACGAGTTCGGCATGATTCCACATCGGCCGCTCGTCTCGGGCTCTGTGATGCCGTCCTCGTGCGCGCCTCAGGTTGATGTGAAGGCCCTCGAAGATCGATGGCAGGCCCTTGGCAACGACTTCGTTGCTCTGAGCCCACGGCCAGAGCCCGGATAAGGCTGCCAGGTGCCGGTTGAAGGTCTGAGGCTTCAGCAGGTCGACGTCGGATCGACCGCTGCAATGCTCAATCAGGCCACGGATGCCGGCCCGCTGCCGAATCTTACGCCATTCGGTGTTCTTGTCGTAGTTGGCCGGCAGCGACAGCAGAGCGCGCTTGAACTTCGCGGCATCGGCCGGCCCGTACTCACCGAGCGGTTTGTCCCCGCAGATCTCGACGAACAAGCGCCCCGTTGACTGACTCTGGCGTTCGATCGACGGCTTCCAGTCGCCGCTGGCAACACGATCTCGGCCATAGGTCTCCCAGCACGCGCTGAAGAGGTCTTGGCCGTGCCGCAGCTTCGATGCCGGTGTCGTCTTGGCGGGCTCGACCGGGGCCTGAACCGTGCGAACACGGTTTCCGTGGAGGGGATGGTAGGGCAGGACGGCATCCTGCAGGTACGCCAGTTTCTCCTCGGCGATCGCGATCTCGACGTCGAGCAGCGCACGGCACAGTGCGCCTTCCTCCGAATTGCTCTCAAGATCAATCTCGTTGCTCAGCGCGAGTTCCTGGGCCTTGCCGCGAACGGAGGCGAAGTCGTTGACCGCGCGGTCGCGCTTGAGGCCGTCCAGGCGACTTTCATAGAGAAAAGTCCACGCGGCCGGGTCATTGAGGACCACGTCCGAGCCTTCTTCTGGAGCCTCTTCGTCTCCTGGCTCAGCTTCGAAGGCGGCGTCATCCGAGTTTTGAAGGTCCTCGGGCTTAGGATAACGCCCGATTTTGGCGATTATCTTATCGTGCGTGAGAGCCTGCGATTCGAGATGTTGCTCGGCGAGCCGGGCGATGTCGGCGCGCGTGAGCGACCGATTGAAACGGACGAGGGTGAACAAGGTCTCTGTCCCATCCCACAGGCGTTGCGCCATCCGTCGGGCCTCGCCCGGCGTAGCCTGCCCAAGCGAGCGCAGGATCTCACGCTGGCCGAACCGCTGGCGCAGGTCGTGGGGGATGATACGGCGAAAAAAGACCGTTTGTCGGCGACGGCGGAGGTGGGTGCGGGGCAAGGCAGGAATCCCTGCCGTCCAGACAAGTGGACCTACCGAGTGGACCTGGACGGAGCGGTCGGCCCGGGCGGGTCCGAAAACAGCCGGAGAATCAACGGTCGGCTGAGAATCAATAGCGTTTGGCTGGGGCGCCAGGATTCGAACCTGGGAATGGCGGTACCAAAAGCCAACCGCCCTATGTGTTACGCCGTTGATTTCTTGAGCTTTTCCAGATCAGTCCGCCGCCCCTGTGCCGGCTTTTGTGCTGCGATCGGCTCGCCCGTCGCGTTGTCGATCTCCTGCGCTGCGGCTGTGCCGGGATTTGTGCCGGGCCCGTGTGCGGCCATGCGCCGGTCTTCGACCTCGAGGAAGGCATAGGAGCGCTCCGTCTGGACGACGCTCCGATGTCCGAGTTGATCGCGCACCATCTCCAACGTCCACTTCTCCTCCTGCAGCAGCCGGCAACCGTGGGTGCGCCGCAGGTCGTGCCAGCGCAGCAGCGGCACCTTCGCCCGCTTGGCCGCGTTCCGCAGCCCGCGGTCGAGGTGGTTGAATCGCTCGCCGTCGTTGTCCTTCTTCGTGCTGGCCGAGGGGAGGGCGCGTCGGGCGCCGCGCGTCGTGGTGGCGGCGCCGTGGTGAAAGACGAACGGGCTCTTCAGGTGCCGCGGGATGCGCTTCAGCACGGCGAGGGCAGGGGCCAGCAGGATCACCGTGCGCTCGCGCTTGCCCTTCGCGGTCTCAGCCGAGATTGTGACGTGCTTGCGGGCAAGATCGACCTGCTCCCAGGTCAGCGAGAACTGCTCCTCCTGTCGCAGGCCCGTGTAGATCGCGAACAGGATCGCGTCGGCCACATAGGGGAGGGCGCTCTCGATCAGGCGAGCCTCTTCCGCCCGGGTCAGGTAGCGTGTGCGGGGAGGGCTCTCACGCAACCCCCGCTTCGCCCGCTGCCGCAGGAACGGGATCACCGGGTTGATGTCGGCCCATTCCTTCTCGATCGCGAAGCCGAACACCGTCGAGAGGCAGGCCAGATCCCGGCGCACGGTCGGCGCCGAGGCGCCCGCTGTCCGACGCGCGGTCTCGAAGTCCTTCAGGTCGGACGATCGGACGGTGAGAAGCAGCTTGTCGCCGAGGAATGCGTCGAGGTGATCGATCGACACGCCGTAGCGCCGGACCGTGCTCGGGCGCAGCGTGGGTCCATGTTCTTTCTGGAACTCGTCCATCGCCGCATTGACCGTGAGGCGAGGCTTCCCGCCCCAGGCCAGCGCCTCTAGCTCGTCGAGCCAGACTTTAAGACGGCCGCGCGCGACGCTTTCAGATCGCGTCTCGAGGGATTGCCGGAGATCTTGGCCGTCCTTTTGGACGCGGCCCCACCACGTTTTCCCACGGAGATAGATCCCGGCCATTCTGGCACCGTCCTCGTCACCGAATCCCACCACTGACGCACGGCGCGCATGTCGAAAACCCAGGATGACCGGGGTCCGAACGGCTGTCGAGCGCCAGGAACACGGCCGGCCGCTGCCATGCGGATCCAGTGCCGTTCCGTAAAGCCGAACTCCGCTACGAGATCGGCCGCAGACCCCTGCTCATGCACGATCCGTTCTCCCTTCTGTCGTGTTGGGGGCGAGGGCGGCTTCGAGCCGCGCCGTCAGGCTCTCAACCTGATCCTCAAGCGCCGCTAAGCGGCCGGCGGTTGAAGCCCTGCGATGCTGGCAGGTGCATCTGCCCTCGCCGTATACCGCGCCGCCCATGCAGCCGGGCACGAAGTAGCGGCCGATCTTCGCGTCCGTCCGCCAGTGGCAGGCGTCCTCGGACCGGGGCTCGCTGGACGCCCTACGCATCGCCCTTCTCCTGTTCGGCGAGGGCTGCGCGGCCGGCCCATTCGTCCAAGTCTGCTAAGCGAAGCCGGATTGCGTCAGTGAACCGAGCCACGGTTTCGGCACAGGCCGGTTCGCTCAGCTTCCGCGACGGGATGCAAATGCTGGCGGCCCATGATGAAGCCTCACTAGCTATGGCTGCCGCTTGGCCCGCGAAGTCGCCTTTGGTCATGTCAGGCATTCCGCTCCCCTTCGGGCTGGAGGGCGGCGCGGAGTATTTCGGCCAATCGCTGGTAGCGTGCCACGAGTGCGGGCCAAGCGTTGGGCAGGGCCCGCGCTGGGTCGAGGTTGTCCTCGTTGTCGCTGAGCTTGACGATCATCGCGAGCCGGTCGCCGCTGGCGATGATGCTCGCGACGCATTCGAGGTACGGCTTCCCCGCGGGCCTGGTGAGCAGCCCGACGGCTTGCACGACCGCCGGGTCGAACCCGGCATCAAGAAGATCGTCGGCGTCGGTGCCGGTGTCCTCAATCGTATCGTGCAGCCAGCCGACTTGCTCGCACCACTCGGCATGCTGGCGCGGCAGTCCCAACGCCTCGGCGTACGCGCGGGCGCGGGCGCGGGCGGCAACACGCCCGAGATGCCCGGTGTACGGTGCGCCGCTCTTGTCCGTCTGTCCGGCGTGGACGCGGCGGGCGAAGGTCTCCGCACTCCGCGCCCCGTCCTGAAAGGCTCGGTTCTGAAGGGCGGCGAGCACTCGTTCCTCGACGCGCGCCCAGATCGCCTTCGTCATCGGCGGCAGGTCGCACCAAGCGTCAGAGACGCCGCGCGGGCCGAGAGTGCAGCCCTCGAAGCGTGCCTCGTATGCGATCTGGCCGGGCTGTTTCTCAGGCGCCATCACGGTCTGCCTCCTCGATCTTGAGCGCACCACTAGCGGGGGTATGGGGTGAGCGCTTCACCGGCCACGCTCCTTCAGCCCTTGTTCGCGGGCGCGGTTGAGATCAACATCATGTCGTGCGAGCCAACCGGCCGGTCCGGGTGCCGCTCGCTGGCGAGGCGCTTGAACGCGGACTCAATCTGCTCGGGCATGGCGGTTGCCTCGACCTGAAGCACCGACCACCACGACGCGGAGCCCGGTGCTGGGAGCGCCTGGAAGCCGCGCATTGAGGCTCGGACAAGGGCAAGAGTCCCGTGCCGCAGCTCGACGCGACGGGCCTCGATGATGTGGTGGATCGCCTGGAGGTTCGCGGCTGGCGTCTGGTAGCGGTCCACCGGGATGCAGCGCTGCTCGCCGTCCCATTTGAACCACACGGCGATGCCGGGATCGGCTGGCTTCTCATGGCCAAGCGAAACGTTCGACGAGAGCACGATGTCAGAGACGGGCTTGCTGCTGTCGCTTCCGAACAGGCGCAGACTGTCGCGGACGTTCTGGAGCGCCGACGGCAGCGTCGTCTTGAATTTGCCCGCTTCGCGCCGCGTCGAGCGCGGGATGAAGTCGGGCCACTGGAGCGGGTAAGCTTGGGTCATGGCTCTACCCCTCCCTTGCCGTGGCCGCGCGGGCGGCTGCGATGCCTTTTTGAGTGGCGCTAAAGCAGCCGAAGCGACGAACGCCCGGCCAATTCTGGGTCTTCTCGATGAAGCCCTCGCTCAGAGCGCGCTCCGCAACTCGCGCCCAGACACCTTTGCCGCCCTCAACGAACCAAGTATCTTCGATCTGACGGAGCGCATCGCGACGATCACCGACCGACTTAAGCAGCGAGACAATTGCGTTGGAGGGACTAGACATCGATGGTCTCCGTATTAGCCGCGCGGGCAGCGAGTGCGGGCAGGACCGGCCGGACGATGCGGCGGGCGAGAAAGTTGCCGGCCTCCCAGCACAGATCTCGGAGCACCCGTCGATCGTCATACTGACTGGCGTTGCCGAGCCGGGCGCCCAGCGCGGCGGCATCGGCTCGCAGCGAGGCTCGCTCCGTCCGTAGCGCCTCCACCTCGGCCTGTAGCTGAGCGGCGCGGGCCTCGGCGGCAGCGACGCTCGTCTTCAGCGAGATCACCCGGTCCATCAGGTCGTCGCGGTGATCCAAGCCTCGGTCGTATTCGGCCGTGACCCGCTGAAGGGCCGCCTCGATCACATCGACCGCCTCACGGGCTTTCGATGCCTTGAGGCTGATCGTGCCGCCGTTCGTCTCGTGCGGTTTCAGGTATGCCAGCGCATCCGCCAGCGCATCGGGGTTGGCGGGGGTCATGCTGAGCGATCCTTCAAGGAGGTCAAGCGCCGACGCGAAGCGCCGTCCGGCTTGGGAGGAACGATCTCCGGCGGCAGGCCAGCGTTCGGGCGCATCGACATCCACTCGCCGCACCACCAATCGGCGGCGACGTCGGGAAAGCGCGATGGCTCGGGGCGCACGGCCTTGTCTTTCGTCGGGGGGGGTATCGGCGGCAGATCAGGAAGCCATTGAAGCCCCCGCCCTTACTGAACCGGCAGTTGCGGCATTGCTCGCCCATAGCTCAACCCTCCGCCTGTCCAGAGGGGGCTGAAGGAGCGATGGCGCCGCAGATGTCACAAGTCTCACCCGGATTGAGGTAGCATTCTCCGCAGGGCGGTTCCCCATCCTTCCGGTGCGGCTTCGGGAACGTCTCCGCCTGTCCAGAGGGGGCCGGGTCGGACGGCGGGGTGGCACGGTCGAGCCGTTCAACTTCGGCCAGGATCAGCGCACCGGCCTTCACGAGATCGCGGCGGCGGTCGGCCGGCTTCCACCACTTCCGATCCCACGGCCACCATGCCGGCGGATTGTCGTCGGCGATTTGGTCCCGCCCGACATACTGAGCATGCACGGCGTAGCAGGAGGCTGCGCTTGCAAGCTCGAAGCGGCCGTGCGCGTCGTCATGTGCGGGCGTCCAGCCTTCCGCCTCGACCTGTCGGCGCCGCTCGGCCAGCACGTCTCGCGCGGCTTGGCTCCACCCCGCATCCGAGGGGGCATGCCGTTGCTCTCTGCGGGAGCCTGAGACGCAGGCGCGTGTTGCTGATGGTCGATCAACGCGACCTCCTGTCTTCGAAGGAGTTTCGGGAGCGGAGCGGCCGCTTGGCCCAGGGGCTCGGCGGCTTCGCTTTCATCCGCCCGGGCGGTGGCTCGGGCAGGTCCGCGCGGCTGGCCTCACGTTCGAGGCGCTTCGTCTCGCGGCGGCGGTTCTTGGCGATCTTCTGCTGGTCGCCATTGACCATCGCGAGCTTGGATGTCCCGGCGCGGCCGGTGGTTTTCACCCGGTGTTCCTGTCGCGGGCGCCAGACGAGGAATCGCACGTCGTGTTGATGCGGGATGTGCGCGCCCGTGGTCTCGTCCACCGAGCGCAGTTCCAGCGCCGGGTCGTGGTCGAAGTCCCAGCCCGAGACGACGACTTCCTCGGGAATCATCCCGAGCCGGCGCATCAGCGCCTCGATCTGAGCGAGGGCCCCTTCAAGCTTGATGCTGAGCAGGGGCGTGCGGCGCTTCTCAGCCTTCACAGGAAGCCTCCCGTGATCGCGAGAAGCACGCCGCAGCCGGCAAGCCCGCCGACAGCCTCTGCCGCGCCGGCAAGCACCGGCCGCGTGCGCATGTGCTCGGCGTCCAGTTGGAACGCGATCGAGAACAGGCCGTGCAGGATCGCCGAGTAGGCGAGCGTGTAGCCAATGGCTGCGATGAGCGGGGTCATGCGACCACCGTCACGCGCTCGGCCGCCCGGGTGACCCCGGTGTAAAGCCAGCGGCGAGCCTCATCGCGGAAGGTGGAGGACTCGTCGTAGAGAACGACATCGTCCCACTGGCTGCCTTGGCTCTTATGAACCGTCAGGCAGTAGCCGTAGGTGAACTCGTCGGTGAACTTGCGCTGTTCCCAGGAGAGCCCGTCCTCGCGCCCAACAAAATACTCATGGCGGACGAACACCTCGGTGGGTGTGGTCTCGGGCGTGTCGTCGGAGGTGACGAGCATCTCGACGCCGACCGGCTTGATCCGCGGGACGCTGTGCACGTCCCACAGTCCGCCGTTCAGCAGCTTCTTGTCCTTGTTGTTGCGCAGGCAGACCAACCGGTCGCCCGGCAACGGGTGAGCGCTGTCGCGGCCGTGCAGGGCGCGAATCTTGGTGTTGAGATCGCGGCGCGTCTGGTTCTTGCCAGCCAGCACAATCCCGGCGCCCAAGACTGCCTTCTGGCCGATCGTCCCGTGCGGGATTACCCGGCTGTCGCCGTAGGTGCCGTATTCGAGCTTGCGCCCCTCCCGGATGTCCATGCTCATCCGGATGATCGGGTTCTCGGCGGCCTGCCGGTGAACCTCGGTGAGCATCACATCGGGCTGGGCGTTCGTGAAGAAGCCCGCGTCCTTCACCGGCGGGAGCTGCGCCGAATCGCCCAGCACCAGCACCTTCACGCCAAACGACAGCAGGTCGCGGGCAAGCTCCTCGCCGACCATGGAGCACTCGTCGATCACGATGAGCTTGGCGCCCTTCACCCGGCTCATCGGGTTCAGCACGAACTTCGGCTGCCAGCGCTCCTCGCTCTCATCATCGAGGCTGTAGATGAGCGAATGGATGGTGGAGGCGTCGGCGCAGCCCTTCCGGCGCAGCACGAGTGCCGCCTTGCCGGTGAAGGCGCCGAACAGCACCTTACCCTTCACGCCACCGGCCATCTCCTTGGCGAGCGTGGTCTTGCCGGTGCCCGCAAAGCCGAAGAGCCGGAACACTTGCGGCGCAGACGGATCCTTGATCCAGGCGCGCACGTCCTTGATGGCGCGTTCCTGCTGAGGGCTCCAGGTCATGCGCGCCTCCCGAGGACGACGCGGCCCTCCTTCACGAGCCGGTCGACATCGAGCCCGGGGATCACCTCGTCGGAGATCACCTGCATGGCTTGGTCGAAGAATCGGCTGAGACCGGCCTTGTCGAAGTCCTTGAGCGAGCGCGGGATCAGGTGCAGGCCGCCACCGATCAGCGAGACGCTGTCGACGTGCTGCAGCTTCACCTTCAGCGCGGTCATCAGCGCTTCGGCGTTGGCGTAGTCGCTGTTGTCGGCGACGATGCCGAGGACGCGCCACAGCAGGCGGGCTTGCTGCTCGCTCTGCGGCTCGTGAAGCACCACTTCGACAACGGAGCCGCTGGCGTAGCGGCCGAGCACCTCGGCGTCGTAGCTGGTCTCGGGCTTGAGCCAGCCGCGATCGATGCGCAGGAAGACGGACGGCTTGTCGGCGTTGCGGCGGCTCATCGGACCCTCCGCAGGCTGCCGAGCCATTCGTGCCGGGCACGCAGGTACGTCGCGATCACGCTGAAGCGCGGGATGTAGGCGGCGTAGTAGGGGCGGTGCTCTCCCTGGATCTCGTAGAGCGTGCCGTGGCGTGAGGTGCCCAGCAGCTTGGCGAGCCGCAGGCGAATCATCTCCTCGTGCTCGATCACGTCCTGCACAGTGAAGCGCAGTCCGTAGCGCTCGGCGGCGCGGCGGATGGCGTGGAGGCGGCAGCGGCGGAGATGCTCCGGGCTGCCGCGTTCGGTTTCATGGCGCGCGAGAGCGTCCTCGGCCTGCTGGCGCGCCGGGTACGGAAGGAGGGCCTGATAAGCCACGGCTCAGCCTTCCGCCGGCAAAGCGGACTTCCGCTGCTGCATGCTGGACTTCCACGCCAGACGCTGGCTCTCGCTGGCGCCCGAGGCGTCCCGATCGTCGGCGGAGCCGAACCAGAAGCGCTGGACATCGGCTTGCGTCTGGCAGCGGGCGAGTTCGTCGGTCAGGCGTGTGGTGTAGGCGGCGACCGGATCACCGGCGGCGGGCTGCTGCGCGGCCGGCTGGCGGCGCGGCGGAGGCGGTGGGAGATCGTCGGCGTCGTCGGCCGGTGGGGTGATTTCGGCGAGCTTCTGCTTCACCGCATCGAGCAGGCCCTTCACGTCACTGTCGGCGAGTTGGTGGTTCGCGCGCAGCTCGTCGCGCTGCGCCTTGGTGTCGGCCCAGCATGCCCGCAGCCGCTGATCGTCACCGGCCTTCGCCGCGGCCACGGCATCACGGATGAAGATCGAGTAGTGGCCACCGCCCTTGAACCGGTCCGGGATCGCGAACGGATCACGTGTCGATGCGAGCGCCGGGTTGACCGCGGAGGCTTGCGCCGCGGCGATGGCGTCGTTGGCGGGGAAGTCGTCGTCCACCGGCGGAGCGGCTGGGCGCTCATGCTGCTGCGTGGGCACGCGGTCGAGGTGCTTCGCCTTCAGCGCCCGGGCTTGTTGGACGCCGCCCTCGTAGTCGGAGAGCAGGGCCTCCGCGTCGAAGTCGGTGTAGGCCTCCTCCACGTCCTCGGCGGACCGGGCGAAGCCGAGCCGCTTGTCGAGTTCGGTGAGCAGCGACTCCATCGACACCACGCCATCGGCATCTGTGTCAGGCTCGGCCGGCGGCGCAGCGAAGCGGTCGTCGTGAGAGGCCTCAGCAACAGCGGTTTCGCGAGCAAGACGATTGCCCTCCGCCGCTTCCAGATCCCACTCCTCTTGCGTGCGGCCAACCGACTGCGGGGCCGGCTGGTGCTCGATGACCGGCTGTGCCTGGCGCTGGGCGACCTGCCGGCGTGAAGGGGCCGGAGGAGCATCGCTGCGTCCACGGTCGAAAGCCGAGAACTCAGCGCTGTCCTCGATCGCCACGGCCGCGACCAGATCCGGCGACTGTGTGAGGCGCTTCTGAAGGCGGCGGAGCACCGTCTTCTTCGACATCTCGCCTTCGTCGGTCGACCAGGGCGTGGACTTGATCTTGCCGTCGCGGAACGCCTTCCAGCCGTCGGACCGGTCGCGGATCTCGTGGATCTGCTGGACCGACATCGGCTCGAAATCGATCTCGCCGTTCCGCAGTTTCACGACGGCGTAGTAGCCCACGACCGGGCCGCGGTCGGTGAAGAGGCGCGGCTTGTGAATCAGCCGGTTCTCGTCACCCTGAAGGCACTCGATCTCGTCCTTCTCGTGGACCTCGCGAGCGTAGATGTTCAGGATCTCGCCGGACTGCTTTGCCAGCTTGATCAGGCCCTTGTAGCCGATGCGGACCTGCGGCTCCTTCTGCCGGGTTTTCGCGTTCCAGCCGAGGATCAGGTACGCCTCGCCGAGCTGCGGATCGAGCATCAGGCCGAGCCCGACGACCTTGCTGATCTCGCGGAAGATCAGGCGCGGATCGGCCGCCAGCATCTCCGGCGTGTTCATCAGCACGTTCGCAACGGCGCGCTCGAAGCGCTCCGGGCTGATGTGCTTCGGGAGCACCCGGTAGAACTCGTCCCGGCGATCGGCGGGCAGAACCTCACCGATGAAGCGCTCGAGCTTGGTGGGCTGGCTGATCGTAGCGACGGCGTTCACAGGCTGGCTCCGGTCTCGACGGATTCGGTGGAGCGGGGCTGCTGCCGCTTGGCGGCGCCGGCGGCGCGGCCTTCAGCGGAGCGCTTTTCTCGGTCGCGTTCGGCCTGGACCCAGGCCTGCGCCTTCTCGCGGGCGGCCTCGGCGCTCTCGGCGTAAAAGCCGACGGACGTGCCCTCGCGGCTGCCGCGGCGGATGATGGCGCGGGCGTAGTAGGCCTCGGCCTCCGGGCAGGCATCGATGCAGGAGTAGGCCCGGACGTAGATGCCCGGAGCGGCCGAAGGCTCTCCTGGGACTGATGCGCGGGCGGCAGGCGTATCCTGCGAGGTGGGCTCGGTGGGGGTGTCGAGCTTGGGCTCGACAGGGGCTGCGACAGGCTTCCGCCGGCTCGGCTTCGGCGGCTTCCGGTCGATCAGCGCGCCATCGCTCCACTGACCGGTCGACCACCACGCTGCGTAATCCTCGTGGCTGACCGGCTGCCGACAGATCCACGAGAGCGTGCCCTCGCAGAAATCCTCCATCTGGCGGTCGGTCGTCAGTGTGAAGGGCGTGCCCTTGCCGACGCGGGTTTCGAAGCCGTGGGCGCCGTCGAGCGGATCGATCGAAATGCCGATCACGTCGCCGGACTGCAGGCGTTTCCAGAACCGGCCGCAGACGACCTCGTTTCGCTCAAGGTCCGCCGGCTCCCCGGCCAGCAGTGCATCCCAGAAGGCATACGGATCGCGCGACATCAGTAGGGCTCGCTGCTGGCTGGTGAGAAAGGCTGACGGACAGGGCCATCAGGTTTTCGAGGCGGCGGTCGCGATCGACGCTTGCCGGCTCGTGGAGCCCCTCGGCGACCCAGGTGCTGACCGCGCGGGCCAGAGCGTCGCCGAGGGACAGAGGTGCCTCACAGTCGAGGCTGGAGCATTCTCTCACGGATGACGCCGCGAGCGCTGCCGGCGTGGCCAGCAGAGCGGAAGGTGCGATCCGACGAAGACCGCGACCGAAAGGGTGAGGAGGGCGTAGGCGACCGGGCTCATCGGACCGGCACCTTCATCTCGCCGATGGCCTGCAGCGCGCGGTCCATCGGAGCAGGATCGTGAGGCTGCCGGGCGGAGAGCATCCGCTCGCGCTTCGCGTCACGCTCGGCCTGACGCTTCTTGCAGCGCTCCAGCCATGCCTGCGTGGCGGCATCGGGCTCACGGCGCTCGACGGGCGGCGGAGCGAAGAAGCGGCTCAGGCCGCCTCGGTAAATCGATCGCATCGGATGTCCTCGCGCCCTGGGAAAGCAGCGACGGACTGATCATGATGCGGCGATTTCCGCACGTCAAGCGGAAATACGGAAATTCAAGCCGTGGCTCGTGCGGAAAGCGTTCTTGTTTTATTCTCGCTATCCACAGCCTGAAACGGAAAAGCCCCCGGCGACGGATCGCGCGGGGGCCTCAACCGATCTTTCGCATTCGGAATGCTCCTCGGCTTGCGGTATCTCAATACCACAAACCGGGTCAGGTTTCATAATCCAATCTACCCCTGCGCACACACGTACGCGCGCGCTATCCGCATATCGCGCGCGCGCACCCTCTCAAGGCGCTGACATGTCGGGTTGAGGGTTGGAATGCACACCGGCTGCCGGTGAGGGAACGGAACCGTGATGCTCGGCAAGCGAAGGAGGCACGACAGCTTCGCCGCGGGGCTTCCGCCCCACGCCCCGACCGGGAGGGATGATCCCTCCATGGACCTCCCGCGAAGCTAGCGCTTCGGTTTCAGGTAGAGGATACGCGCGAGAGAACCAGAAATCAGGCTTTCGGCTTTACGAGAATGCGATTTTCTCGCTTATCTCGGTAGAACGTCTGCATCTCGTTCGATGCCAAAAAGGAATTCCAGAATTCGCCTTGCTCGATCACCACATCATTCGGGGCGTCTGGGCGATTCTCTGGCGCGAGATTGGCGTTGAACACGTGCCCACCGATCGGGGCGCTCTTGCCCTCCGGCTCAAATCGCTTCTCGGCCGGTAGGGACATGGACCACTTCACAAGGCCATACCCGAGCGCGACGACCGCCATTCCGGCTATGATCGGGAGCGCATGCGATGCCGCGGCACCACCGCCAACAACGAAAATGCTCGCGACGTTGGCGGCTACGAGTGGGAAGAAACCGATGAAGACGACGATGGCGATGAAAGCTACGATGTAGATCACAGCCTAGACATCTTCATAATGACGCGACCGATTACGTTCAGATCATCGATCTGTATCTCATGCGCCCCATGATTTTTATTGTCGGATATCACTCGAACTCTGAGCGGCTTTGATCCGGTCACCAGCTCAAGGCGTTTGATGGAGACGCCGATGCCATCGAAGATTGCATAGAGGCCGTCCGGCGAAGGCGCTGACTGTGATCGATTGATTATCACCCGGTCGCCGGGCTGCAGCGTCGGAATCATCGAGTCGCCGTCCACTGCGATGATATCGAGATCCGGCTCTCGGGCTCGCAGCTCGGTGCGAATGTATTCGATCGGCAGCTTCCAGATGGCCCTCACTCCATCCAGCACTTCGCCATCGACATTGACGGGTTCACTCGTGCCCCCGTGCCCCAGGCCTGCAACAACGTTGCGCTCTGGTATCTCGCCCGGCGCGAGTCGCCGGTGTTTCAGCTTGATAGCTAAGTCGAGGCTGCCGTCCTCATCGTAGACCTGACGATCCGATTCATCGTCCTGGTTGAACGGAACGCGTGAAAGCTCCCTCGGCTCGTCGCCAAGAATTTGGCCGACACTGAGATCGAGCCGCTCTGCAATGCCCTGAAGCTCTCGAACTCCAAGGCTGTCTTGGCGCCCTCTAAGGAAATCCCTGACATAATCCTTGCCACTACCAATATCTCGCGCCAACTGCGTGGCGTTTGTCTTCGCTTTGACGATCGCCACCGGGAGGATCGCCCTGGCGTGGCTTGCTTGTTCGGGCGTCATCATGTCCGGATGATTCCGCCTTTTCATGCGGATTGCCACACGGAAATCCCCGCTTGCAATCTGCGGAAATGTCCGTATAATGCGGAACCATGGAAGAGCTGCTCCGCGCCCACCTCCGCGAATTGATGGCTGTCTATCACGCTGAAATCGGCGTGACGCCGAAGACGGTCTGCAAGCGCGCGCTCAACGACAACACCTTCTACGACCGCGTTGTCGAGCGCGGTCAGGGGTTCACCGTCGGCACCTACGATCGTGTCGTAGGCTGGCTCTGGAGCAACTGGCCGCAGGGGGCCGACTGGCCGTCGCATGTGCCCCCGCCTGATCTTCCTTCCGTTTCGTCATCTTCGTCATCGTCCTTGCCTGCTGTCGCCTCCTCGGTGTGCTGATGGCTGGCTCTGCTTCAGTTTCGTCGCACCTCCCGTCGGGCGTTCCCAGCGCCTTCCGGTCGGTCTCGGCTTCGACTGCGGGGCGTTCCCAGCGCCCTGTGTCCCTGCCGGCTTCCTCAAAATCAGGGAAGCCGATGCAGCAGTCTCCTGCGAACGACCGTCAAACTCCTGCCGATGTCCGGTCAGGTGCAGCCGAGCGCATCATCGCGTTCCTGCGCTTTCGGCATCCGGTGAAGACCGCCGACTGCGTGGCGGCTGATACTGGGCTCGCCCCCGAAACGGTGCAGACCTGGATCGACCGCTGCAGCGCGCCGAACATCGTCGGCCTGATCTACCTCGTCGGCGCCTACGGGCCCGACTTCCTCGCCGCCTGCATGGGCGACCGCGCTCCCGAGTGGCTCACTGCCGCCGGTCAGGACGCCGAACTTGCCCGCCTGAAGGCTGAACGCGAGGCGCTCGACGCCCGCATCGCCGCCCTCCGCAACCGCTGAACTGAGGCTCCCATGTCGCGTACCGCAGGCATCCGTCAGGTCGTCGCTACCGTCGTCTTCCGCGTGTGCGTCTGGCGGTCGGATGCGGCCGGGGCGCGTCGGGAAGCCTGGGAGCGCCGGGCTCGCGAGATCCGCGAGTGGGGCGAGGACGCCTGATCTATGGCCCGCGGCGTCAACATCATCGGCCGCCCGCCCTTCGCGGTGAAGCCGGCGGGTCGCGAGAACGCCGCTCCGTGGATGGTCGTCGGCAGTGACGGGGCCAATGCCCTCGCCTGCGTCGACAACCTCCGGATGGTTTTCGACGGCCTCTACCAGGCCAGCGCCGCATGCGCCGAGGCCCAGCAAGCAGCACGCGCGCAACCGAGGAGAGCGCAGCGATGACGCAGACCAACAGCAATCCGTCGGCAGCCGAGGAGATCAGGATGGGCGTGGCCAACGCCTGCCTGATGATGCCGCGGGAATCGTCCACCCGGCGGGAGGAGATCGAGCGCCTCTATCACCGGCAGGAGCGCGAGAAGGAACTCGTCGCCGAGGCCAAGGACGAGGCCGGCGTGAAGGAGCACGTGAAGCGCCTGAACAAGGTCTTCGGCGTCTCCAAGCCGACGCTGCAGATCATGAAGATCCTGGAGAAGATCGGGAAGCCCGGCGACCGCGCCGCGGTGCTCACGCAGGTCGGCCTGCTGTCGAAGGACATCGGCTACACCGACAAGGATCTCGTCTCGCTGGCGCAGGAGGCGGAAGCCACCGCCGGCCAGGGCCAGGACGACCAGGGCAGCGTCTTCGACAACACCGCGACCGGTTCGCGTCAGGGCGGTAAGGACGCCCAGCCGCAGCACGTCGCCGAGAAGCCCGCCGAGGCCGCGCCGGCGCCCACGCCCGGTCTCTCCTACGAGGAGATCGTCCAGCGCTTCGAACAGGCGAAGGCTGCTCACGAAGCCAAGGGCGGCAAGGGTCGGAAGCCGAAGGTGCTGGTCGACGCCAAGGCGGCTCTCGATGCGGCCAACGCGGAGCATGAGCAGGGTGCCACCGAGCCCCGCCGGCCGCCGCGCCGGGCGAGGTCGGCGCCGAGATGCGCGCCGGAGCCGCCGAGGGCGACGCCTTCCTCAGGGCCGAGGCCGACAAGCGGAAGCCCGCCAACGACACCAAGCCGGCCGCCGACGATCTGGACGACGAGCTGCCGCCGCCGGCTCCGCGCCGCTCGGCGCAGCACCGCGGACTCGGCCCTGACGCGATCCACTGAGGAGCGCGCCATGCTGATCGCCGCCCTCGATATCGCGACGAACACCGGCTTCGCCCTCGGGCGGCCCGGTGAGAAGCCTCGGACGGATCTCTGGAAGCTCAAGAAGCCGTCCGAGCACTACGATGTCGTCGGCGGCGAGATGGGTCGGAAGATCCGCGATCTGTGCTTTCTTGCGGATACCCGGCCGGACCTGATCGTCTTCGAAGCACCGATCCCGCCCTACCAGAACCAGGGCGGCGGCGACCGAGAGAACCCGATCCGCCGGAGTATCGAGAGCATCCTCGTGCCCCAGCGCGGCGTCGGTGGCCTTCAGGGCGTCGCCGCCTGCTACGGCATCGAGGTGCTGCCGGCGAATATGCAGACGGTGCGCAAGCACTTCACCGGCAAAGCGCGCTGGGGCTCCTCGAAGGAGACCAAGGCCGCCGTCATCGCCCGCTGTGTGGCCCTCGGCTACGCCGCGCCCGGCTTCAAGGACGACAACATCGCAGATGCGATCTGCCTCTGGGACTGGGCCTGCGCCATCCGCGCCCGGCACGTCCCCCGCGACCTCATCATGCACGGCGAGCGAGTTTCGGCCTGACGGAGCGGTTTGAAATGCCCGATTTCAGAATTCCCTGCCCGCGATGCTCGGGCACCGGCACCGATACCCACGAGGATCGGCACGCCGAGACCAACATGGACATCTGCCGCGAGTGTTGTGGCACCGGTCAGGTTTCCAGCCGCACAGGTGAGACCCGTGATGGGTCTTTCGACCACCGCATCGGCCGAGCGCCCGGTGACCGCACTACCCCGACTTCGGCCGAGCGTCCCAGCGCCGCCTGACCCCTTCACCCACCGCTCTATTCCCAGGAGAGCACCATGACCAACGACAACGCCACAGCCACCTTCGCCGAAGGCCACCGCCTCGAACTCGCCGCCGAAATCGTCATGGCCTATGTCGGCCACAACGTGCTGCCGGCCACCGAGCTGCCGGGCCTGATCCGGTCCGTGCATGCCGCCCTCATCGGCAGCAAAGTCGCGACACCGACCCCCACCGCCGAGCCCGAGGCCCAGGTCGAGAAGGCCACTGCCGTCCAGATCAAAAAGTCGATCACGCCGGACGCCCTAATCTCCTTCATCGACGGCAAGCCCTACAAGACGCTCCGCCGCCACATCACGAAGCACGGCCACACGCCAGAGAGCTACCGGCTGCGGTTTGGGCTGCCGGCGGATAATCCGCTGGTCGCCGCCTCCTACTCTGAGCAGCGCGCCGCGCTCGCCAAGGCGATCGGCCTCGGCCAGCCGAAGGGGCGTCCTCTCGTCGCCGCCTGATGGCGAAACTCGATCTCCGCCCGCCCGGCGCATGGCAGGCAGAGCAGGAGGCGAAAGAGCGGCAGGCCTGGCTTCGCAAGAATGACCCGGGCCCGCCGCAACCGCGGTGCGACGAGTGCGGGGACTACGCCTGCTACGGCCGCGGCGACTTCGGCAGACCGACCGACAACGTCGAGCGCTACTGCCGGAAACATGCTCCTGAGAGCCTGAAACGACCCGGCGACTTCCGATGAACGCCTCGATTGTGAGGTAGACCTGTGTCCCAGACTGAAGCCAACCATTCCCGCGCCGCCATCATCGCGGACCTCGCCTGCATCATCGGCGAGATGGCCGATCTCCAGGCCGAGCAAGCCCGCCTTTCCGAACGCTCTGCCGGCGTGCAGTCGCGGCTCGGCAAGATGATCCGCGACCTCAGCACCACGACGGCGGCGATCCGTTCGCCGATGACGCCTGACGCAGCCCAGAAGCTGCAGCGCGCCATTCGCGAGGCGCCGCCTCTCCCTCTTCTGGCCGAGCGCCCCGCGCCGGCCGCACAAGCTGCCACCCCCGCAGACATCCAACCTCAAGCCCAGAGCGAAGGGGAGCCCGTGAGAGTCGGGAAAGCCTCGGATGAAGTGCCGGTGCGGGGTGCTGGCGTGGACGTTCGGACCGGCCAATCCGAGGAATGTCGTCACGATGCCGGGGCGGGGGGCGAGAGTGCAGCCTCAGCCGATACCGCCCCGGCGCCGGACGAGCGCACGGAAACCATGGATGAGCCGCGCGTGCCGCGGCGCCCCCCGGAGGTGCGCAACGCCGGCGGCGGGCTTGTGCAGGACGGCGGCAGCACCGGTCAGCATCGCCGGACGCACGACATCGTTCTTGACCGCTATGCCGAGACCGGATGGCGGCCGGCCGATCTCGCCCAGGATCTTCGCCTGCACATCCCGTCCGTCTCGGCCTACATCGGCAAGGCTCGGCAGGCGCAAGATCCGCGCGCCGCTGAGGGCGACCGCAAGCGCGGGTTTGGGGCAGCCAAGTCAGGCTCATCCCCGACGCCGCCGGCCGCCGAGCCCGACGCCAAGCCCGTCCGCTCGCAGACCGAGGAGATCCTCGATTTGTGGGCCTCGACCGATCTCCCCGCCGACGACATCGCCCGGCAACTCGGGCTGAACCCGGGCGCTCCGAGCGCTCCGAGCGCTCGCATCTCCGCGGCGCGCGCCGTCGGCGACAAGCGCGCCGCCGAAGGTGACCTCCGCCGCGCTGGCCGGCACCAGCAGAACCTGCCGGTCGCCGACGGTCACCTGATCCGCGTCGAGGTCGGCACCAACACCGGCCGCGTGTTCGGCCCCGGCGGACGGTGGGACACCACCGTAGTCTGCGCGAAGGCCCTGTCTGTCCTCAAGGACGGCAACCTCTACGGCATCAAGAAGATGGACGAGGTCGCCGGGCTGAAGAAGCCGCACAGCGCCGCGGATCTCGTTCCGATCATGCAGTCCGGCTTGCGCAAGATCGGCATCGAGCTGATCCACACGCGCGGGATCGGCTGCAAGCTGAATCGCATCGGGGCGGGATCTGCCTGATGCCTTACAGCCCGCCCTACAAGCCCGAGGAGGACGCATTCCTCCGAGAGCACTACGTCAAGCGCGGCGCCGCGTGGCGCGCCGAGCGTCTGCCGGGTCGTACCGTCAATTCCGTCTACGGGCGTACCTACAACCTGAAGATCACGCGTTCCCGCGACAAGGCGAAGATCGAGTCCTCTCCGCTGATCGACGCGATGATCCGGTCTGCGTACCTCGGATCGCGCCCCACGGGGTTCATCACCAAGCTCGCTAAGCAGGTGGCTCGCCCGGAGTGGTGGGTCTCGCGTCAGGCCGCGAACCTCGGGCTTGAGGCGGCCCGCAATCCTCGCCCTTGGACGGATGCCGAAATCGCCTTTGTCCAAGCGAGAGGGATGCTGCCGGCCCACCTCATCTCGCGGCAGATGGCGCGGCGCGGCTGGCGGCGGACTGCGGCAGCTATCGCCAACATGCGAACCAGCGGACGCATGGATCGGCTCGACAGCCAGCATTTCAGCGCCTTCGCTTTGGCGGAGGTCATGGGCGTTGATGGCGCCACCGTCATGAAGTGGATCCGCAACGGCTGGCTCGAGGCGAAGCCTCGCGGTCAGGCCCGCACCGAAGCGCAGCGCGGTGACGGCTGGATCATTCACGAGCGGGCTGTCGTCGCCTTTGCCGTGAAGCACCCGACCCGTATCAGCCTATCGAAGCTTGAGCCCAACAAGGTCTGGTTCCTCGACCTGATGGCCCGCTACGCGCGGACCGTCGGCGCGACCGGCCGGCAGCAGATGAGCGCGGCGGCATGACCGGCGTTCTCGATCTCACCACTGCCCGCGCTCGGCAGAGCCACATCTTCGAGCGTCAGGCCGAGGACTGGTATTGCGAACCGGCCTGGTGCTGGCAGCGCCTGTTCGAGCGCAAAGGCTTCGTCCGCGGCATGACGGTGCTGGACCCGGCCTGCGGGCTCGGCACCTGCGTCGAGGCGGCCCATGCCGCCGGCATGCAGGCGCTCGGCTCGGACATCGTTGCTCGATGGGAGGCGGTGCCGGGCCGGCAGGGAGCCTACTGGCTCTCAAACTTCCTGACCGGCTTCCCGACGCGATCAGGCGATGGCTGGGAGTTTCCCGACATCATCGCCAGCAATCCGCCGTTCAAGGATGCGGAGGCCTTCGCGACCCTGGCACTCCAGCGGGCGCAGTCGATGGTCTGCCTGTTGTTGCCCTCGAAGTGGGCCCAGGGCGAGCGTCGGGCGCGCTGGCTCGCGACCACGCCCCTTCAGCGCATTCTCTACCTCTGCCCGCGGCCGTCCATGCCGCCGGGCGAGGTGATCGTCTCTGGTGGAAAGCCCGGCAACGGCACCGTCGACTTCTCCATCTTCGTCTGGCTGCACGGCTATGACGGCGAGCCCCAGGTCGGCTGGCTGCATCGGAACGAGGTGGTGGCATGAGCAAGCCGATCCACCTCCTGCGCCGCGGACAGTGCCGGTTCGCCGTCACCCCGCACAGCGCTCCGAGCCATCTCTTCTGCGCCGAGCCCGTCGAGCACGAGAAATCGAGCTACTGCGCCCACCACGCGGAAATCTGCTTCGATCGGCGGTCGGCTGAGCAGCGGCGAGCCGATGCTGAGCGGGCTGCAATCGCGCGCGAGGCCATGCGCAAGCCGAAGGATGCCACCTACGGCCCGCTGCTCCTCTCGAGGCTCGGCATCGACACCGTCAGCGAGGATGCAGCGTGACCGTCATGCGCAGCCTCGACGAATCCGTGATGCGTCAGCCGCCGGCCAACATCGACGCCGAGCAGGCGCTGATCGGTGCCGTGCTCCTCAACAACGACGCCTACCGCAAGGTCGCCAACGTCGTGGAGCCGGCGCACTTCTACGAAGGCGTCCACCGTCAGATCTGGCAGGTGATGATCGACGTGATCGCGGCCGGCGGCCGGGCGGATCCGATCCTGCTGAAGGGCCATCTCGGCGACGCCGACCTCGGCAACGGCATTACGCCGATGCAGTACCTCGCCCGTCTGTCGGCTGAGGCGACCACCGTCATCAACGCGCCGGAATACGCCAAGCAGGTCCGCGACATGGCGCTCCGGCGCAGGCTGATCACGATCGGCCAGAGCCTCGCAGCGCTGGCATACGATGCCCCTGTGCAATCAACTGCCGAGACGATCTTCGCCGATCTTGAGCGCGATCTGGAGGAGGTGCGCCCGGCGCTGAGCGGTCAGGAATCGGATTTCCGCGACTTTGGGCGGATCTCCTCCGACGATGTCTACGACGCCTACCAGCGCCAATCCGGCATCGTGGGCCTCTCGACAGGCCTGCAGCGCCTGGACGACGTGCTGGGCGGCCTGCAGCCCTCCGACCTGATCATCCTTGCCGGCCGGCCCGGCGCCGGCAAGACGGCGCTCGCCACCAACATCGCGCTGGCGGTCGCCCGGTACGTGATGGCGCGGGCCGCCGAGGGCGAGCGCCTCGGCGTCGTCGGCTTCTCCTCGCTTGAGATGGGTGAGCGGCAGCTCAAGCAGCGCATCCTCTCCGACCTCGCCTGGGTGCCGTTCTGGAAGCTGAAGCGAGGTCTCGCCGACAAGGCAGAGATGGAGCGCTACACGATCGCCGAGCGCGACTTCGCGAAGCTGCCGCTGCTGATCGACCCGACCGGTGGTCTCTCCATCGCGCAGTTGAAGATCCGGGCCCGTGCTCTGAAGAAGCGCCGCGGGCTCTCGCTCTTGGTGGTCGACTACCTGCAGCTGCTCACCGGCTCCGGCCGGCGCAGCGACAACCGCGTGGCCGAGGTGACGGAGATCACCACCGGCCTGAAGGCGCTCGCCAAGGAACTGGACGTTCCGATCATCGCCCTGTCGCAGCTCTCTCGGAAGGTCGAGGAGCGCGACGACAAGCGGCCCATGCTCTCCGACCTGCGCGAGTCCGGATCGATCGAGCAGGACGCCGACAGCGTGCTCTTCGTCTACCGGGAGGAATACTACCTCAAGAAGGCCGAGCCCCGTCAGGAGGGCACCGAGCAGCACGCCAAATGGCAGGCTGCGATGCGCAAGTGGCAGGGCGTCGCCGAGATCATCATCGGCAAGAACCGGCACGGGCCCGAGGGTACGGCCGAACTCGGCTTCGAGGGGCAGTTCACCCGGTTCACGAACGAGCCCGAGCCGCGCGAGATCGAGCCCGAGGAGGTGCGCCAGCGCGCCGCCAAGAAGCCGACCTTCACCCCTGAAGGGATCGTCCTCTACAGCATCCTGAAGAGCCTCACGCTCACCAAGTCGAAACTCGCCACCCAGGAGCAGCGTGGCGCCGACCGCCGCCTCTGCAAAGGTGCCCGGCTCGTCCCACTGGAAGATGCCCGGCAAGCCTTCGGCAACGAGGTGCTGCCTGGTTCGGATGAGAGCGCCGTGAACACCCGCTTCCGCGCCGCTTTCGTCAGCCTGCGCAAGGCGGAGATCGCCTTCTATTACGGCACGCAGGAGACGGGCTTCTCCGTGTGGCTTCCGGAACTCGCCGCGGATCTCTGACATGCCCCAGCACATCGACACCCGCTACGAGACCGCCATCGCCCGCCGGGACCGCTGGGCGGCTGCCGCGGCGAAGCACCGAGAGGCGCAGGCCAAGCGTGAGGCCGCCGGCAAGGTAGCGCTCGCCAAGCTCTCGCAGGAAGCCGCCGACAAGGCTGAGGCGCACGCCAAGGCTCATGGCCAGGAAGCCGACCGCCTCGCCCCCATGGTGCAGCGGGCGCAGACCGTCCGCCGGCAGAACGAACTGGCCGCCGAGGCCCGGCTCGCCCGCGCGATGGATCTCGCCGCCGCGACCCCGCACCCGGTCTCTCTCAGCGCCAAGGAGCAGCGCCGGCTGGCCAAGGAGCAGGAGAAGCGCGACCGGCTCGCTCAGCAGGGGCAGGCGCAGCGGAAGCGCGACGAGAAGGCGGCCGGCGTCGATCACGATCCCCGCACCGCCGCGGGCCAACGTGAAATCCAGATCCGTGGTCCAGCCGTCGATAAGCGCGCCTCGCTCGCCGATTACGCCAACCTGATCCACCGGCAGACCGATCGCACCCCGCCGCGCCTGCTGGCGCTCGAGCGGTTCGATCAGCTTTGGCACCGGGCCCACGCTGGCCAGTTCCCGAACCCTCGCTTTGAGCGAGGCGTCGACACCTCCCGCAAGATCGGCGGTGTCTCGGACGACCGGGCGGAATCGCTCCGTCTGATCGGCGACGTGAAAGCCCGGATCGGCGAGGAGTTCTTCGCCATCCTCTTCCACCGGGTCATCAACGGACACTCGTTCTCGTGGATGGCCAGCCAAGGCATGGGCGAGTCCGAGCGGCTCGGCGTGCTGTTTCTCGCCGCGATAGACGCGACCGCCCGGCATTTCGGGCTGCGTGAGCGGTCGCGGGCCGTCGAGGCCATGGAGCAGCAAGTCAGCGCGGCGTGAGCAAGCGGGAAGCGATTGCAGCCGGTGAAAATTCAGGCGCCGCATCATCCTTAACGATGCCGTCCGAGGTAGGCCTAAACAGCGGGGCAAGGATTAGAGCACGATCTTTCTCATCTGCAGCGCCGCGCTCAATTAGAGCCAGGTACGTCATCGCCATAGTTGCTCGTTCTTCAGCATCTATGGCGAGGTGATGTTCGCTCATGTAGAGCCTGACAATAATCCTGGCTGCCCAAAAAGCCACGGTCGTAACAAGTATGCCGACTGCGGCAAATACTAATTGCGTGATAAGCGGCTTAGCGGGATCGGCAGCAAAGTAACTGATAACGGCTATCGCCATCAGTAATAGCAACAGCAGAGGGGCCACCCATACCCCATAATCGATAAGTATTTTTCTGTAATTCTTCGAAGACTGTCTGTGTTGGCTGGCTTTTTCCGTCCAATAATCAACTGGGGCTTTAAGTTTCATAAATTCTTGGTAGGTTATTTTGATCTCGCCGAACTCAATAACGGCCTCGTTGAATTTGCGGTCATGCTCGATTAAAGCTTTTTTAATCGCCTCAAATCCCACCTTTTCTGTATGTCGTTTTTCTTAAGTTGCTCGCGGACCCTATCTCTTGCATTTTCTGCCCGAACTATACGAGCGTTTTCGATATCATCTATTTTTCCGGACATAAGGGATAAGAGCTTATCTAAATTTCTATGTACTGATTTGGCGGCATCACGACTATGCCCTTGCTCCCTCGCGTAAGCAGTCATCACGCCACTGGCGCCTTCTGCGCTAGTAAAAACGCCTCCCATATTTTTGTGGTATATGCCAGAAAGCCCATAGCAGTTCTATCGCCGTGGCTTCTCCTAAGATCGGCGATAAACAATCCAGCCGCGCTAAAACTCAGAGGCAGCGCCCCATTTCCGTACAGTGAGAAAAACTGATTTACTAAAAAAAATGACACCATCTCCGCATTGGTGCTGATTGTTTAGGCCGTAAACACTGTGATTCGTGCTATTGAATACGAACTGAGCGATCGTCGAAAAAGCACTCTCGTTTTGATAATTGGACATCCATTGGTAAAAATCAAATTCCTTTTGAACAAACTCTAACGCTTCGTTGCGGTCTTTGAAAATTCTGTTCCCTATTTTGTCGCCGAAATCGAATTCAAGCCACGGAGGCAATTCGCGCTCCATTACTCCCACTCCTTCCGTGCTTCCCATTCCCTCGGCGCTCCGGCGCCGGGACCATCGTATGCCCGCCACGTGCTGCGCTCGGTCCGGCTGAATCGCCGGCACTTGCGCTCGTAGTCCGCGCCCTTGGCGACACCGCACTCCGCCAGAGCCCGCCAGCGGCTGTGCGCCTCGCCCGCGGTCGCCGGCCTGATGAGCACCCCGCAGACGATCAGAGCCACCAGGAGGGCGAACACGGACCAATTCGCGATGCGGGCGAAAAGGCTCGGGCGCTGTGGCAACAGGTGCGGGGCGTGCTCGGCAAGATAGGCGCGGTACTCGGCGGCGCGGGCGGCTTGGTGGTCGCGCAGGCTCTTGGCCTCGATCGCCTCCAGTCGCCGCAGGCCGACCGCTTCCGCCTTCGTCAGGCACTCACGCGGCTCCAGGGCGTACATGCCCCGCACAGCCGCATCTGCCGCCCCACGGCCCGCCATCTTCACCCAGGCAGGCGCAAGCTCGCTGAGGACGCTTTCGCGCACCGCGTAGCCGTCCCGGCCGGACAGGATGCCCTGCGCAACGTCATCCATCGCGCCCGTCATCAGGCGCTGCGCCATTATCTCGGCATGCGGGTCGACGCGTATCGGCTTACCCATCACGGGATTTCCAGGCGTCGAACTCCCGCTCCGCCTGCTGGTCGCCGATCTGCTGCCGCCTGACGACGCGTAGGACCATCTCCCGCGCGCCCGGCAGCGTCATGAGGGAAAGCAGCACGTCCATATAGAATGGCACCGTCTCCGCACCCTTCGCCCACGCTGTGACACGCTCCGATCGCGTGCCGAGGATCCAGGCGAACGCCGCCCTGCCAAGCCCCACCTGCTCGAGCGCTGCCGAAAACTGCTCGCCGCTCATGCGGCGCCATTCCTGAATGTTCCGGACCATGGGCGAGCGGCTTTTCTCCGTAGGGCGCATGTCTTGCGCATCGGAGCATATCGAGGGGCCCGGCGCGGGGCCACGGGAACGAAACGGGTCACTCACGGCAGACGCACCGAACCAACCTCGCGGGAGCGCTCGGCGAAGATGCGCGCCGCTGCTAGGCGCCCGCCGCCGATCGGCACGCCCGCCACGTGCTGGCGCCGGTGAAACGCGATCATCAGCAGGTCGGAAATCGGAGACGGCCCATTGTAGACGCCGACCGGCTCCCAGGTGCCGACACGGATTCGGCGATGGTAGCCGTCGCAGAGAATGTGCGGCTCGCAGGCGCGGTTCTGGTGGATGGCCTGCCGGCGCGCGAGCCGTAGGAACGTGGAGGCGCGGCGCCAGTCGGCTTGCGAGCGAGGCGGCGGGAGAGCGGCGGCCGCAGCCATGAGAGTGG